>CAZJZO010000044.1:0-7093 GCA_964550495.1 uncultured Porphyrobacter sp. | reverse complement strand
GGCCTCATTAAGCGCTCAGGAACCATCACCTATCGGATCGGCGAGATGGTGCCGGCGGGCCTGCCGCGAGCCGAAGCCGAGCAGAGGGTGCACGAAGCGATCAATGCGTTGAATTGACTTTGCGCGCCGTCGGTACGGTTTGGGTCGATGCCCAATCCACACGTATCAAGTATGGTCCTCGCGCCCGAAATCGGGGCGCTCGTCATCCTGACCTTCCTCGATGATCGAGCGTCGGATGGCGCGGGTGCGGCTGAAAAGCTCGTGCAGTTTGTCGCCGTCGCCTGAGCGGATTGCGCGCTGCAACGCGGTCAAGTCTTCGGTGAAACGGCCGAGCATTTCCAGCACTGCAGCCTTGTTGGAAAGGAACACATCGCGCCACATCACCGGATCGGATGCAGCGATACGAGTGAAGTCGCGGAATCCCCCGGCGGAGTATTTGATCACTTCGCTGCGGGTCACGTCCTCTAGGTCGCTGGCTGTGCCGACGATTGTGAAGGCGATCAGGTGCGGGATATGGCTGGTGACGGCGAGCACGAGGTCGTGATGTTCGGCATCCATGATCTCTATCCGTGCACCGAGTTTGCGCCAGAAATCAGCGAGCGCATCGACTGCGCCCTCGTCCGCATCGGAAGGCGGCGTGAGAATGCACCAGCGATTGGTGAAGAGCGATGCGAAGCCTGCTTCCGGCCCGCTCTGCTCGGTTCCTGCGACGGGGTGTGCGGGAATGATAGTGTGGTCCGGCAGCGCTTTGGCAAGCGTTCCGGCGACGCCTTGTTTGGAAGAACCGACATCGCTGATAATCGCATCCGGCTGGACTGCATCCGCAATTGCGGCGGCGGCATCGCCCATGGCTCCCATCGGCACGCACAAAATGACCAGATCGGCCTCGCGCACCGCGTCCGCGGCGCTGCTGCAAACCGTGTCGACCAAGTTTCGCTCGCTAGCGGTGTTGCGAACGTCCGAATCGCGGTCGTATCCGGTGGTGGCGATGTCCGGCGCGTGCTGTTTGACTGCGAGGCCGATCGAGCCGCCGAGCAGGCCGAGCCCGATGATGGCGACTTTGCTGATCGTCACGCCGCTTCTCCGCACAGTTCGCGCAATGCAGCGATGACCCGAGTCATGTCTTCGCTCTTGCCGATTGTGATGCGCAGCGCCTGGGGCAGGCCCTGTCCCGGCAGGTGTCGCACAGCATAGCCTGCTTTCGCGAGCGCATTGAGCGCGGCTTCGGCGGTCACGTCACCTTCGAAGAGCACCAACACAAAGTTTGCTTCGCTTGGCACTGCGCGTAGCCCGTGATTGCCGAGCGCGGCTATGGCTTCGGCAAAGCGCGAGCGTTCGGCGGCGTTTTGCTCGCGGCTGGCACGGACGAAATCCTGATCGCTCAGTGCTTCCAGTCCAGCCTTCTGACCCGACGCAGTCACATTGAAGGGTCCGCGAATTCGATTGAGCGTAGCGATCAGATCGGGTGCACCAATCGCCCAGCCGATCCGCTCGGCAGCAAGACCGTAAATCTTGGAAAAGGTGCGGGTGACCAGCACGTTCTCATGCGCTGCAGCGAGCGCGAAGCCAGTGCGCTGCTCTTCAGGCGACAGATACTCGGCATAAGCCTCGTCGATCACCAGCAGCACATCGCTCGGCAAGCCAGCATGCAGGCGCTCGACTTCGCTGGAAGGTATCCAGGTGCCGGTCGGGTTGTTCGGATTGGCGAGAAACACCACGCGGGTGCGCTCGGTCACGGCAGCAAGCAACGCATCGACATCGGTAGTGAAGTCCTCGTCGGGCGCTTCTATCGGTGTAGCGCCACAACGCCTCGATGCGATGTCGTAGACCGCGAACGAATAGCGGCTGAACAGCACCTCGTCGCCCGGCCCGGCATAGCCCTGCGCGGCGAGATTGAGCAGCTCGTCCGAGCCGGTTCCGCACACAATCCGGTCAGCGTCGAGGCCATGCAGATCTGCGATCTTGGTACGCAGAGCCTTGCTGTCCGGATCGGGGTAGCTTGCGGCCTCTTCACGCGCTTCTGCAAGTGCTGCCAGAGCTGCCGGGCTCGTCCCCAGCGGGTTCTCGTTGGCCGACAGTTTGACCAGCGGACGGCCGTCGCTCGCAGTTGCCTTGCCAGGAACGTAGGCGTGGATCGCGGTGATCCAGGGTTTGGGAGAGGGGCTGCCAGTCATAGAGCGAAGCCCGATAACGGCTTTGTTCGCGTAAAAACAGCATAATTGACATGGCGCAGGCGCTCGCCCAATCCGCGTCCGCAATGAATGCCGCTGCCGCCTCCAACAGCTTCGCGCTACCCGATGACCTCCCGCTTGATAGCGGAGAGCTGCTTTCGGGTGTCGAGATCGCTTACGAGACCTATGGCGATCTGGCGGCTGACAAGTCCAACGTGGTGCTGATCTGTCATGCGCTGACAGGCGATCAATACGTCGCGAGCGACCATCCAATCACCGGCAAGCCGGGCTGGTGGGAGCGCATGGTCGGGCCCGGAAAGCCGATCGACACGACCCGCTTCCACGTAATCTGCGCCAATGTGATCGGCAGTTGCATGGGCTCGACAGGTCCGGCCAGCCTTGGCCCCGATGGCGAGCCCTACGCGATGCATTTTCCCGTCATCACCGTCCGCGACATGGTGCGCGGCTTGGTCGCTTTGCTTGACGGGTTGGGCATTGAGAGACTGCACATGGTCGTCGGCGGATCGATGGGTGGAATGCAGACGCTCAGCCTCGCTGCCAACTGGCCGGACCGCGCCGAGCGTGTGCTCGTCATTGCCTCAACCGCGCGGCATTCGGCGCAGAATATCGCCTTCCATGAGGTTGGGCGGCAAGCGATCATGGCCGACCCGGCATGGGCCAACGGCGCCTATTACGCAAACGATGCCTCTCCCGATAATGGCCTCGCCGTGGCGCGCATGGCCGCACACATCACCTATCTTTCGGAAGAGGGGCTGACCGAAAAATTCGGGCGGCGGCTTCAGGATCGGGATACCAAGAGTTTCGGATTCGATGCCGATTTCCAGGTCGAAAGCTACCTGCGTTACCAGGGCAGTGGCTTCACCCGGCGTTTCGATGCGAATTCGTATCTCTACATCACCCGGGCGATGGACTATTTCGACCTCGCCGAAGAGCATGGTGGCAAACTGGCTGACGCTTTCGCAGGCACGTCCGCACGCTTTTGCTTGGTCAGTTTCGACACCGACTGGCTTTATCCGACATCCGAAAGCCGCCACATCGTTCACGCATTGAACGCCGCCGGCGCGAAAGTCAGCTTCGTCGAGCTCAGTGCGCCGCACGGGCATGACAGCTTTCTGCTCGAGCATCCGCAATTGGATCGGGTGGTAAAAGGCTTCCTCGAGTGAGTGCGCTGCGTCCCGACCTTGCGGTGATCGCCGAGCATGTGATCGAGGGCGCGCGCGTGCTCGATATCGGCTGCGGCGACGGCGCGCTGATGGCAGAGCTTGAAAGCGCGAAACAGGCCGATGCGCGCGGGATGGAACTCGATTCGGCGAAAGTCGAACGCTGTGTCGCGCGCGGGCTTTCGGTGGTGCAGGGCGACGCGAATACCGACTTGGCCGACTATCCCGACAAGGCTTTCGACTACGCGATCCTGAGCCAGACCCTGCAGACTGCTACGCGTCCCGATCTGATGCTCGACGAATTGCTGCGGGTGGGGAGGAAGGCGTTCGTGTCGTTCCCCAATTTCGCGCATTGGCGGACGCGGTCGGCCTTGATGTTCGGCGGACGGATGCCGGTGACCCGCGCGCTGCCGGTCAGCTGGTACGCGACCGAGAACATCCACCACGTGACGGTCGACGATTTCCGAGATCTCGCGCGCGAAAAAGGCGCGGCCGTCGACCGCGCCTGGTACTTCGCCAATGAGGCGCAGATTGGAGAATTCGCAGCCAACTGGCGTGCCGAATTCGCCGTTTTTCAGCTCAGCCGTTAGGCGCCCATCTGGATTCCGCAAATCTTGTTGCCGTCGGGATCGGTAAAATAGCACAGGTTCATCGGACCCATTGAGCCCTCGCGCGGGCCGGGCGGGTCTTCGATGCTGGTGCCGCCATTGGCGATCGCGACGTCGTGGAATTGGGTGATCTGCTCGAGCGAGTTGCACTTGAAGCCGATAGTCGCGCCGTTGGCGCAGGTTGCAGGCTCATCGTTGATCGGCTCGCTGACCGAGAAGATGCTGCCATCGTGCATGTAGAACAGGCGGGTGTGCCCGGTGTCGCTGACATTGACCATCGGTTCGCCAGCGCCGAGCACGCCGAGCACCGCATTGTAGAACGACTTCGACCGCTCGATATCGTTCGAGCCAATCATGACGTGGTTGAGCATTCGGGGAATCTCCTCTTATTCGAAACTCGCGCGAGCGGTAGCATGAGGTTCATATCGCTGGCTATAACGCAGCCGGATGATTGTGCGATCACTTGTCGCAGCTTTGCTGGCTGCCCAAAACCCGGCTCCCGACTCGGCGGAACCAGCTGTGGAGCTTTCCCAGGAAAACAAAGCCGCAATCCGTTGCTCAGCGGCGTTTGCGATGGTCGCTCATGGTCAGTCGACCGGCAACGAAGCGGCGCAAAAGTGGCCGGACCTGGGTGAACGCGGGCGCGAGTTCTTTGTCGTCGCATTGGCACAACTGATGGAGGAAACGGGTCTGGATCGCGCAGGCGTTTCAAGCCTGGTTTCCCGCGAAGCGCAAAGGCTGTGGGACAATAACGAGGTCGACAAGGTCATGCCCGCTTGCCTGCTCATGCTGGAGGCTTCGGGCGTCTGACTCAGTTCGTTCAGCTTCAGGTCATTGAAGATGAACTAATTCGTGGCCAACCCGAAATTGCTGGAGGATTTGTCATGCGCGCCAACCCCGCTGTCGCAGCCGCTTTGCTTGCGCTCGTCACCCCGTCACTCGCTTGCGCCCAAGATGCAACGACGCCTGAGGTAGAACCGGCGCTGGCCGAAATGTCGCAGAAACTCGCCGACCCCGAATTCCAGGCACAGGCTGCGACAATGGCGCAGATCGTTCTTGGCTCATTGCTTGATCTGAAAGTCGGTCCACTCGCCGAGGCGATGAACCGTGCGACCGATGGCGAGGGTCCGGTCGTCGATCCCGACGCGACGATCCGCGATCTGGCTCCCGAGGCCGAAGCGCTTCCCGATCAGGTGTCCGAGCGTTTGCCGCAGGCCATGAATGCGATGAGCGCGATGAGCGAAGGGATGCAGACGATGCTGCCTGCGTTGCGCGATATGGCGGCGCGCATGCGCGATGCGATGGAGCAATCGCGCGAGGCTCGGTGAGCGTCGGAAAACTTGTCTCAATGCCGCTCGCCGATGTGGACGAATCCCCTCGCCTGAGGCATTGATAAAGGCGCGATGTTCCAGCTCTACCAGTTCCCTCTTTGCCCGTTCAGCCGCAAGATCCGGTTGCTGATGGGCGAAAAGAATATCGCCTACGAATTGGTGCGAGAGGATCCATGGGCGGCGTCCGACATGTTCTTCAACCTCAATCCGGCGGGGCGAACCCCGGTTCTGGTCGACAAGGATCGCGATATCGTCATCGCAGACAGCCGGGCGATCGGTGAATACTTCGAAGAGACGGTCGACCGCTCGCCGATGATCAACGGCACGGCGACCGGGCGCGCGGAAATCCGCCGGTTGGTCGCGTTGTTCGATGAGAATTTCTACGCCGACGTTACTGCACCGCTGCTGTCCGAGCGGATGAAGAAGCGGATCGTGCTGCGCCAACCGCCTGACAGCAAGGCGCTGCGTGAAGCGATGAAGATGGCGCACGGCCACCTCGATTACATGGATTGGCTGATCGACAACCGTCCATGGCTGGCTGGCTCGACCATGAGCATGGCCGACCTCGCCGCGGCCGCGCAGATCAGCGTTGCCGATTATCTCGGCGGGATCGACTGGACAGGGCACGAACAGACGCGCGGCTGGTACGCGGTGTTCAAGAGCCGCCCGAGCTTCCGCCCGCTGCTGACCGAACGGATGGATGTCATCAAACCGCCTGCGCATTACGCGCTGGTCGATGGGTGAATCTCCGTTTCCGCACCCCATCCGGGGTGCGATCTCCTCGCTTACGCGATCAAGGATCGCGTCGCTGCGGGCGGGCAGTCGCCCTTGCGGTTCATCTGCGACGAACCGATATTGCACCTCCAAGGAGAAGCCTTCCCATGACTGAAGATCCTAAGACGGTGACCGAAGAAGAATGGCGCGAGCGGCTCTCCGCCGAGCAGTTCCACATCCTGCGCGAAGCGGGCACCGAGCGGGCCTTCACCGGCAAGTACGACAAGTTTTACGAGAACGGTGAATATATGTGCGCCGGCTGCGGAACGCGCCTGTTCATCAGCGCAGCCAAGTACAACAGCGGTTGCGGCTGGCCGGCCTTTACCAAGGCGGCTGACGAAACCGCCATCGAGGAACGCCGCGACACCTCGTTCGGGATGATCCGGACCGAAGTGCTATGCGGCAAATGCGGTGGGCATCTGGGCCACGTTTTCCCTGACGGACCGCCTGAAGAGGGCGGATTGCGCTACTGCATCAACTCCGCTGCGCTCGAATTTGTGGACGATTGAGATCAGCCGAGCCGCAAAACCGGTCGAATTGGTAAAATCCCGTCGGACAACGGCTGAACCGCGTGTTCACCCGGCGTTAGAACTCGCTTATGCAGGGCCGTGCCTAGGTGGAATGGTACGAGTGGGTTGATCAGCAACAATGTCGAAACGGGGTGACACTATCCAGAACAAGGGCAAGCGTGGCAGCCGCCGCGCCGCCGCCGAGCGTTCCGGATCGACGTCGCGTCGCAAGGCTTCGAATTCCGGCAAGAAGAGCAAGGTGAAGCGCGGCGGTGGAGGGAAACCGCGTTCCCCGCTGTGGAAGTGGACCAAGCGGCTGAAGATATGGGGCACAGCGGGCGCGGTCCTAGCCAGTATTTTCTTGGTCGTCGCAGTTGGTTTTGCCGCGCGATCGATCCCGAGCTTCTATCAGCTCAAATCGACCCAGAACGCGCAGACCATCCTGGTGCGGGCTCGCGATGGCCGCGAAATCGTTGAGCTCGGGCCAAGCTTCGGAGAATGGATCGACCACGGCGACAT
>CAZJZO010000043.1:0-23960 GCA_964550495.1 uncultured Porphyrobacter sp. | reverse complement strand
CCCAGACTGCGCATCGCTACTCGTTCGCAACTGTGCGCGAGAAACCGGCAGAGATTTGCCGGCGGCAGGCAAATAGGGTTTCCTCCAGATTAACCCTGTCTACGAACTCATCCTTGTCAGGCGCCGTGCAATTCCCGCGCCATGCGTGGGAAGCGTCATATCAATTCTGCAGTCCGAGCGGGTCTCGGCTGCCTTGCCCTGAGCGGTGCGCTGGTCGCGACGCAAGCGCACGCGCAGGCTCTTGGCGTGGCCGTGCAGCCGACAATCGCTGCGGCAGCGATTCATTCCGCGTGTGCAAGCAGCAACGATACTGGCCGGACCGTTTTGGCAGAGGCCGCTGCAAACTCGAATGTGCGCGCTTCGAAGAGTGCGGCCATCCTCGGGGGTGAGATGAGCGCGCTCGAGCGGATGCGTATGCAGCAGACGCAGGGTCCGCAGACAGTTGCCGTAACCGCATCGGTTGCCGATATCGAACCATTGCAACCAGCCGCATCCGGGAGCCGCTATTGCGCCTCTGTATCGGCCGCGCCCGCTTCAGCGACGATGAACTTCATTGCTCGACCTGCTGCCAGCGACGACTTCCTCGCATCCAAGCGGGTTCGAATCGGCAAAACCAATTTCGACAAGGACTGGCGGCGTGTTCAGTCCGAGCAATTCTCGGGCAGCAGCCAGCCGCTGGAGCCGACCGCGACGGCGGCCAGCGAAGAATTCCTCAGCGCAATCAATCGCTGGGTGAACCGCAACATCCGCTATGTCGAGGATCGCGAACTCTTCGGCCAGGCCGACTACTGGGCCGGTGCGCAGCTTACCATGATGCTCCGCAAAGGTGATTGCGAAGACATCGCGCTGGCGAAGATGCAATTGCTTTCGGCCGCAGGCATTCCGCAATCAGACATGTACCTGACGATCGCGCGGGACACCGTGCGAAGAGCGGATCATGCCCTTTTGGTGGTCAAGCTCGATGATCGCTATGTTGTGCTCGACAATGCAACCGATGCACTGCTCGACGGCGCCAAGTCCCATGATTACAATCCGGTGCTCAGCTTCAGCGGCGATCAGGCCTGGATCCACGGGTACTGAATTCTCTGCGTGCGAGCGGCGCCTATCGCTCGGTCAATGCACGATCGAAGGCTTTTGAAACCGGCTTGAGCAGGTAGCTGAGTATCGTGCGGCGCCCGGTGAGGATCTCGACATCGCAAATCATGCCGGGTACGATAGGGAATGTCTGTCCTCCCCGCGTGATATACGCGTCATTGGTTTCGATCAGCACCGTGTAATAGGCTTCGCGCTCTACTTCGTCGAAGACGCTGTCAGCCGAGACCTGCTGGACCGTCCCGTCCAACCCGCCGTAGATCGAGAAATCGTAGGCCGTGACTTTGACATTGGCCGGGTCGCCAACCTTGATAAACGCAATGTCGCTTGGGGCAACGCGAGCTTCGACCAGCAGTTTTTCGCCGATCGGGACGACCTGCATGATCTTCTCGCCGGCATTCACGAAACCACCTTCAGTGGTGATCTGTACATCGTTGACGATCCCATCAGCAGGCGCGCGCAATTCGTTACGCTGCTGGCGCGCCTCGGCGCCGCGAATGGTTTCCTCATTGACCGCGATCCGGGTTGCCACTTCGCTGCGTTCGTTGAGGGCCTGCTGGCGGAAATCGAGCCGCGCGGAATTGAGATCGGCCTGGGCCTGGCGGATGGCGGCTGCAGCCCGACCCGATGCCTGCCGCGCAGCCGAAAGCCGGCCCTGTACGTCGACGAGATCGCGTTGCGCCGTCAGCAATTCGGTGCGCGGGACGATGCCTTGTGCCGCCAGTGGCTCAAGCATCTGGACCTGTTCGCGTGCCAGCCTTTCGCTGTCGGTCAGAGAAGAGATGGTGGCTTCAGCCTCGCGCTGGTCGCGCCGACGCTGGTCGATCACGGCAGCCAGAGACCGTTCCCTTGCGCGAGCGGCCGACACGCGGGCCTGCTGCAAGCGGCGTTCTTCGGCGCAAACCGAGCCCTCCTCGCAGCCGAGCGAGCCGCCCGAAGCCTCCTGCTGCAGGCGCCGAGCGCGCACGGCGAGACGTTCGTTCTCCGTCTGCAACTGGCCTAGCTCAGAAGCCGATTGAGCGTCGTCAAGTCTAACGAGCAGTTGCCCCTTCTTCACGGACTGTCCGCCGCGCACGAGGATCTCTTCGATCACCGCTGGTTCGGCAGGCTGAACGACCTGTGCCTTGCTGGTTGGAATCACCTTACCGGTGCCGCGCGTGATGCTGTCGACCTGCGCAAAGGCAGACCAGGAGAGCAACAGCGCCAATCCAACGGCCGAAGCGACAATCAGCCTGCGCGGCGCGTCCATACTCTCCCACCAACCGAGCACATTCATGATCCTGCCTCCGTTTGCGAGGAGCTTGCTGTGATTTCGGCCGAAGCCGTGCCCACATCACCCTGCTCGTTGAGAGTTGCTGTGTAGCTGCCCTGCTGGTTCACAGGATCGGGAATGCTCAGACGCCATTGTTTGGTCGTATCGAGCCTTCCACCCACATCGGTGGGTGCATGGCGGTCGGTCGGATCGGCGGTGACAGTCAGCCCCGGAACGAATGGTTCCTCTTCGACCACCGCAAAATCCTCGGTCAGATCCGCATCGGCATCGAACCGCGCCCAGTTGATCTGCGGGATGCGTTCGGATTGCGACCAGCGCGCCTGAAACGCTGCGCTACGGCCTGCCCGGCCTGGGAAGCGATAGAAGATGTGCGTGCCGATGACTTCGAGCTTCTCAAGGGTATAGGCCCATTTCGGCAGGACGTAATCGGCATGGTAGTGCGTCGCAGTGCCGACCTCTGGGAGTTGCCTGCCGTCGAGTGCGTCCTTGGCGACTTCAAGGGATTCACTCCACTGCCTTTCGAGCGGCTTGCGAAGTAGGGCTCCGTCGCAGGTAAAGCTGAACTGGCAAACGCGCGCGTTGACGCCCTGGTAGATCACCCCGCAGACCGAGTTGGGATAGGCCGGATGCCGCATGCGGTTCATGACCACTTGCGCAACCGCGCGCTTGCCTTTCTCGCTTTCATTGGCAGCTTCGTAATAGACTGCTTGCGTCATGCATTTGAGAGCGGTCGAATAGGTGTCGGAGCCGGCTGCGAATGGCGAATAGGCGCTCAGCCCTGAATGAGTTCCAGCAACCAACGGGATCAACGCGTTGCGCGATTGCGCGTCGGTTCCAGCCAGCATCAACTCCTGATCCTGTCCAGTCGACATATCGGCCAGTTCGCGCTGAAGTTCGGGCAGGGTCGCACCGAGGTCGGCAGCGTACGAAGCCTCGATCGCGGGCAGCGAAGGAGAAGCCGCAATCGCAACAACCGGAAGCAGCACCAGCGAGCGCGCGAGAAGTTCCTTCATGCGCCTCATCGCGCCAGCCCTTCGATCGGGGTGCCCGCATTTTCGAGAACCTGCTTGATCGGCCCGTCCGCGGCAATCCGGCCATTGCTGAGCACGATCAGGCGGTCGCACAGCGCGAACAATGCCGGGCGATGCGTAGAGATCACCAGCGTCTGGTGGTCGGACAGCGCGCCAGAAAGCTTGTCGGCAAACATCTTCTCGGTTTGGCTGTCCATCGCGCCTGTCGGCTCGTCGAGGAACAGCAGTTCGAACGGTGTCACCAACGCCCGCGTGAGTGCGAGGAACGAGCGCTGTCCCCCCGACAGCCGCTTGCCCCCCTCACCCACGGGTCGCTCGAACCCGCCACTGTCGCGGGTCAGGAATTGGTCGGCTCCAGTCTGGCGCAAGGCAGCGAGCATTCGTTCGTCGGTAGCATTGCGGCGACCGAGCGAAAGATTGTCGCGGATCGATCCTGAAAACAGATCGGCGTCCTGACCGACAAAGCGCAGCGCATCGCGCAGGTGTTCGGGCCGGTACTGGCTCGCGTCGAGACCATCGACCAAAACCGTGCCTTCGCTCGGTTCGTAGAGACCGCACAGCACCCGGCCCAATGTCGATTTGCCCGACGCCACGCGACCGACAATCGCGATCCGTTCACCCGGTTTGATTTCGAGATTGATGTCGTCCAGCGCAGGTTGGCCTGCTTCGGGATAGGAAAAACGCACATCCTTCAGCGAGATCAACGGTTGGCTGATCGTAGCCGGAGCCAGTGAGCCGCCTTTCTGCCGCTCGTCGCTGGCTTCGAACAGGCGTTCGATGCTGGCGAGCATCTCGTTGGCCTGCCTCCCGCGTGTAAGCACGAATGCGATTTGGCCTGCAGGTGCCAGCGAACGCGAAGCGAGCATCACGATCGCGATGATCGCGCCCATCGAGATTTGTCCCGCTGCGAAGAGATAATAGCCGCCGATGATCAACGAGACCGTCGAGACCTGCTGGAACGTCTGCGCCAGGCCCACAGCGATAGAGTTGATGTTGCGAAGTCGCTCTTGCGAATGCGCGCCCGCATCGGCGAGACGATACCAGCGACCGAGCGCTCCGCCTTCACCGCCCATGCTCTTGAGAGTTTCCATACCCGCGAGCGATTCAACCAGCAGGGTCTGCTGCAATCCGTAGTCAGCTTGCGCGTCCTGCGCTGCGTCAGTGACCTTTCGCTGCAGGAAGTAACCGGCGATGAGCATGGCCGTGATGATCCCCAGCGGGATCAGCGCGAGCCAGCCGCCGATGATCGCAATTACCCCTACGAACACAAACAGGAACATCACATCGATCATCAGCACGACGGTGGTCGAGGCAAAGAAATCGCGCACGATCGTATATTCGGAGACGCGCGCAGCGAGCGAGCCGGTGTGTCCTTGCCGTTCCTGCAGAGGAGTGGCCAGCAGCCGCCCGAAAATCTTTTGCGACAGCTTCAGGTCGAGGCGGCGCGTAATCTGGTCGAGCACCGCTGTGCGTCCACGCCGCAGCGCGAATTCGAGCGCGAAGACCAGCGCCACACCAGCACCCAGCACCCACAAGGTTTCCGTCGCACGATTGGGAATGACCCGATCGTAGACGTTCATGGTGAACAGCGGCAGCGCAACTGCCAGCATGTTGATCACCAGCGACGCGAGGATGACCGGCCAGAACGATTTGCGCTCCTTGCGCAATTCGCCCCAGAACCAGTGCCCACGGGCCTTGGCATGCCAGGGCGCTTCGCCCTCGCGCTGGAGATCGGGATTGGCGAAGATAGAATAGAGCCGACCGGCGAATTCACCCGCTATCTCCGGTCGCGGCACCCACAACTCGCCTTCGATATCCGGCTTCCAGACTAGCAGGTCGGTCTCATTGGCCTCCAGCGCGATGACGAATTGCTCATCGGCAAGCTCGACCAGTGCCGGGTAAAGGCTCGCATCGGCAGGCAGCTTGCGCCTGGTCGAGGCATCGAAATTTACGCCAGCCAGCTCCAGCGCAGCATCGGCCTGATGCCAGGGCAACCGCCCATCGGCGTTCTTGGGCAGCTGCGCGAATGCGGCAGGAGACACGGCGGAGGAGTAGCGCGCGGCGATTTCCGCCACGCACCGGGAAAGGCTATCGATGGCGATGCCTTCCAACTGATCCTCCAACCGAGACACGTGTCATCCTCCTTGCGCCATCACTTGGGATAGACGCGGCGTTGCAGTTCGGCATCGACTGGCGGGCCGTACTCGAACCGTGCGCGCTCATCTTCACCCGAACCGGCGCCCGGGGAAATAGTTAACGCGTCCAAAAAGTTATTCGTGGCCGCCAAAATCTGGTAGCGGGCGAATATTTCCGAGAAGCGTGCCGTTTCGAGACGAACCTGGGTGTTAAACCTAGTGTTTTGCGCATCGAGAACGTCGAGCAGCGAGCGGCGGCCGATGTTGAACTGGCTGCGATACGACAACAGCAGATCATCGGAAACGCTCGATTGCCGGTCCAGCGCAGTTACGATCCGTCCTTGTGTTTCAAGCGCATTGTAGGCTGCGCGGACATCTTCTTCGGCCTCGCGCTGACGCTGGTGCAGCGCATAGCGAGCGATCGAAGCCTGTCGGACGGTCTCCTGAACGCGGGCGCGATTGATGCCCCCGTCCCAGATATTCCAACGCATCACTACTCGGCCCTGGATATCGTTGGTCTCACCCGAGAATCCATCGATGTCATCGCCAGCGCGGCCCCGAACTTCCAGACCGATGGTCGGATAAAGTTCTGCCGTCTGCGCTTTCACAAGTGCGTTGGCGGCATCAACATCCGCCTGGGCCTCGCGCACGAGCGGATTGCGCAGGCGCGCGGTGCCGATGGCGTTCTCCAGGCTGGTCGGCATCGATGACACAAGGTTGGGTGGCACGGTGACGCTGTAGACATCCAGCCCCGTCAATGTCCGAAGCGATATCTGTGCATCGGTAAGCGCGCGCTTGGCCTCTTCCTCGCGCACGATCGCCGCCTGCAAACGTTCTTCAGCCTGCTGCTGGTCGGCGACGCTGATCGATCCCTGCGCGACTCCTTGCGAAAGATCGCCCACCAGCAATTCGTGGAAGCGGCGGTTGTCGGATGCCGCAGCCTGGACCCGCTGCTGCAGGAGCACATCGAGGTACTGGCGCGATACCTGCAGCGCCACGAATTCAGAGCGTTCGAGGACTCGCAATGAGGCCCCGTCGACCCGTGCCGCCTGGCGCAGGATCTCCCCGCGACGGCGACCGAAATCAATTGCGGTCCACTCACCGGTGATGCCGATCTCAAGCGGATAGAGTTCGTTGTTGGCAATGCCGAGATTGCGCCGCGTTGTATTTTCAAGTCGGCGTATCCCGGCCGAAGCTTCGACATCGATCCGTGGGCCATTGAGGCCTTCAGCCTGCTTGCGTTCGAACTGGATCCCTTCCTTGTTATACTGCGCTTGCAGGATTTCAGGATTGGTTCGCATCGCCACATCAATGGCTTCCTGCATCGTGACAGTCTGTGCCGATGCCGGGGCATGAGCAATCGGAGCCGTTCCTGCGAGAAGGGCGGCTGCGACTGCGGAAATTACTAGACTACGCATTGGTCCCTCTCCGTCCTTACTGCGATACCGTGATTTCGACGCGCCGGTTTTCCGGGCTGCGGACACCGTCCGCTGTCGGAACTCTCGGATTGGTTTCGCCTTCCGCAGAAACCGCCATCTGATCTCGCGGAATTCCCAAGCTCGCCATCAGATTGGCAACCGCTTCGGCCCGGCGAACCGACAGAGCGTCATTGTAGGCGTTGCTGCCGGATCGGTCCGTATGACCGATCACGCGGAACTGATCCCATCCGCATTCACGCGCATTGGTTGCAACGATCTGGATTGTCTGCGTCGCATCTGCGCCAGGAGTGTGTGAATCGAATTCGAAGAATACCAATCCCGGTTCGACGCTGGTGCAGACCTCGCGACGAGGTGGCGGCGCAACCGGTGGCGGGGGCGGCGGAGGCGGCGCTGTTCGGATGGCCATGCGACCGTAGGCGTAGTCGCATTTGCTGATGCTCGTTTCATCGCGCGTACGCGACTTCAGATAACCCAACGCGATTGCGCACTGAACCTTGGCTTCCGACGCCCACATGTAGCGGGTGTCGTTGGCTGCGACGACGGATTGGTCTTTGGTGGTCGACAGCGCCGCATCGTAGCGATTCTGGATTTCCGACCTCAGCGTGTCGATATCGGCCGCCATTAGTTCGGCCACCGAATTCTGTGCCGCAGCACCAGTCGACGCCACGGAAATTATGGTTAACGCCGTTAGATAGTGACAAGTGGTCTTCATCTTCCTCTTCCCCCCGCGGGCTGTAATCTGATTAGGCTTGAGCCGCTGCCGCCGCCGCTTCGTCAAGCTGCTGATCGACTGCGTGAATTGCGTCTGCCGATTTGATTGCTGGTTCCAACATCTGATCGAGCAGGCCTTCCGCGGCACCATTCGCATCGGCCAGCAGGTAGTCGGATGTCTGCGACTGCTCGCTGAAACGATCGATTACCTGGTCGAGCAGGTTTTCTGCTGCAAGGTCTGCCAGCACAGCACCAGCGGGATCGATCTCCGCTGCTGCCGTGTCGGGCGCTGCTGCGTCGAGCACCAACAGAGCCTCCATCGCCTGCGCCACGTCCATGCCACTGAACGCCGGAGACGAAGACAGGCCCGAGGATGTGCCGGCGCCACCCTCCCATTCGATTGCCTCCAGCACGTTGGGTTGTGGCTGTGAGATCGTCTGGATGCCTGCCGGCTCGGCGACACCATCGTAGCTTCCGATGATGCTGACGAAGTCGTGCGCTGACGAACCGATAGAGCTGTCGAACGATGAGTCGCCTCCGAAGTCCACGCTCTGGATGGCGATACCGGACATATCGAATGCCGCGACATCCGTGGAAACACCTACTTCGAGCGGATCCTCAATCAGATGACGCGCCGCATTGTCGTACATGCCGAAATCGAAGCCAGCATCCATCAGCACCGAACTGGCGAGTGCCGCTACGGTCGCGACTTCGGCTGTGCGCTGATTGGTACGATTCTGGTCGTTGTCGTTGCTTGCACCGGTAGCAAAGGCCGTATCGGCAACGACGCCGGTGGAACCATCGGCGAACGTGAAGGACGAACTGCCGAAGATTCCGACGTCGCCGTTTGCGGCTTCCGCATCGACTTCGTTCGAAACGAGACCGATGGAAACAATGCCTGCGTCGGCCAGCGAGGTGAATTCGCCTGCATCGGCCACTCCATCCTGGTCCACGTCCTGCCAGATACCGAAATCGGCATAGGCGCTGTCGGATGCATCGAGCACGCCGTCGCCGTTGCTGTCATAGCGAGCTGCCACAGCTTCCAGGTCAGACAATCCGTCACCGCCGAACACAAACTCCGAGGCATCGGTTACAGTACCGTCACCATTGGCGTCGTAGGCAAGGATCGCGTCGTCAGCGCCGACCCAGGCGGTCGCCTCGGCGTTGCCGTCACCGTCGTAGTCATAGGTGACACCCGCATTGATGCCGACGAATTCCACGCCATCGCCGTCGAGGTCGAGCACAACCGGGAAGATCGCCGAACCGATCAGGCTCGAAACATTGGTGAGCGTCACGCCTTCGAGTTTGACGAGGTTGTCCTGGCTTAGGGTCGGCGAACTGTTGTCCTGGAAGTAAACGTAAGTGTCGCTGCCGACCACAAACGCCACAACCGAGTTCGACGAACCGATGTCGTTGCCCTGGAGGTAATCGACCACAGCCGCGACGTCGCTTTCGCTCGCAAGCGTCAGAGCGCTCGAGAACGAATTCTGATCGTCGAAAGTGATGATACCGTTCGAAACGGCATGCGACTTAACGGTTTGACCGCCAATGGTCAGGGTCGAATCGGTGCCATCGGTGCCTGATGTGGTCGATCCGACAACTGCCGTTCCATTGAAGTCGATATCATCGACCGAAGAGTCAAAATCGACAATCGTATCGAAGCCCGAAACCGTGCCGTTGTCGCCGGATCCGCCAACCACAGCATTGGAATCGCCATCGTCGATGTTGAAGTCGTCGCTACCGGTACCGCCGAACATGATGTCAGCTCCGTCGCCACCATCGATATCGTCGTTGGCACCATCGCGACCGATCAAGATATCGTCGCCGCTGGTACCATCGAGGGAGGATTCACCAGCCTGCTCGCGATTGACGGTGACGAACGCATTGTTTGAGTTCGATCCGTTCGACGCCGAATAGGTGAAGCCACCGCCGGCATCACCGGTGTCCGTGAACGTAGTGGTACCGCCAGACCGTGCGACACTCCCGCTTGTCGCATTGCCAACGCTGTCGATAACTGTCCCGGCATCGTCGTTGGCAAGCAACCACGCTTCGTCAATCGGGACAGTCGAGCCGCGATTGGTGATCACCACGTCGTTCTTGGCGAAGTTGGGGTCTTCCGAAACGGCGGTGATGTCGACCCGCAAAATCGCAGAGTCGGTATCTCCGTCACCATCCACGACGGTGTACTGGAAGTTTTCGATCTCAGGCACCGCAATTGCCGGCGGTTCGTAGGTATAGCTTCCGTCCGAGAAATCGAACGTCAACACGCCACCGAAGCCGGTTGTCACCGTAAATGAAGTCCCGGTGATCGGAGAACCTGAGCTCGGCGTGATGGTGTTTACGCCGTCGAAGACATAGCTGACCCCGTCGACCACGATCGAAACAACCTCGATGCCATTGGTGGCAGCGACATCGTTGGTGAGAACATTGCCGCCGATCGGAGGTGTGACCGCCTCGATCAGCGTGTCGATCAGGTCTTCGAAATCGGAGGCGAGGATCGGAGCCCCTTCACCGTCGAGATCGACATCCTGCAGGCGAGCCGTGTTGATCCCGCCGCCTACGCCGATCGCGGTTACATTCACGTCGTTGTCGTCGATAAAGGTCTGCCACTGGGTAGCGACACTATCCAGCAACGAGTTCCCGCCGGAGCCAGTCTGCTCATTCGGATTGCCATCGCTGAGGAAGAAGACTTGGTTACTCGCCGTCGTGCTCGGCGTATACTCAGCCAGCACCTCCTGAATCGCAGCGGTGAAGTCAGTGTTTCCGCTGAAAGTCCGCGTACCGCCAAGCTGGTTGTTCAGGTCATCGATTGCAGCGGCAAAAGTCGCGAAGTCCGAGAAGCTGCCTTCGAGGTTGGCAGTACCGGAGAACGTGATCAGCGTAATGTCGACGGAACCGTTTGTGGACTCGAACAACTCGAAGGCCGCATCCTTAACTGCGGTCAGCTGAAGGTTGAGCTCGGAATTGTTGATCGACCCGCTGAAATCGAGGACGAATGCGGCATTGATGTCCTGCCCACCGACCGTTGTGGTGGTCACATCATCGATCGCATCGGGCGCATCATCGAAGATGTTGATGACGAAATCGTCCATCACGGGATCGCCGTCGCCATCGGTCAGCTTGAGCGAGACCGGGATATCGACGTCGATAGTGGACTCGATCGTGCCAACCTCGTCCAGGTTCAGTTTGACCTGTCCGGATTCCTGATAAGCGTCGACAAAGGCGAGTGTCTTGCCCGCCGGCGCCGTGATGGTCTGCGTGATTGTCGAGTTGCCGCCACTACCGGTAAATGTGAAAGATTCGGTCGAACCGTCCGTGTAGTGCGCAACGAAATGGACTACATCGCCGCTACCGAAATTCGAAATCGAGAAGGTGACATAGGCCGCGTTGAGCAGTGCCGTACCACCTGGCGGCGTATAGCTTCCAGGACCATCGTAATCGTCCAGCGGACCGAAATCGAACCGCATGAATTCGCCAGCATTGAGGTTGTTGTTGCCAAGGCCAAAGCCCGCGGTCGAACCATTAACGTCGGCGCGCTGGTTGAGATCGGGATTGCCGCCGCCCAGCCAATCGGTAAGTTCACCGCCGGTGAACAATCCGCCATTGCCGTCGGGCTCCCAGCCGGTGACGAATACGAGGTCGTCGCCCGTGCTGCTCTGCGACACGATAACACTCTGGCTCGGGCCTACGCCGAATGCGCCATCCGTGCCGATATCGACCGCGCTGATCTCCGGATCGAGAGGCACCAGCAGATCGAAGGTGTAGGTGCCGGACGTACCCGCCGAAGGATCGACGGTGATCGTGAAGATCTCGAGATCGCCAGCGTTCAATGTTCCGCTGTTGTCATTGTCGACAAAAGCGGTGAGCACGTTGCCCGTCTGCGAAGTGATCAGCGGCTGTCCGCCGGCCGTCAGTCCGGAGACATCGGCCATGATCATCATGTCCACCCCCGGTCCGTCACCGCCCGGCGCAAAGTTCAGGTCGCCGACCAGCGGAGCCACATCCGGATCGTTGAGCGCCTGTTCGTCCGAGATCGGTGATGTGATCTCTGGGCTGTCGTCCTCCAGATTGACCGTGATCGCATCAGTCTGCGTCGTCGTTGTAGTCCCGTCGTTGACGTTTACGTCGACTGTGAAACCGGTGACGTCTTCAGTGGTCGTATCGGCATGATCGATCCGCGCCGATTGGGTCACAGTAAAGGCACCCGTGTCGTCGATTACGACGGTCAGGACGGTCCCAGCCGAAACGGTCGAACCGGTCAGAGTCTTCCCGTCAGGGCTCAGCGACCACGTGATCGTCTCGCCGCCCGAACTCAATGTGTCGGTCGGGACGCTGAGCGTCACGGTGAACGTGCTGTCGTCAGCATCGGTGATCGAAATCGATCCATTCGCCGTCGCGCTGTTCGTCGTGTCGGTCGGATTGCCGGTCGTGTCGGGCAGTCCTCCCGGCAATCCTTCGTCCGAGGTTGCAACCGTGGCGGTGCCCACGACCGGAGCATCGTTCTCGCCGAAGATGCTGATCGTCAGCGTCGAACTGTCCGTCAGGTCACCATCGGTCGCGGTGTAGTTGAAGCTGTCGCTCAGCGGCGTATCGCCCGGGCTAAGCGCCTGAACCGCAGCGAAGGCTGTCGGATTCTCGACCTCGGTGAAGAGGCGATAGCTGTAGCTGCCATCGGAATTGAGCGTCAGCACACCATAGGTGCCGTTGAACGTGCCGACAGTCGTGACCGTCAACGGTTCAATATCGACATCGACATCGGCAACATCGCCACGCGGGTTTCCGTCCGGGGCACCATTGTGCGCAACGGTCTGGAGCACATTACCGGTGATCGGAGCTGCCGCGTCCTCGATCGTCCAGTTGGTGTCGGCGTTCGCCACCGGCGCATCGTTGGCGCCATTGATCGTGATCGTCAGCGTCGCGGTGCTCGTATCGCCATCGGCATCGATGATCGTGTAGGTGAAGGTGTCGGTTTCGGTTTCGCCGTCGTCGAGCCCCTGCACCAGCGTGGTATTGAGGTTGTAGGTGTATGTTCCGTCGCTTGCGAGATCGAGCGTGCCCCAAGTGCCGGTGGTTGAACCGCCAACTGTTCCCGCTCCGCCAGAGCCGCTGATCGCCGTGATTGCTGGGCTCCCGGCGCCGTCGGCGCCAAAGCCGTCGGCAGTCGGATCGGTCAGGATGTTCCCTCCGACCGATGTGGTGTCTTCGCTGAGCGCGTTGGTATCGTTGACCGCGACAGGCGTGTCGTCATTGATCCGGACCGACGCGATCGCAGCCGTCGCAACGACCTCATCGCCATCTGTGTCAGTCGCGATGACGAGGCCGCCAAAGTCGAAGAACAGGTCGTTCTCATCGCCACCGGTCGCATGGTCGAGCGGGGCCAGCAACGTGAAGGTCCACTCGCCAGTCGTCGCGTCGAGCACCAAGGTGAAGACCGGAGTGCCACCGGCCGAAGCCGTCAAGGTATTGCCGCTCACGGAATAGGTTACTGCCACTCCGCCCGACGTGAATGATCCAAGACCGCTCGTATCGGTCGAGAGCGAATAGGTCAGCGGGGAATCCGCGCCGGCACTGAAGAAGCCGGTAACCGATCCAGTTGCGACAGTGTCAGTCCCAGGAACGTCGCCGGTACCGCCTTCGATGCCGTCTGCCAGACCGTCTTCGTCGACGGTCCCGGCCGAAACGTCTTCTTGCGGCGTTGGCGTATCGTCATCGACCACGATCGTGAGCGAGGTCGTGTCCGTGTCGCCGTCGCCATCGGTTAGTGTTGCCGAGAGCGTGAAGGTCTGATCGTTCTCGTCATTGTTGCCATCGTCCGTGTGCAGGATGTTGGCATTCTGGGTGACGGTATAGGCCCCGGTGTTAGGGTCGAGCGTCACGGTGACGACAGTGATGAAGCCGCTGCCCTGGTCCTGCTGGATCAGGATGTCCGAGCCGCTGGCGACATACTGGAAGCCGGCAGGTGCGCCGGTGGTCGCGAACGCGACCGTGCCGCCGTCATTGCCGAACCCTTCCACCGGATCGACCAGCGTGCCGGTGAGGTTGGATTCGTCGGGATCCTGATCGCCCGGACCACCCGGATTGCCGCCGGCCTGGGTGTCGTCGTCGAGGAATGCCGTTTCGGTTGCGGCTGCGGTTGGCGTGTCATCTGCAAACAGCAGGTCCGAACCGATATCGAGCGTCTCGCTGGCGGTGTCGCCGTCATTGTCAGTGATTGTCGCAGTCAGTTGGACGAGATTGTCAGCAAGCAGCGTCGCGTTGGCGCCATCGAGCGTGGACAGCGAATGGTCGACTGCACGCAATTGGTCGAGTTCGACCGTGCCATTGCTGGCCACCGTAACGGTGAAGACAATCTGTCCGGTCGCGCTGCCCTCGCGACCGACAACCACACCGCTCTCGAGGAAAAGGAATACCTCGTTCCCTGTCGCGGTGTCGAAGAGACCCGAAGCCGTGCCGTCCGTGACCGACAGAGCATAGTCGGTGCTCTGCGTCCCGTCGGTTCCGCCATCGAAGGTGAAGGCACCGGCGAATGACAGCGAAGCATCGGTTGCAAGATCGGCATCCGAGACCTGTAGGTCCGGATTGCTGCCGTTCAGCGTCACCGAAGGACCGTCATCCTCGATCTTGAAGACGCCATCGCCAAGTTCGATCGTCGCGCTGTCGCTGTCGCCATCGCGGTCGGTGACTGTCTGTTCGATGCGCAGGAATTCGCCGGCGCCATCGAGCGTCAGCGTTTCGAGATCGTCCGCATCGGCATCATCGGCGTGCCAGATGTTCTCGAGTTGGGTGAAGGTGAGATCGCCTGTGATGGCATCGACCGTGATGGTGAAGTAGTCGGTTCCACCTGCGGAGCCTGTTACCGTGTCGCCGGAAAGGCTGAGCAATATCTCATCGCCTTGCGCACCATTTGTACCGAGGGCGAACAGACCCGAACCAATTCCGTCGGCGCTCAAGAGCAAAGCGTAGGCTACGCTGCCAGCACCATCCGCGCCGTAATCTATGGTCGCGCCGAAATTGTCGGCGAGATCCGCGCTCACGGTGCGGATACCGTCTCCGTCGACAGGCAGAGGGCTCTCGTCGAGCACCAGCATATCGGCAACCGCATCGGTCACTACAGCATCCGGACCGTCGTCAAGGAAAGTCATCGCCCCGGCGATATTCGCCGTTGCTGATGCCGTATCGCCGTCGCTGTCGACAATCGTCGCCGTCAGAGTGATCAGGTCAGCTGCGGCAAAGGTCGCCGGATCATTCGGATCACTTGAGTTCGAATGGGCCACCGCGCGCTGTTGATCGAGCGTTACAACGCCGGCTGCATCGACCGAAACGGTTAAGACTACGCCGCCGGTCGCGCTGAAACCTTCGACGACGTCGCCGTTGAGGCGCAGTTCGACCGCTTCACCGGTTGCTACATCGACCAGACCGGTGGTGCCGGCATTGATGCCGAGTTCGTAGGCGACCGGCGTACCCGGATTGTCCGCATTGAATGATGAGGTGAACAGCGTCGAGAAATCGGCCGTCGCATCGGTTGCGAGGTCGGTTTCGTCGACAGTCAGCTCGTCGGCTGACGGGGTGCCGGCGGTGATCGAAGGGAGATCGTCGGACACTGAAACGCCAACAGTCGAGCTTGCAGTATCGCCGTCGATGTCGGTCGCAATCACATCGACATCGCCGAGATCGACCAGGTCGTCGACATCGATGGTCGGGTGATCATCGTAATTGTCGTTGAGGGTCGCGGTAACGGTCGCGATGTTGTTGGTCACCGACAGGTCGAGCGTGACGACGAGGCGCCCGCCATCCGAGCCTGTGATCTCCGTATCGCTGACGCGTACCCATGTCAGGCCTCCGCCGAGACCGGACACATCGCCGAAGACAATCGAATCTATGTCGTCGGAACCAGGCGTAAAGATGATGGTGTCGCTGTCAGAATCCGGGCCGGCCGGAGTCGACCCGTCGGCGAGATTCTGATCGTCAAGCGCGAGGCTGATATTCGGCCCAGCCATCGGATCGGCACCATCGGTGATGGTGATCGGTTGCACTGCGGTATCGAAGTCACCGTCGCCGTCGGTCAAGGTGTAGGTGAACGTCGCATCGATATCGCCACTGGAGTGATCGAGGTTGGGATTCGGATCGAAAGTCCAGTTCCCGTCCATGTCGATCGTGTAGGTGCCGTTGGTGTTGACGACCGTTGCGTCGCTGCCATCCTGAGGAACGGCAGTTTCGTTGCCATCGATCGTGATCGCCGTGACGGTCGCCCCGTCCGCGCCTTCCGTGTCGGGCGTGCCGTCGGTGACGACATTGCCGCCAATGGTGCCGACCGCATCTTCGGCCACATCGATATTGGCCTGATCGGTCGCGGTCGGAACGTCGTCGATGATGCTGACGTCGATCGAGCCCGTCCCGAGCAGGTTCCCGAGGGTGTCGCGGACTTCGTAATCGAAGCTCTCCGCGCCGTTGACCACGTTCGGCCCGTTCTCGTCCACGGTGTCCGTGAATGGCGTGTTCAGCGTGTAGGTGTACTCGCCGGTCGTCGGGTTGAGCACAAGTGTGCCGAATGTGCCGGTCGACGGCGAAAGCAGGTTGTAGACAAGCGTACCCGCACCTCCGGTGACGGTAATCTGCCCGGTGTCGAATATCTCACTGTCCGAGGTCGGGTCGCTGCCGATCGGCAGACCCGCTTCATTGACGATTGCATCGTTGTCGGAAACGTCGGCTGAGACATCGTCAATATCGATCGTCAGTGTCGCAGTGGCCTCGTCGCCATCGCCATCGACAATCGTGTAGGTGAAAATATCCTGCGCATCGGTATTGGTCGAATTGGCATTGGAATCATAGCTATAGACACCAGTGTTGACGTTGATCGTCAACGTGCCGAATTCGCCTGCGAGTACCAGATTGCCCGACCCGTCGACCGTCGTCTGATTGGTCCCTGCATTGACGCTGTCGATGCGATTGATCGCGCCAGCGAGCGCGTAGTCATCGGCGCCGGGAGCATCGACACCCGAACCGTCGTCGTCCGACAGCGCATTGCCGCCAGTCATTCCGCCTTCGGTTACCGAAGCCGTGTTGTCGGTCGCGGTCGGGGCATCGTCATCGAAGGTGATGCCGAGGTTGGAGATCGCAGTGTCACCCTCGCTATCGGAGACGGTGAAGTCGATCGAAGCGAACGCGTCATTCTCGTCATTGCCCGCGTCGTGCAGCACGTTTTCGAGCAATGTGACGACATAGTCGCCAGTGGCCGTATCGGTGATTTCGACCGTGAACAGGTCGGTCCCGTCGCGTGTACCGCCGGTAACGGTCGCAGTCAGCAGGTTGCCAACCACGGTGTAAGTGACGGTTTCCTGGCCGATCAAGGCGGTGGAGCCATTGACTGTTGTCGCGAAGGAGATCGTCGCCGGGGTGTCGTTGCCAACGTCAAAAGACAGCGTGCCGGTAAAGCTGGCTTCGCTCGTGTCGCTCGGATCGTCGAACTGGTTGGCGTCGAGATCGCCCGTGTTCGACAGCGGGTTGTTGCCCGCAAGACCATCGTCATCGACAGTCGCCTCGACCTCGCCGCCGCGCGGCTCTGAATCGGGTTGGAGGGTAACGTCTACGCGCGCGGTAGAAGCATCACCGTCGCCGTCGATGATGGTGTATTCGAAGAAGTCGGCGGTGTTGCCATTCGAGCCTGCGCCGGCATCGGGCGTGTAGGTGAAGAGGCCTGTGCCCGGATCATACGTGACCGTGCCTTGCCCTGCCTGGGTCGAAACGAACACTTTGCCCGCATCGGTTGTTTCGACTCCGTCAGCACCGAACGCATCGTTATCGAGCGCGTCGATGGTGAAGGCTTCGTTTTCGGTCAGCTGGGTTTCGCTGTCGGCCAGCGCAATCGCCATGTCATCGTCGATATTGAGCGACAGCGGGAAAGTAGCCGTATCGCCATCGCCATCTGTGATGACCACTTCGAAATTGAGTTCGAGGTTGTCTTCGTAGCCGGTTTCGGGGCCGTCATTCGCTCCGTCCGCATCGGTCGACGGGTGATCGAGTGGCTTGAGGTACTCGAGCGTCATCGTGCCTGCGACAAGGTCGAAGACCATCGTCAGCACCGGATCGTTGATGTCGGTGGTGTAGCCGGTCAGCGTGTTGGTCGCCGGGTTCCAGTCGAAGATAACGGGATCGCCGCCAGAGGTCAGAGTCAATGGTCCGGTGCTGGGATCGGTACCATCGGCACCAACAAACGAAGCTGTGATCTCGTCCGCGTTGGCACCGTCGGCTCCGAAATCCACGTCATAGGTGAAAGTTCTCAGCGACGTGCTGGAGTCATCACCAGCCGCACTATCGCCATTGCCATCGGGAACGAGATCATCTTCATCGAGAGGGATGCCGATGACGATTGAGTTGAAGCCAGGTCCATCGTCTTCGAACGCGAACGAACCACTGACATCGATGCTCTCGCTATCCACGTCTCCGTCGCCATCGGTGACCGTCGCGGTAAGGCTGATCAGGTTCGCAGCAAGCGTTTCGGCAGCACCCGAAGCCTCGGTTTCGTCCGGGTCGACCGGATCGTCGTGAACGACTGCTCGCAGCTGCGTCTGCGTGATGTCGCCGGTCGCAGGATTCAATGCGAGCGTGAAGGCGAGATCGCCCGAAGTCTCGAGATATCCTTCGATCGTATCGCCGTTCAGGCGCAGCAGAATGCTTTCGCCGGTCAGCGTGTCGTCGAGCCCGGAATCGGTCCCGTCGCCGCCATTGATTGTGAGTGAATAGACGGTGCCGTCGACCGTAGCTGGCCCATCCGCACCGAACTCCGTTGTGAACAGGCCAGCGAAATTGCCCGTGTCGGTCGCGCCTCCGCGACTTCCTACGTCGGAATCGTCGGTCACCAACGTCGGCGCGTCTTCGCCAGAGGCCGAGACATCGGGAATATCGTCAATCACGAGGACATCAACCGATGCTGTGTCGTTTGAGCCGTCCGTGTCGGTCGCACTGATCGCAAAGCTTTCGAGGATCGTGTCCTCGCCCGCGCTCGAATGCGTAAGAGTGTTGTCGTCCAGCGTGTAGCTGAATGTCACCGTCGCTTCGGTAACGTCGCCATTGGCGTCGGTAGCAGTCGGAGTGACCCCGGTGATCTCGAACCTGCCGATCGCGGTGGTGACCGTCTGGCCCGGCACGAATCCGCCTGCGTCGGTCCACACGACAAGCCCACCAGCGGTGATCTGCGCGAGACCATCCTGCCCAACGACGGTGAAACTGCCAGTTTGTGTGAGTGCCGGTGCGTCGGGCGAGGAGCCATCGGCCAGGTCGTCTTCATCAACGGTGAGTTCGGCCGGATCGAGATCCAGCCCATTGATGGTAACGCCGTCATCGGCACCGTTGATCGTGATCGTCAGCGTCGTGCTGGCGGTGTCACCGTCGCCATCCGTAATGGTGTAGTCGAAGACCTCTGTCAGCGTTTCCTGACTGTCGAGGCCCTGTACCAGCGGATTGTCGTTATCGAGCGTGTATTCGTAGCTGCCGTCGGCGTTGAGCGTCAGCGTGCCATACGCGCCAGCCAGCCCGGTGCCGACCGTTCCGTCGCTCGTGCCAAAGGCAACAGCCGTAACGGTTGCGCCATCGGCGCCCGCGACATCGGCGACGCCATCAGTCGCGTTTGCATCACCTCCACCGGTGCCCGTCAGGACATTGCCATCCGCAGTAAGTGGGCCATCTTCAGTGACGGAATCCGAGTCAGCATTGGCATTCGGCGTGTCATCGACGATGACGATGTCGAGGCTGTCGGTATCGGTCGAACCGTCGGAGTCGGTTGCGACGACCGGGAAACTGTCAGTGAACTCGAAATCGTCTGCTCCGGTGTGGAGCAGGGAATTGTCCTGCAGCACATAGGTGTAGGCAATCGTCGCACTTACCACGTCGCCATCGCTGTCGGTTACCGGAGTCACACCGGTGATCGTCAGCAGCCCGTAGGCCGGATCATCGATTGTGACAGGGTAAGGGACGCCGCCGGCGAAGACTTCAACGCCGCCGACCGTGAGCGATGCTAATCCGTCCGGTGACAGGACGGTGAAAGTCCCGGTTTGCGTCAAAGCGCCGGCATCGGGCGAAGAGCCGTCGGGCAGATCGTCCTCATCAACGATTACGTCCGGCCCTTCCAAACTCAGGCCGCGAATGACGACACCGTCGTCCGCGCCGTTGATGATGATCGTCAACGTGGTGGTCGAAGTGTCCCCATCGCCATCGGTAATGGTGTAGGTGAATTCCTCTGTCAGCGTCTCGGTGCTGTCGAGGCCCTGGACACGATCGTCCTGGTTGTTGAGTTCGTAGCTGTAGCTGCCATCGGCATTGAGCGTTAGCTGACCGTATTCGCCCGAAATTGGCGAGCCGACCGTTCCGTCGGTTGCACCGAATGCGACACCGGTCACCGTCGCACCGTCAGCGCCCGTCACATCCGCGACGCCATCGGTGCTGTTCGCATCGGACCCGCCGATCCCGGTAATGACGTTGCCATCTGCGGTCAGCGGGCCGTCCTCGGTGACGGAATCCGAGTCCGCGTTCGCTGCAGGAACGTCATCGACGATCGCGATCTCAAGCGTATCTTCGCTGAAATCGCCGTCATTGTCGGTGACACGAACAACAAAGCTGTCTGCGGTGTTGTCACCGCTCGTAGCGGTGGTCAGCTCGTAGGTGTAGGTTATCGATCCGGCGGCAATTGCGTCGATCGTGAGCGTGCCGAACGCACCGGTAAAGGTCTGACCCACACTGGTGACCGCAACGCCTCCAATCGTGACCGTTGCCGGGCCATCCGGCGCGGTAAAGGTGAAGGTGCCAGTCGTGAACTCGCTGTCCGACGCGGCATCGGATCCCGCTGGTGGTCCGGCAAGGCCGTCTTCTTGGACAACGGTCCCCGCCTCTCCTTCGGTTGGAAGGTCGAGCGTTGTCGGAGCATCGGCAATCGAGATGACGAGGTTGGCGGTTGCAGTATCGCCGTCACCGTCGGTGATCGTATAGGTGAAGGTGTCCTCGACACCGCCCGGCGTATCCGGATTCCGGGTGTAGCTGTAAGTCCCGTCCGCAGCGATGGTGAGCGTGCCGTAGAGTCCCGAAATCGTATCGCCCGGAGAACCCGGGGTTCCGCTGCCCACAAAGGAAGTGACCGCAGCGCCGTCTGCGCCCTCAGTATCGTTGCCGAGCACATTGCCGCCAACCGGTCCGAATTCGCCCGCTCCGATACTGTTGGCATCGTCCTCAGCGCTGGGGGTGTCATCGGCGATTGCGATAACCAGTGTGGTGCTGGCCGTATCGCCATCGCTATCAGTCACGGTCAACGAGAAGTCGTCGCTGTCCGGATCGGTCAGCGTGTTGTCGGTCAACGTGTAGGTGTAGCTGTACTCACCTCCGCTGAGCGTGACGACCAACTCGCCCTTGGACGTCGTGACGGTTCCGCCATTGGTGACGTCCACCCCGTTGATGACCAGCGAGCCTACTGTGTCGTTGCCGGTCTCGATTACAATCGTGCCGCTGGCGGTCTCGCTATCGCTGGCTTCGTTTGAACCGGGAGGTTCGGTGCCGCGCGCGGGCAGGCCTGCTTCATCAACAGTCTCGCTGCCAGCAGCCCCCAGTTCATCAATGCCGATCTCGGGCGTTGAATCCGGGAGGAGCTCAATTGTAACCGTCGCGGTCGAAACATCTCCGTCGCCGTCGGTGATGGTGTAGTCGAAGGTGATCGGGCCAAGACCCTCTTCGCCCTGCTCGCTGCCTTCTTCGCCCGGAGCGGGCGTATAGGTAAATGTGCCGTCGCCGTTGTTGACGAGCGTTCCCAGCCCGTTGAGCGAGCCCGGGACCACCTCGATGGTGCTAAGGTCCACACCGTCTGCACCCGGAGTGTCATTGGCGAACACATCGACGGTGACAGGTGCATCTTCTTCGGCCTGGGTCTCAAAGTCGTCGCGCGCTTCCGGAAAATCGTCCAGGATGTTGATCGTAAGTGTCGTCGAAGCGGTGTCGCCGTCGCTATCCGTAACGGTCAGGGAGAAGTCGTCCGTGTCAGGATCGGTCAGCGTGTTGTCGGTAAGCGTGTAGGTGTAGCTGTACTCGCCGCCGCTCAAGGTGACGACCAGGTCACCCTTGTCGGTCGAAACCGTTCCGCCGTTAGTGACGTCGACTCCGTTGATGACCAGCGATCCAACCGTGTCGTTGCCGGTATCGATTACGATCGTACCGCTGGCATTTTCGCTGTCGCTGGCTTCGTCCGAGCCAGCCGGCTCATTGCCCCGCGCGGGGAGACCCGCTTCATCAACCGTCTCTTCGCCTGCCGCGCCGAGTTCGTCGATGCCGATCTCGGGCGTGGAATCCGGCAAGAGGTCGATTGTGACCGTAGCGGTCGAAACGTCACCGTCGCCGTCCGTGATCGTGTAGTCGAAGCTGACAGTGCCGCCTTCACCTTCTTCGCCCGCTTCGCCTTCTTCACCCGGAACAGGCGTGTAGGTGAACGTGCCGTCGCCATTGTTGACGAGGGTTCCAGCGCCCGTCAGCGACCCTTCGACCACTTCAATCGTGCCAAGCGCTACATCATCGGCACCCGGCGTATCATTGTCGAAGACATCGACCGTGATCGGCGCGTCTTCTTCGGCCTGCGATCCGGCATCGTCCTCTGCTTCGGGTTCATCGTCTATAACGTTGATGGTCAGAGTGTCGGTCGCGACGTCGCCGTCGAGGTCGGTGACGGTGATCTCGAAATCGAACGAAGTGTCATCGCCGGACGTGTTGTCATCAAGCGTGAACTCGTAGTCGATGCTACCATCGCCAGTTACCGGATCGTAGGTGAAACCGGTGACGATCAGCGTCCCAGTGCCGTTGTCGATGACCGTCTGCGGCAGATTGTCGGGATCGATCTCGACGCCGCCCAGAGTAACACTGGCCAGACCGTCGGGCGAATTGAACGTGATTGTCGATCCTGTCGTTTCGGACGGATCGCTGTTGTTGTCGGCGTCATTGTCGGCAATCTCGCCCGTGCCCGCTGGCTCGTCGCCGCGTGCGGGAAGTCCGCCTTCCTCGACTACAGTTCCTTCACCAGTGCGCGGAACGCTCGTGATCTGGTCAGGTGCGTCGCCAATCTCGATAACAAGCGTCGCGCTCGATGTACTGCCGTCCTGGTCGACAATCGTGTAGGTAAAGGTGTCTTCGACCCCGCCCGGAGTGTTGACGTCGCGGACATAGGTGTAGGTGCCGTCCGGATTGAGCGTAAGGACGCCGTACTCGCCCTGCAGCGATGTCCCGGGCTCTACCGTACCGCTCTCGTTACCGAATTCGAGCACTGCGCCATCGGTCGCATAGCCGTCTGCACCCGGCACGTCGTTGACAAGAACATCGCCCGTAATCGCGTCGTGACTGCCAGCGGGAACCACGCCAACATCGTCGGCCGCAATCGGCGCGTCGTCGGCGATGTTGATCGTGAGCGTGGCAGTGGCCTGATCGCCATCGACGTCTTCAACAATGACATCGAAGACATCGGAACCATCGCCGATCAAATTGTCTTCGAGTGTGTAGCTGAAGCCGATTGTGCCGTTGTCCAGGTCGATACTGGTGACAGTGAGCGTACCGTTCGGCGTGCTGACCGTCTGGCCTACACCCGTGATCGGTTGACCATTGATCGTGACCGTTTCCAGACCGTCGGGCGCATTGAATGCGATCGTTCCGGTCGTAGTTTCAGAATTGCTGGGCTCATCGGTGCCTTCGGGCTCACCTTGTTCGCCATCGCCGCGTTCGGGCAGGCCCGCTTCGTCGACACTGGCAACTGCATCCCGCGATCCGATCGGATCATCCTCCGTCTGGATGAGAACTTCGGGTTCTTCATCGCTGAACGGGATGATTTCTTCTTCCGTGTCCTCGGGGAAGCCAAAGGTCGTGAAAGGCAGCAGGTCGCCTAGGTCGAAGGCATCCTGGATCGCGCCTTCATCGTCGGCAAAGTTTCCGCCGGAACTCTGGCTCTGGCCCGCCGCAGGCTCTGGCTCGTTCCCCGTCAGAAGCTGTGCGATGTTGAGGGGAGGAACGGCGACGCCATCAACGATGATCTGCGGGACGAAGACTGCACCATCGGGGACGACTATGCGCGAGCCGTCTGATAGCAGGATAATCAGATCCCGACCGGCGACTTCCAGTCCTTCCAGCGAGGTGCCTGGTGGCAGTGTGACAACCTCGTTGCCGGCTGGAAGCACCGTCTCATTGGTCGCAACCGGTTCATCTCCGCCGGTTTCCTGTCCATCGAACGAGGCAGATTGATCTTCGAAATTCATCGCGCTTCTGTCCTCAA
>CAZJZO010000042.1:15101-23968 GCA_964550495.1 uncultured Porphyrobacter sp. | reverse complement strand
CCATAGGCGGTCCGGATCAGGCGGTTCCCCTTCAGGCCAAGATATTCGAGGACACGGCGCACCTCGCGATTCTTGCCTTCGGTAATGGTCATTTCGATCCAGTTGTTCTTTCCCGAGCTGCCGCCGCGCTCGAGATTGGCGTCGATCGAGCCATAGCGAATGCCGTCAATCTCTACCCCCTCGATCAGCGCTTCGAGCTGGTCCTGCGACACTTCTCCGAATGCCCTGGCGCGATAGGTTCGTGGAATTCCTGTCGCTGGCAATTCCATCTGCCGTTTCAACCCGCCGTCGTTGGTGAGCAGCAGCAAACCCTCGGTGTTGAGATCGAGCCGCCCAATTGGCATCAGCCGCGGCGTGTCTTCCGGCAATGCGTTGCGCAGCGCCGAGTAGATCGTCGGACGACCCCTTGGGTCGCTTTCGGCCGTGATCAGTCCGGTTGGTTTGTGAAATGCGAAAAGCTGGGTCGGCTCCGGCCCGGCAACCTGTTTTCCATCCACCGCAACCCCTTTGAGACCGGTGAGGAAGGTAGCTGGTGTCTCAACCGGCTTGCCGTGGAGCGTGATCCGGCCGTCTGCAATCATCCGCTCGATCTCGCGTCGACTGGCCACTCCAGCGCGCGCGAGGAGTTTGGCGATACGATCGCCTTCGGGACGGGGCTGGTCAGTCATTCCGCGCGCCTAGGCGCTCAATTGGCGGCCCGCAAGGCGTCCTGAACAATTGCGTCGAAGCGGGCGATCCCACCTTCGAGCGTTCCGAGCGTCAAGTGTTCGATTGCTCCCGATGCGAGGCCTTGCTGTCCCAATTCGGCGGCGCGAAAATCCTCGCTGGCAAACACACCGCCGTCGAGCAGATCCCAGCTGCGTTCCCAGTGATCGAGCGCTTTGTCCGTCATTGGCTTTTCCGGGATGAGCATGAAATCCTCGACCAGGGTGAGGTCGTGAGCCTGCGGCATCAACACCATCACATTCAGGTAGTCTGGGCTGGGTACGATCACGGTTGCGGGCAACAATTGATACGCAAAGGTGATGACCCGGCGCATCTCGTTCATGTCGTTTAGATCGACCGCTTCCATCTCTTCCAGCCGCCCGACGGCCGATCTCAGATGCGGGCCGACACTGTCGCCGCTGGTCACGCCATCCTTGAAGAACGGCCCGATCGTGTTCGCATGCAGCCGGGTGACATGATAGCTTTCGAGGAAGGCATCCATGATCAGCTTCCAGTTGCCATTGACCGTATGGGTCTTGCGTCGGAACAGATAACTGCTTTCCATCCCAAAGGCCGTGAAATCTTCGCCAATGCGCTGGGCGTCGGAGAAATCGGCATTTTCCTGCGGTGCAAACCAGATCAATCCACCCGTTTCGCAGGAAGGCAGCTCGATCAGACCCATCGCGTCCTTATCGAGCTCGGGGAAAGTCTCAGGGCGGGGCAAGGCCAGCAATTTGCCATCCAGCTTGTAGGTCCAGGCGTGGTATGGACACACCAGTCGCTTCGCGCATTGGATGTCTTCGCCTTCAAAGAGCCGCGTGCCTCGGTGGCGACAGACATTCAGGAAGACATGCGCTTTTCCTTCCTTGTCCCGCGTGATCAGCAGCGACCTGCCAGTTTGGTCATGCGGCACCGCCATGGTGGGATCAGGCAAGAGTGCCGACGGAACAAGCACCTGGGGCAGCCGGTCGAACAAGGCCGATTTCTCACGCTGGAAATGCGCCGGATCGGTGTAGCGGCTGGCGGGCACGCTGGTGATCGTGTCGGCTTCGCGACTCTTGCCTGTGCGGATCGCTTCTGCGAGTTCCAACTGCCCCTTGGTCGGGCGCAAAGCGGGGACATCTGTTGTCGGCGCGTTCATCGCGGCTTCCCTATTCCTCTCATCCGCGCCTAGTGTTGCAGAGAAATTCGGATCGCGAAAGGACGACGATCAATGGCCGATGCCGCCAAAGCCGCAAAACCCAGCGCCTGGCGCGCGCTTGGCGTGGCGCTGACCAATCGCAAGACCTTTTTCATGCTGGTGTTCGGTTTCGCGAGCGGTCTGCCATTTGCATTGTTCCTCGGCACTCTGTTCGCCTGGCTGGCGGAGGCCGAAGTCGATCTCGAGACGATGGGGATCTTCTCTCTGATCGGTCTGGCCTACGCCTTTCAGTTCCTGTGGTCGCCCTTGATCGACAAGCTCGACATTCCGCTGCTGCGCAAGCTTGGCAAGCGCAAGCAATGGATCGTTCCCATGCAATTGCTGCTGGGTACGATTCTCGTCACGCTCAGTGTGCTCGAACCCAAGACCCAGCTGGGCTGGTTCAGCCTGTTGGCCGGAATCGGTGCGTTCGCCAGCGCGACTCAGGATATTGCCATCAACGCGTGGCGTATCGATGTCGCCGACGAGAAGGCAACGCTCGATATACTCTCGACCATATACCAGATGGGATACCGGTTGAGTTCGCTGGTTGGCGGTGCGATCGGCCTTATCATTGCAGCGCGGATCGGCTGGCCCGAAACCTACATGATGATGGGCGCTATCCTGTTTGCGGCGGGCGTAATCGGACTGTTTGCTCCCAATGCCGAAGGCGACGTTGCGGCCAGCGAACTGAGCGAAGGCGACCAGCAGGTGCGCGCTTTGCGCGAAGCGGGCGAATTGACGCCCACGATCCGAAATCGCGCGCTCGCTGCGGTCGGACTGCTGTGGGCTGGAGCGATAGGCGTGGTCCTGACCTTCATGGTCATGTCTATGACCTACGCGCCCGAAGATCGGCCCAACCCGACCGAGTTTACGCTCAATTTCGGCCCATGGATAATTGTCGCGACGATTGTCCTTCCGGCGCTGATCGCGGGCTGGCTCGCTGCGCAAAAGCGCGACGGTCAGAACCTGCTCACAGAACACACACCACCCGCCACCGGAGGCGCTTTTGCGCTCGACCATCTGTATCGGGCGTTGGTGCTTCCAATGGTCGAGTTCGTCGGCCGCATGGGCTGGTCGTTGGTGCTGATCCTGGCAGTCGTGCTGACCTATCGGATTTGCGACGCGATCTGGGGCACATTCGCTTACCCATTCTATCTGACCGAGCTGAACTACACCAAGGAGGATGTCGCCTTTGCGTCGAAGATATTCGGCATTTTCGCGATCATTGCCGGGTTGGCGGTTGGCGGGTTGATGATCACGGGTATCGGGCGAATGGCGACCCTGCTCATTGGTGGCCTGCTCGCGGCGCTGACCAACCTGCTGTATGCCGAACTCGCCATCGGTGGTGAGTTGATGCAGGTGGCAAGCGACGCCTCGGGTTTCAGCTGGTTCATCGATTTCGTCGTTTCGCTTGTGCCTTTCCTGTTCCAGGCGGCACCGCCATCGGAAGGCCTGCCCAAGCTCGCATTCACGATCATGTTCGAAAACCTCGCCATCGGTATCGCGGGCGCCGCCTACATCGCATGGCTAAGTTCGATCGTATCCAAGAAATTTAGCGCCGTGCAATACGCACTCCTGTCTTCCTTAACTCTGCTGGTTGGCACGCTGGGACGCGGTGCGCTGGGCGAAATGATCGAGGATCAGGGCTATTTCGACGTGTTCGTCCTTACGACCTTCATCGGGCTTGCGGCGGTCGTTCTGGTTGGGTTCGAGTGGTGGCGGCAGGTGCGAGCGGGCAAGGAATCGGGCGTCGTAACGCCTGATGCGGTGGCCCAGCCTGCCGAGTGATTTCGACCTCGACCGATCGACCGCGCAGCCTATGGAGCGCAGTCAAGCCCTACATTGAAAAGGAGCCGCTCGGGGCCTTCTTCCTAGGTGTATCTTCCGGCTTCCCCTATGCCATGATTGGCGCGACCCTGACCACGCGCCTCGCGCAGGATGGGATCGACACGGCGACGATAACCGCCTTCACCCTCGCGTTCCTGGTCTACAATCTCAAAGTCTTCTGGGCGTGGATCATCGACGGCTTACGCTTGCCATTGATTGGCGCGATGGGACAGCGGGTCTCATGGATGGTCCTCGCCGGCTTGCTGGTGATCGCGTCGGTTGCGAATCTGGCGCTGGTTGATCCATCGAAGGACATTCTTGCAACTGTCTTCGCTGCGGTGCTGGTCGGCATAGCCGGAGCGACCTTTGACATTGTGATCGACGCCTATCGGATCGAGATCCTAAAGCCGTATCAGCTCGGCACCGGATCGGGCATGAACCAATATGGCTGGAGGGTCGGTTCGGCGGGGGCGGGGGCGGCCGCGCTGGTGGTTGCGGAGCGTTACGGCTGGAGCGCAGCCTATCTGTCCTGCTCTTTGTTGGCAGTCCCCGCAGTGCTTACCGCGTTGATCCTGGGCGAACCCATACGCCACAAGATCAAAAGCACTCGCCGGGGTTTGGGCGAGATATGGCACTCAATCTCTGGACCATTTGCCGAGTTCTTCAGTCGCCACGGTGCCTGGCTCGTTCTCGCATTCATCCTCGTCCACAAGATCGGCGACACGCTGGCAAATCTGACCTTCCGCCTGCTGTTCGACAACCTTGGATTCAGCAACGATGAGATCGCAATCTATGATGTCGGTGTCGGGTTCTGGGCCTACCTGATCGGGATCTTTATGGGGGGAATCATCTATGCCCGGCTGGGATTGAAGCGATCGGTCTTGATCGCGCTTATCCTGATGGCGGTGTCCAATGTCAGCTTCGCGGCACTGGCATTGATTGGGAAAACCAATCTCGGTCTTGCTGCGGCAATCGGCTTTGAGAATTTTGCCAGCGGATATGGCGGGGTGGTCGTGGTCGCCTATTTCTCGGCTCTTTGCGATTTGCGTTTTACCGCTGCTCACTACGCAATGATCAGCGCGGCGGCGAGTATTGTCGGGCGACTGCTTACAGGCACGACGGCGGGCGGCTTGATCGAATGGGTAGGGTACGTGAACTTCTACCTGCTGACCGCTGTTGTCGCTCTGCCTGGGATCGTACTGTTCGCGTGGATGATGCGGACTGGGCTGGTTGACCAGGCGCTGGGGTCGGCAGGCAAGGAGAGCGCTTCGTCCGGCTAATCCGGGATCTCGTCATTGAGCCGCAAAGCTTCGCCCGCGAGATGGAGCGATCCTGCGATCAGGATGGGGCAACCGTCCGACGGAACAGCCAGCAAGGCATCCCGCAAGTTGCCGGCCGGTTTGGCCTGAGGCCCAAATGCCTCGACCGGATGAGATTTGTATCCTGGCACTGGTAATACGGTCAGACCGCGCACCTTGTCGCCCAGTGGATCAAGGAGCGCGCGTGGATTCTTGTTGGAGAGCATGCCCAGAATAAGATGAACCGGACCGTCGAAGAAGTTGGCGATCTGGTGACCGGCACTGGCATTGTGCCCTCCGTCAAGCCAAACGGTCTGACCTTCGGCCAGTGCACTCAAGGGCCCGTCTGACAATTGCTGCAATCGGGCTGGCCATTGGGCTTTGCCAATTCCAGCTGCAATGGAATCTGCCGATACAGGCAATTTCTGTTGCCGAAGCACCATGGCGATCGCCAGACCCGCATTTGCCAACTGGTGCTCCCCGGCAAGGCGGGGCGCAAGCAGGTGTTCATTGCCGAACGGATCGATGAAATGGGCGTTGCTCCCGCTGATGGAAAAATTGCAGAACCCCTCATGGAGGACTGCTCCATTGCGTTGCGCGGTTTCGGCGATCACCGCACGAGCCTCACTAGGATAGGCGTCCTTCCCAAAGGTAACCAGCGGCACGCCCATTTTGGCGATGCCCGCCTTTTCAAACGCGATGCGTGCCATCGGCGCGGTCGGCACTCCGTCCTCTGGAGCCAGCAGGAACTTCTCGTGATCCAGTCCCAACGCCGCGATCCCGCTCACTGCCACTGCGTCGGCTTCCAGCACGTTGGTCGCATCCAACCGCCCGCCTAGACCCACTTCGACGATACAAGCGTCCGCGGGCTCCCGACTGAAAGCAAGGAACGCAGCGGCGATGGTGGCTTCGAACAGGCTCGGACCAAGGTTCTCACTTGCATCCAGAACCTCTTCAAGCAGCGTTGCAAGCGCCTCGTCCGAGATCAGCTTTCCGGCAATTCGGAACCGCTCATTATAACGCACCAGATGCGGTGAAGTGGTGACGTGCACCTGCTTGCCATCAGCCTCAAGGATCGCCCTGAGAAAGGCGCAGACCGAGCCTTTGCCGTTAGTCCCTGCGACGTGAAAGACTGGGGGCAATTCGCGATGTGGATTGCCGAGGCGGTCCATAAGCGCGGTGATTGCGTTGAGGTCGAACCGTCCCTGCGGCACGCTGAGCGTGCTTAACCGGTCAAGCTGGGCCTGTACGCGTGGGTCGTCGGAGCGACCAAGATCGACCATGGGGCTTAGGCAGCCGCGCCAGCCGACTTGGGTGACTGCAGGTAATCGATCACATTCGCCAGCGTCGCCTTAAGCTGTTTGCGCGGCACCACCATATCGACCATTCCGTGCTTGTGCAGATACTCCGCACGCTGGAATCCTTCGGGAAGTTGTTCACGGATCGTGTCCTGGATCACCCTTTGTCCGGCAAACCCGATCAGTGCGCCCGGTTCCGCGATATGGATATCGCCCAGCATCGCGTAGCTGGCCGTGACGCCTCCGGTGGTCGGATCGGTGAGAACCACGATGTAGGGCAAGCCCGCCGATTTGAGACGGCGCGTCATGACCGTCGCACGCGGCATCTGCATCAGGCTGAGAATGCCTTCCTGCATACGAGCTCCCCCAGCTGCAGTCACCACGATGTAGGGGCACTTGCGGCTGAGAGCGCGCTCGGCGCCGGCACAGAAGGCAAGGCCAACTGCCATACCCATCGAGCCGCCCATAAAACCAAAATCCTGTACGCCCACGACGGCTGGACGCCCGTCGATCGCGCCTGACCCAACCGTGAAAGCGTCCTCGTGCGGATTGTTCGCGCGCGCGGTCTTCAATCGGTCAGTATACTTCTTGCTGTCTTTGAACTTCAGCGGGTCTTCCTGGACCTGCGGCAGTTCCAAAATCTCGAAACCAGAATCCAGCAGCAGCGCGAGCCGCCGGTTCGCGCCGATGCGACCATGATGGCCGCATTTGTTGCAAATGTTCGAGTTCTCTTCGTACTCGGCGACGAACAGCATCTCCTGGCAGTTGGGGCACTTGATCCAGAGATCCTTTTCGGTGCTCTTCTTCTCTTCGCCAAAGCCAAGCGAATTGCGGACACGGGTAAACCAGTTCATGCGTAGTGATCCCTTAGGCGCTGGCGGATTTGATCGCGGCAACCATTGCTGATGACAGCTCTTGTAGCTTGGGCGGGGCCTCAGTGCCAAATTCGCCCACCAGATCGACGAATGCCGAGCCAACGACGACTCCATCGGCCACCTCGGAAATCTCGGCAGCCTGGTCGGGCGTGCGAACGCCGAAGCCAACTGCGACGGGCAATTCGGTAGACTGTTTGATGCGCGTGACATTGGCTTCGATCGAGTCGATTGCCGCCTGCTGCTTGCCGGTGATTCCGGCGACCGAAACATAGTACAGGAATCCCTCGCTGCCATCGATCACGGCCGGAAGACGCGCTTCGTCGGTAGTCGGGGTAGAAAGACGGATCGGGGCAATTCCTGTAGCGCGCAGGGCGGGGCCGAGTTCGCGGTCTTCTTCGGGAGGAATGTCGACACAGATCACGCCATCCACCCCGGCATCGTTTGCGGCGGAGGCGAACCATTCAGGCCCGCGCCGGATCATTGGGTTGGCGTAGCCCATCAGCACCAGCGGCACGTCCGGGTGCCGCGACCGGAAGTCAGTCGCGATCTGCAGCACGTCGGCTGTGGTCGTTCCAGCCCCAAGCGCGCGCAGATTGGCGCTCTGGATCGCAGGGCCATCAGCCATTGGATCGGTGAAGGGCATGCCCAACTCGATGACATCCGCTCCGCCCGCGACGAGCGCATCCAGATTGGCAGCAGTGTCGCCATCGCCAGCGGTGATGAAAGCCACGAAGGCGGGGTGGGACTTGGAGAAGGCTTTGGACAGGCGTGTCATTCGGAAAGTTTCTTTTTGGGCCAGTGATCGATCATGTCGATTGCGGTGGTCACCAGGGCTGTGAAGGTGCCGCACAAGAGAAGAAAGGGCCATGTCAGATCCTCGCCGGTGATCTGGAACGCAACAAACAGGATTGCCCAGTGCGAAACGAGATTGATCGCGAATTTGCGCATGGCGATCGGCAAGACCTGATTCATCGTCGGACACTTCCGAAGGCCATCACGAACACCACAAGCGCAAGTGCTACCAGGATGTATCCGCCGGCATTCAACGCGTTCGAGGTCGGTGAAAAATCGGGCACGGTTTCCATCAGCGAAAAGCAAGTGAAGGCTCCAAGCGTGGCCACGATCCCTGTAAAAAGGAGGCCACGTTTGGGCTTCACATCTCCACCCCAAGCTTCTCGGCAACGGTGAAGATATCCTTGTCGCCGCGCCCGCACAGATTCATCAGGATGATCTGGTCTTCGCTCATGGCCTTGGCGCGGTCGGCAACCGCGGCAATTGCGTGCGACGGCTCAAGCGCCGGAATGATCCCCTCGGTGCGGCACAGCAACTGGAAGCCGTCGAGCGCTTCGTCATCGGTGATGGCGGTGTATTCTACCCGGCCAGTCTCCTTGAGCCATGCGTGCTCGGGCCCGATGCCGGGATAGTCTAAGCCCGCGCTGATCGAGTGGCCTTCGGTGATCTGGCCGTCCTCGTCCTGCAGCAAGTAGGTCTTGTTGCCGTGGAGCACGCCCGGCGCGCCGCCGAGCAGGCTTGCCGCGTGTTCGTCGCCGTCCAAACCATGACCCGCGGCTTCGACGCCGAGCATCTTCACTTCGGGATCGTCGAGGAACGGGTGGAACAGCCCAAGCGCGTTCGACCCGCCGCCGATGCACGCGACCAGGAGGTCGGGCAAGCGACCAAC
>CAZJZO010000042.1:0-15001 GCA_964550495.1 uncultured Porphyrobacter sp. | reverse complement strand
TCCGCGCCCATATAGATCACGCAGGGCAGGCCGAAACGGGCGCAGACCGTGGCCGTGGCCACCCCATGCTGGCCGGCACCGGTTTCGGCGATAATCCGGGTCTTGCCCATGCGCTTCGCGAGCAGGATCTGCCCGATGCAATTGTTGATCTTGTGCGCGCCGGTGTGATTGAGCTCGTCGCGCTTGAACCACACCTGTGCACCGCCCAGCGCCTCGGTCAGCCGTTCGGCGAAATAGAGCGGAGAAGGACGCCCGACATAGTGCTTCATCAGGTCGTCGAATTCGGCCTGGAACTCTGGATCGGCCTGCGCCGCGCGGTATTCTCGCTCGAGATCCAGGATCAGCGGCATCAGCGTTTCGGCGACATAGCGCCCGCCGAATTCGCCAAAGTGGCCGCGATCGTCGGGCTGGGTGCGGAAGGAATTGGGTGAGTTCATTGTCTGTCTTTTCGGGGGCCTAAGCGTTGCGCGCCGCTTCGCAGAACGCTGCGATCTTGTCCACGTCCTTCACGCCGGGCGCGCTTTCGAGGCCCGATGAGGCATCGACCAGTTCCGCTCCAGTTGCTTGAATCGCGTCGGCAACGTTGTCCGGACCGAGTCCGCCGGCAAGGCCCCAGGGAATGCGATGCTCGAAATCGGACAGCAATTCCCAGCGGAATGTCTCGCCATTGCCGCCGGGCAGTGCCTTGGCAGGTGCGTCAAACAGCAATCGATCCACGGCACCTTCGAACCGGCGAGATTTGAACAGGGTGTCGCGATCCTTCACGCCGAGCGCTCTCCACGTCTCGATCCCGGTCTTCTTGCGAACAAGCTCGATCCACTCCGCCGTTTCCTTGCCGTGGAACTGGATGACATCGGGTTTGATCTGCTCGATCACGTGACCAGTCGTCTTCAAATCGGCATTGACGAGCAAGACCACCGCTTTGACCGACGATGGCACCCGCTTGCGCAGTTCGACCGCCTGGCGCAACGAAAGATGGCGCGGACTCTTCTCGAAATGCACGAGGCCGACATGGGTTGCGCCTGAGGCGACGGCGGCTTCGATGGTTTCGGGCGTTGAAAGGCCACAAACCTTGATCTGTACGGGAGAGGTCATTGCGCTGTCCCCCTACCTGCCGTGTTGATCAAGGTGAAGTGCAAATGGCTTGAAGATTGGCGAATTCTCCATAGTCTAAGGCTGACAGGCGTTGAGGAAATTGAAGATGAATTTCAGAGCATTGCTGGCCGGAATCGCGGCGTTGCTAATCGTGGCTTGCAATCCGATCGAGAATATCAACCAAACCGAAGTCCGAATTGCGAAGTTTGAGCGGCTCTATTCAAGTGGGGATGTCGACGCGCTCTACGGCATGACCGGCAAGGCCTGGAGAGATGTGAGCACCCGCGAGGAGTTCGACGATCTTCATCGCATTGTCAGCACACGGCTGGGCAAGGTTACGGCTTCCGAACGCACCAATTTCAACATCAATACGAATAATGGTCTGACCACAACGGTCATCGTGATGGAAACCGAGTTCGAACAGGGGCAAGGGACGCAGACTTTCACCTTTCAAGGCAATGGCGAAGAAATGGAACTGGTCGGTTGGAACGTGAATTCACCGAGACTGGCGATCACGGTCGACGATCTGCAAGATCGGGAAGCCGAACCTGCCGAAGCGGAATAGCCAGGGCTAGAGTGTCGCCTCGATTGCGCGCGCAGCCGCTTCCGGATCGTCTGCGCGGCTGATGGGGCGACCGATGACCAGCACGCTCGCGCCATTGTCGCGGGCAGAGCGCGGGGTAACGACACGCTTCTGATCTCCGATGCCGCTTCCCGGAGGACGCAGGCCCGGGACCACGAAAAATCCGTCCTTCCATTGCCTGTGGACCTTGCCGACTTCGTGGCCTGAACACACAATCCCATCGAGACCGGCGTTGTGTGCGAGTTCCGCCAGCCGCATGACTTGCGTCTCGGCACTTCCATAGACTCCGGTTGCGGTCAGATCGCTGGAATCCATGCTCGTAAGGGTCGTAACGCCAACAACCTTGCAGCCTTCTGCCGCTGCCGCCTTGGCGTCTTCCATCATCGCACGTCCCCCGCTGGCGTGGACCGTCACGATCGCGGGTTCATAGACATGGATCGCCTGCATCGCTGCGGCGACCGTGTTGGGAATGTCGTGGAATTTGAGGTCGAGGAATATCGGCAGGCCCATGTGCCCGATTTCGTGCACGCCATGGGCGCCATGCGCGCAGAAGAATTCAAGCCCCAGTTTCACCCCACCGATATGGGCTTTTACCTTGTTCAACAGCGCCTTGGCAGGCTCAACCTGCGGCACGTCGAGTGCAAGGAAGATCGGATTGCTCATTGCCCACCCGCATCACCGGATGCCGGCGTCAGCGAATCTCCCGAGTTTTCCGATGCTTCTGCCGGCTTATCCGCAGGTTTTTCCACAGGCTTGACCACAGCCGGATCGTGACGCTGGGCCAGCGCATTGGATTTGGCGGCATTTTCCAAGCTGCGTATGCGCCGGTTGAGGCTCCATTTGACGCTGCGGTGATACAGCCACATCGGAGCAAGCCCGAGCAGGAATGCGATGATGACCAGCGCCGGAATCTTGGTCTCTAGAACCAGATTGTCCCACAGCGTGACTTCGACAGATTCCCAGTTGAAGAATGAAAAGGCGAGGATCCCGACCAGGATCAAGACCCAGATGATGGTGCGCACAATCTGCATGGGATGCCTTTGCCTCCTATTCCCTCGCTTGGGTCAAAGACTTAAGCACTTTGGGCGCCAAGTCTAGCGATTGCTGGGCTGCGGAGGCTTTAGCCAAACACGCGATCGAAGATCGTATCGACATGCTTGAAGTGGTAAGCGAGATCGAATTTCTCTTCGAGTTCGGTATCGCTCAACGCTGCGGTGACTTCGTCATCGGCCCTTAGCAGATCGAGCAGCGAGAGTGTGCCGTTCGATTCCCACACCTTCATCGCGTTGCGCTGGACGAGACGATAGGCATCCTCACGGCTCACGCCCGCCTGTGTCAGCGCAAGCAATACGCGCTGAGAATGGACGAGCCCGCCCATCGCATCGAGATTGGCCTGCATGCGTTCGGGATAGACCAGCAGCTTCTCGACCACGCCGGTCAGGCGCGCGAGCGCGAAGTCGAGCGTGATCGTGGCGTCCGGCCCAATGAAGCGTTCGACCGATGAGTGAGAGATGTCGCGCTCGTGCCATAGCGCAACGTTTTCCAGCGCCGGAAACGCGTAAGAACGGATCATCCGTGCCTGTCCGGTGAGGTTCTCCGTCAGTACCGGGTTGCGCTTATGCGGCATCGCGGACGAGCCTTTTTGGCCGGGAGAGAAGTATTCCTCCGCCTCTAGCACTTCCGTGCGTTGAAGGTGCCGGATCTCAACCGCCAATCGCTCGATCGACCCGGCAATGACTGCAAGAGTGGCGAAATACATGGCGTGGCGATCGCGCGGGATAACCTGGGTGGAGATCGGTTCGGGCGACAAGCCAAGCTGCTCGGCAACATAGGCTTCGACTGCCGGATCGATATTGGCAAACGTTCCAACAGCTCCAGAGACTGCGCACGTCGCGATTTCGGCTCTCGCTGCAATCAACCGCTCGCGGCAACGCGCGAACTCCGCATATGCCTGCGCCAGCTTGAGGCCGAATGTCACGGGTTCGGCATGGATACCATGGCTGCGCCCGATGGTCGGCGTATATTTGTGCTCTTCCGCACGCGTCTTGATCGCTGCCAGCAAAGCATCGAGGTCGGCGAGCAGAATGTCGGAGGCGCGGGCTAGCTGGACCGACAGGGTGGTGTCGAGCACATCGGACGATGTCATGCCCTGGTGCATGAAGCGCGCTTCGTTGCCGACTTGCTCGGCCACCCAGGTGAGGAACGCGATGACGTCGTGTTTGGTGACTGACTCAATCGCATCGATCGCCTCGACGTCGATTGCGGGATCGGTCGCCCACCAATCCCACAGCGCCTTCCCGGCGCTTGGTGGGACCACCCCAAGCTCGCCCAATTTCTGAGTCGCATGCGCCTCGATCTCGAACCAGATGCGAAACTTCGCCTCAGGCTCCCAGATGGCGGTCATTTCGGGGCGGGCATAGCGCGGGACCATGATGGTCTTCCTTCGGAAAAGTGATGCTTGGAGCGGCGGCTATTGCGGGAGTGCGCGATTGGCAAGGGGGCGAACGAATCTGCGGCGCCGCTTTCCCCATTCAAGCTCGTAAGCTGTAACCGAAACGGCTAAGCCGCGAATGGGGAGGCAGGAGGACAATTCGATGCCAAGCGCTGCGAAAGCGGTCGAAGCACCGCTGCAAGAAGAACGGCTGTCGCCCTTTGTGCGGGTCACTCTGCGGCGGTGGGCCAAATGGTACTCGGGCGGCGCGGAGTTGTTCTGGCCATTCACCGATATTGCGATCCGCGTGTTTGTCGCGCTGGCCTTTTTTCGCTCGGGGATCGTCAAGGCAACCGATTGGGAAACAGCAGTCTATCTTGCTGCCAACGAATATCCGGTCACTTGGATGGAACCGATCCAGGCTGCGAGTGTGGGTCTGGCGATCGAACTGGTCGGCCCGGTCTTGTTGGTGCTCGGATTCTTCACTCGTCCCGCTGCCGTGGCGATGGCGGCGCTCACGATCGTCAGTCAGGCGGTCTATGTTCCGACGACGACTAACCTGATCCTTAGCGCCATACTGATCTGGTATGTGGTTCATGGCCCCGCGACATTCTCGCTGGACAGGGCGCTGTCGGCCGGCCTCAAGCAAAGCGCTTTTCCGCTCGCTCGCCCCGCGATCAACATAACCGAATGGCTTCGCGAAAACCTCGCTCCTATCTTCATGGCTCTCGTTCGACTGTGGCTTGCAGTTGCCATGCTCGCATATGCGGGTGTCTATGAGCCTTCGATTGCGGTCGCGACATGGCTGCCGATCACCATTTTTGCGGGCATGCCGGACTGGTTGGCTTTGATCTTTGCGGCGCTCCTGACGATCGGGTTTGCCGCAAGCATCGTTTCGTATGTTCTCGTGATCGTGATCGGGTTCGTCATGATCGCCGGCGCGCATCCCGACGTGACGCTCTATCCGTTCCTGCTGCTCGCAATATACGAAGCGCGCGGGGCCGGGGTGCTTTCGGTCGATCGGTTGATCGCGGCCTGGATGGAAAAGAACATCCTGTTCGACCGCGATTACTCGGAGATCCCGGATCGCTGGCCGCATGTTGTGGTCGTCGGAGCCGGATTTGGCGGACTGACCGCAGTCGAGCGGCTCAAGCGCCTGCCGGTGCGCATCACCCTGATCGACAAGCGCAATTACCACCTGTTCCAACCGCTGCTCTATCAAATCGCGACAGCGACCTTGAACCCGGCGGATATTGCCACTCCAATTCGCAGCCTGTTCCGCCCAGACGGCAATGTCCGGGTGCTCAAAGGCGAAGTGAAGGCCATCGATAGCGCAGCCAAGACGGTCACTTACGGTGACGATCAGGTACTCGAATACGATAAGCTCGTTCTCGCGACCGGCGCCTCGCACAGTTATTTCGGGCGCGATGAATGGGGGGAATTTGCGCCTGGACTGAAGACGATCGAAGATGGCGTTGCGGTGCGCGCCTCCATACTCAACGCGTTCGAGCAGGCTGAAGCATGCGAAGATGAAGGGCGTATAGAGCGACTTTTGACCTTCGTGGTGGTCGGGGCAGGGCCGACCGGTGTCGAACTCGCCGGTGCGATAGCCGAATTGGCGAAGCTCAATGTCGAGCGGGAATTCAGAACCGTCGATCCGGCAAATGCCCGTGTGATCCTAGTCCAGTCGGGCAACAGGATACTGCCAGCGTTTCCAGAGGAGCTTTCCGCGAAGGCGCAGGCATCCCTCGAAGCATTGGGAGTCGAAATTCGCACCGGAAGCCGGGTCACCGAAATTGCCGAGCGTCATGTCCGGATTGGCGACGACACCTTGATCGAGACCGAGACGGTCCTTTGGGCTGCTGGTGTCACCGCTTCCCCGGCAGCGCGTTGGCTCGGCGCCGAATGCGATCGATCGGGCCGGGTGCTCGTCGACGACCAATTGCGCGTGCAGGGTCTGAAAGACGTGTTCGCTATCGGCGATACGGCAGGGAGCATGGCGTGGGAAGGCAAGCCGGTCCCAGGTCTCGCGCCGGCGGCAAAGCAGGCCGGGGCCTATGTCTCCCGCGTCGTCGAAGCGGAATTGCTCGACAAGGAATGTCCCGGTCCGTTCGAATACAAACACCAAGGCAGTCTGGCGACAATCGGGCGCAAGTCGGCGGTTGCCGATTTCGGTTCCTTCAAGTTGTCCGGTTCGACCGCCTGGTGGCTCTGGGGGCTCGTCCATGTCGGTTTCCTGACCGGGGCAAGAAACCGGGTTACGGTTTTGATCAATTGGGGCTGGAGTTTCTTTGCTCGCCATTCGGGCGTCCGGCTGATCACGGAACGACTTTAGCTAGACCAGTCCCTTGGCGCGCAGGCTGACATGTCCCTCGCGCCCAATGATGACGTGATCATGGACTGCCACGCCTAGCAGTCTCCCGGCTTCGGCAATGCGGGTGGTTATCTGGATATCGGCGCGACTGGGCTCCGGACTGCCGCTCGGGTGGTTGTGAACCAGAATCAGAGCGCTGGCGCCCAGATCGAGCGCCCGTCGGATGACTTCGCGTGGATGGATCGATGCTTCGTCGATCGATCCGTCGCCGACATGATGGTCGTCGATCAGGCGGTTCTTGGTGTCCAGGTACAGAACCCTGACTCGTTCGACCGTCAAATGCGCCATATCGATTGCGAGGTAATCGAGCAGCGCCTGCCATGATCCCAATACTGGTTTCTGGACGACCTCGCTGCGCGCCATACGGCGGGCCGCAACTGCCACGCTCTTGAGTGCCGCTGCGCTCGTTTCCCCGATCCCTTTGACCCTTTGCAACGCCGCGGGATCGGCATTCAACACGCCAGCAAGAGAACCAAACTGCTTGAGCAGTTCCTTCGCGATCGGCTTGGTATCGCCTTGTCGTATGGCGGCAAACAGGAGGAATTCGAGCACTTCGTAATCGGCGAGCGCTTCGGCCCCGCCTTTCAGCAGCCGGTCGCGCAACCGTGCCCGATGCCCGATGCCTGCCGCCTTGCTCAAGTCGGACTGCGGCGTGCGATGCGGCTCTTCAGACGGGCCAAAATCAAACGTGTCGTCGGGCTGCGGCATCGGACCCCCTGCCAACGCATTTCCTGCTCTCGTTCATTGCCTTTACAGAGCGATACGCGCAAGTGTGTGAGACTATGGCAGCAGCCGAGCAGGATCGATCGACTGGCATGCCCGAACCGGGTCAAAGGAGCAGGCTCTGGCTGCGGCGCTGGCGCTGGCGAGCGGCACTTGTGCTTGTGGCCCTCGCACTGGTGTCGCTTGCTGTGGCGTGGTTGAGCCGCGATCGCATCGCGAGCAACGTGCTGGACGACCAACTCAAGCAGAGCGGCCTTGAAGCGACATATGACATCGTTTCGATCGGACCAAACCGCCAGGTTATCGAGAACCTCATAATCGGCGATCCCGAGGCGCCCGATTTGACTGCCGAGCGAGTGACCACTTCGATCGACTACGGCGTCTTCAGTGCGGGTCTGGGGCAGATCGAAGTGACCGGAGCCCGGTTTTTCGGAAGCTATCGCGATGGCGTCGTCAGCTTCGGATCGCTTGATACATTGCTCTTTGCGGAGTCAGATGAACCGGCTGGTCTTCCGGAGTTCGACGTGAAGTTGACCGATGCGCGGGGTCGGATTGAAAGCGACTTCGGCGTGATCGGTCTAAAACTCGATGGTGAAGGACTGCTGAGCGATGGCTTCGCCGGAAAACTTGCGGCTACGGCACCGAGCCTTTCCATCGCGGGCTGTAACGCGCACACGGCGACCCTTTACGGTGATCTGACAACGCCGGGCGGGGTGCCGCGGTTTTCCGGACCGGTAAGGATCCGAGATGCGCAATGCGGCGGTGTCGAGCTCGAGCGTGCCGATATTGCGGCAGACCTTGCGATCGACCCCGGCTTCACCGCCGTCGACGGCAATTTCGATTTTGTGGCAGAGAAGATTGGCGGCTTCGGTGCGGCGGGCGAAGAGCTGCGCGGAACGGCAGACCTCACCTGGCGTGATGGCGAAACAAGTTTTCAACATGATCTGATTGCCACACAGGTCTCGTCGCAGTTCGGCGTGCTCGATCAGCTGACTTTGGATGGAATGCTGCGGTCGGCAGGCGATCCGGACCGCAGCGATTGGAGCGCAAGGATCGAAGGCGAAGGCGTTTCTCTCGCGCTGGAAAACTCGGCGCTTGGCGATGCCCGGGAAGGTGCGCAAGGCACCCTGTTCGCGCCGATCCTGGCGAAACTCGAGCGCAACCTTTCGCGAACCGTGCAAGGAGGCAGGCTTGGGGCCGAGATCACCATCCGCCAGTCGCAAGATGGAACGACCGTGATCGTCCCGGAGGCTCGGCTCAGAGCCAGCGGAGGCGAGACGTTGGTGGCAGTTTCGCGGCTGAGTTGGACCTCAAGCGGCCGGCTGTCTGCCAACCTTGCCACCAGTGGCGAGGGGCTGCCGAAAATCTCCGGTCGCATGCAGCAGGTCGGCAGCGGCGATCTCGCATTCACGCTCGAAATGCAGGAATACAGCGCCGGCCAAGACCGAGTTGCCATTCCCCAGCTGACATTGCGCAGCCGTCCGGATGGGAGTTACCTGTTCGACGGGCTCGTCAATGCCAGCGGGGCGATCCCGGGTGGAGGGGTGGAAGAGCTCGAGGTTCCCGTCAACGGAACCTATTCCTCCAGAGGCGAGCTTGCGATCGGCGCGAAATGCACGGCAGTCAGATTCGATCGGTTGTCCTATTACGAATTGACCTTGGGTGGTCGTTCAGTGACCCTCTGTCCGCAAGATGGGCAGCCGATTTTCAGCTATTCCGACACGGCTCGGTTCGCTGCGCAATCCGCGGCGCTCTCGCTCACGGGCGAGTTGGCTGAAACCGAGTTGGTTCTGGATGCCGAGGCAGCTCGATTTGCGTATCCAGGTGAATTCTCGCTTTCGGGCGTAACGGCGACAATGGGTAGCGAGGGCAATGCTGTGCGGCTGACCTCGGGCGAGGTCGCTGGTGCGATCGGTGATACGATCTCCGGGAGTTTTTCCGACGCCACCGCCAAGCTCGATGTGGTCCCGCTCGATATCGACCAATTGGCAGGCGATTGGCGTTATGAGGACGAGGTATTGGTGGTCGACCGGGCGGCATTCCGGCTGACCGAGCGAACCGAAGACGGAGTGCTCGCCCGCTTTGAACCGCTGTTCGCTCGCGATGGTGCGCTCGCCCTCAATGGCAATGACCTCACGGCAACGGCGACTTTGCGGGAGCGGGCGACCGACCGCATGATCACCTCGATCGATATAGGTCATAACCTGGCGAGCGGCACGGGGCAGGCCGACCTGAACATCCCGGGGGTCGTCTTCGACGATGCACTCCAGCCGGATCAACTCACATACCTGGCGAGCGGTGTCATTGCCGAAGCGGACGGCGTGATTTCCGGCGAGGGGAGGGTCGACTGGACCGTCGATGACCTCACAAGCACAGGCACCTTCACCACCGACGATTTCGATTTCGCCGCCGCATTCGGCCCGGTCAGTTCTGTCCGCGGGACTATGCGCTTTGCCGACTTGCTCGCAATGACCACCGAGCGTGGTCAGGTGCTTGAAGTCGGCTCGGTCAACCCCGGTATCGAAGTACTCGGAGGCAAGGTGGTATACGACCTCCGCGATGGCCAGGTGCTCAATGTCGAGGATGCCAGCTGGCCGTTCATGGGGGGAAGACTGATCCTGCGACCGGTCACGCTCGATTATGGCAAGCCCGGCAGCGCGCGCTACGTCTTTGAGCTTGTTGGTTTGGATGCGGCGACGTTTGTCACGCAGATGGAACTGACCAATCTCGGCGCAAGCGGCACGTTCGACGGAACCGTACCCGTCGTATTTGATTCGATCGGCAATGGCCGCATCGAGGGGGGATTGCTGATCTCGCGGCCCCCAGGCGGCAATGTCGCCTATATCGGCGAACTGACCTACGAAGATCTCGGCACGATGGGCAATTACGCGTTCCAGTCGCTGCGGTCGCTCGATTACACCCAGATGAGCGTTGGATTGAACGGCGATCTGGCGGGTGAGATCATCACGAATTTCCAGTTTGACGGGATCAGCCAGGGTGAAGGGACGACGCAAAATTTCGTTACGCGTCAGCTCGCAAAGCTTCCGATCCGGTTCAAGATCAACGTTCGGTCGGAGAACTTCTACGAGCTATCGACCGTGGTCCGGTCGTTCTTCGATCCCGAATTCCTTGGCAATCCGGTGGATCGCGGCTTGTTCAACACTAGGGATGGCGTGCTCGTGCCTCGGGATGCCCATCCTGTTCCATCGCCCGAGCCCGATCCTGAAGACCCAGTCGAAGTGAATGAAGCTACGCGGCAAGATGAATCCGCTGTTCAACCTCCCGAAAGCGAGGAAATGCAATGAGACTGCTCAAATTGACCCAACCGACCGGCGCTGCCACAACCAAGGCGATGAAGCGTTTGGGGGGAAGGGTGCGAAAGACCGGGTTGATATGCGCTGGCACGATCACGGGACTCACCGGCTGCATAAATGTTGCAGCGCCCGATGAGCCGATTGTGATCGAGCTCAACATCAATATCCGGCAGGAAGTGATTTACCGGCTCGCAGAAGATGCGGCCAATACGATCGACGAGAATGCGGACATTTTCTGATCCGCTCGATTGCCGACCGTTCGAAGGGGAATGAGAATGACAAATATGCGCCATATCCTGCTCGTTGCCGCCGCAGGCGCGGCCACAATCGGTGCGGTTGCGGTGCCGGCTTCGGCCCAACGCGATCCGGCATATGCCGCTGCCCGTGCTAATGGCACAGTTGGTGAGCAGCCGGACGGCTATCTTGGCATTGTCGGCCAACCGACGCCCGAGCTTCGGCGCCTGGTTGACGATATCAACATCAAGCGCCGTGCGGTCTACTCGCGTAAGGCACAGGAAAACAGTGCAACTCTGGAGGCATACGCCCTCACGGCAGGTTGTCAGGCGATCCTTCGGACCAAGCCGGGTGAGAAGTATATGGGCCCTGATGGAACATGGATGACACGCAGCAACGCTGCACCCGTTCGCGACCCTCGTTGCCCTTAGTCTGATCTGCGCAGCCGATCCCGGCCGAGACGTCATCTCTCCTCCAAAAGAGGCGACCTGCAAGTCGCTTAAGCAAAGATTCCGCAGCGTGGATGCGATGCGGACAATCCATGGTGCGTAAACTGCACGTTGCCACCATTGACTTGGAAATTCCCCCCTTCTAAGGGGACCGCGCCCTCGGCGGGCGCATCATTGCGCATGCTCGCAATCCAACCTACGGAGAGCGGCATGAGCGACGACAAGCCCGCACGGGAACCCATCGCCGAGGATGCGCGGATCGACGCGCTCGAAGAGCGGCTAAGTGCTGCACGCGAGCGCGAAGAGGAGCGCAACCGGCCAAAGGTGCAGGGAGCTGACGCGAATTATCGCGCTGGTAACCGGGTACTGGCGGACCTGATCGGCGGGATTCTCGGTGGAAGTGTAATCGGCTTCGCCTTTGACAGGCTGGTCGGGACCACGCCCTGGGGTCTGTTGGTTGGCTTGTTCCTCGGAATAGGCGTGGCCTTCAGGAACATTATTCGTGCGGCGAACACACGTCCTGAGGATCCGGAATAGGTTCGAAGATCGGGGCGCGTTTCTTATAGGATATCAGGGACCGACACAGTGGCAGCCGAACAAGGCAAAGTCGATCCAATGAAGCAGTTCCAGATCGAGCCCCTGTTTGGCTCGGGCGGTTGGGACATTGCTGGCTTCAATATCGCATTCACCAATTCTGCACTGTGGATGGCGATCACCGTCGTCCTGCTGTGGTTCTTTGTCTACGGCGGGATGAAACGCGAGCTGGTGCCAGGCCGCTGGCAGATGGCGGTGGAAACCTTCACCGGCTTTATCGACGATATGCTGGAAGCCAATGTCGGCAAGGAAGGGCGCAAATATGTGCCCTACATCTTCAGCCTGTTCATGTTCATCCTGTTCGCAAACCTGCTCGGACTGCTGCCGATCGGTGTTCTGGGCCTCCACCCGTTCACTTTCACGAGCCATTTCACGGTCACTGGCGTTCTCGCCGTGATTAGCTTCTCGATCGTGCTGATCGTGGGTTTCTGGAAGCATGGCCTCAAATTTTTCAGCCTGTTTGTGCCGCACGGCACGCCGTTGTGGCTGATGTGGCTGATCCCGGTTATCGAGCTGATCTCGTTCATGGTCCGTCCGTTCAGTCTCGCGCTGCGTCTGTTCGTGGCGATGATGGCGGGTCACGTCCTGCTCAAGGTGCTGTCGAGCTTCGTCATCGACAGCGTGAACGCCGGACCGGTTTTTGGCGGCTTTATCGGCGTTCCAAGCTTCGTCCTCATGGTCGCAATCAGCGCCTTGGAAATCCTTGTCGCAGGCATCCAGGCTTACGTCTTTGCGCTGCTCACGTCGCTCTACATCAACGACGCTGAGCATCTTCACTAAGTTTCGCAATTTTTCATTCCAACAGTTTCGAATTCAAAGGAGTTTTTCAAAATGGAACCTGAAGCAGCTCGCCTTATCGGTGCCGGTCTTGCAGCCATCGGTGCTGGCCTCGCCGCAACCGGTGTGGGTAACGTCTTCGGTTCGTTCCTCGAGAGCGCATTGCGCAATCCGGGAGCGGCCGACGGTCAGCAGGGTCGCCTGTTCATCGGCTTCGCCGCTGCCGAGCTTCTCGGCCTGCTGGCGTTCGTTGTCGCGATGATCCTGATCTTCGTCGCCTAACGAACTTTTCCGCTTCGGGTCGGCCAGCGACGCTCGCCGGCCCAGCGGTCCCTTTCTGATTGCAAGCCCCGGACCCGGTCCATGCCACAAATCGATCAACTCGACGTATTCACGACCAGCCAGATTTTCTGGGCGCTGATCTTTTTCGGCATCACGTTTTTCGTGATCGGACGCGGAATGGTGCCGAAGGTCATGGGCGCCGTCGAGCGGCACGGCAAGCAGGTCTCCGACGATCTGGCTGCTGCTCAGGCCGCACGAGATGCCGCTGACGAGCAGGAAGAAGCGTGGCGCGAGCGCGAAAATGCCAATCGTGCCGCCGCGCAAGGCGTAATCGCCGATGCCAAGGCGAAAGCCGCTGCGAGCACGGAGAAAGCGCTGGCCAAGGCTCAGGTCAAGCTGGACGCACAGCTTGCCGATGCCGAGTCGCAAATTGCCGCGGCACGCAGCTCGGCGATGGCTGAGGTGGAAGCTGTCGCTGCCGATGCGACCCGTGACATCGTCGCCCGCTTGGCAGGAACCGACATTGATGAAGCGACCGCCTCGGCGGCTGTGAAGGAGGCTATGGCCAATGGATAGTGTCCTGACCCTGCTCGCAAGCGGTGCTGAAGGCGGCAATACTGCCCCGTCCGCGCTGTTCCTCCAGGATTACCAGTGGGTCTCGATGGCCATGCTGGTGCTGCTGGCGATTTTCGTCTGGAAGAAGGTACCGGGGCTGATCACCGGCGGCCTCGATGCAAAGATTGCCGAGATCAAGCAACAGCTTGACGAAGCCAAGTCGCTTCGCGCCGAAGCAGAGCAGCTTCGCGATGAATACGCAGCCAAAATCGCAAGCGCCGAACAAGACGCAGAAGCGATGATGGAAGGCGCAAAGCGCGAAGCCGACGCGATTCTCGCCAAGGCGGAAGAAGACGGCGCAGCGATGGTCGCACGGCGTCAGCGCATGGCCGAAGACAAGATTGCGGCGGCCGAGCGGGATGCGGTGCAGGAAGTTCGCGCAGTCGCCGTCGAGGCTGCGACTCAGGCATCGCGCAAGCTGATCGCCGAGAAGCATTCAAGCACAGCGGACAAGTCGCTCGCCGACGAGGTTATTGCTTCGCTCTAAGCCAGCTTTTCTCTTTGTGAAATGCTGAGGGCGGTCGTTCGGGCCGCCCTTTGTGTTTGTGGTCGGATTCAGCCCCCCGGTTCGAAGACCACCTTACCCACTAGTTCGCGGTTCGCCATCGCTTCGAATCCTTCGCGCCAGCTGGACAGCGGCAGAACTCTATCGATTGCCGGCGAAATCCTGCCGGTTTCGGCCAATTTGGAGATTTCGGCGCTTATGGCCCGACCGCGCTCTGGAAACCGGCGCGCATACTCGCCTGCGCGCAAGCCCACGATCGAGAAGCCCTTTATCAAAGGGATGTTGGTGGCAACGTCGGCAATTCGTCCGCTGGTGAATCCAACGACCACAAGCTTACCGGCAAATGCGACGCAGCGCGTCGATTCGTCGAACACATCGCCGCCGACCGGATCGAACACGATGTCGCAAAGCTTGCCATCGGTGATGTCGGCGACTTGCTCGCGGAATCGCCCTTCGGCCAAGATCACCTCGTGCGGCGAGGCGAGGGCGGCGATGCGATCGCGTTTCGCTTCAAGCCCAGTTGCCGCAATCACTCTTGCGCCCAACGCCTTGGCGAGATCGACTGCGGCCAGTCCAACACCTCCGCTGGCGCCATGGATCAGAACCCACTGATCCGCTTTGAGGTCGCACAGTTCTACCAGGCCGGTATAGGCTGTTGAATATGCAGCGCCCATTGCAGCAGCCTGCGCAAAGCTCAGGCCTTCCGGTATGGGTGAAAGATTGCTGATCGGAATGCTAGCGACTTCCGCGAAAGCGCCAATCTTGTTGCCGCCCATCACACGATCGCCGATCGTGAATCCGCTGCCAGGGTCGGCTTCAATGACCTCGCCGGCGCATTCGAGCCCGCTGACGAATGGCGGGTCTGGCTTGAACTGATATTTGCCCTGCGTCATCAGCAGGTCCGGGTAATTGAGTGATGCGGCGCGCACACGAACCAGCGCTTCGCCCTGGCCGCGCTCGGGCGTGGGAGCATCTATCAGCGCTACGCCCGATAGATCGTCCGAAAGCTTCTCGACCTGCAGGGC
>CAZJZO010000041.1:0-24275 GCA_964550495.1 uncultured Porphyrobacter sp. | reverse complement strand
AACGTCGCGGGATCGAGCGTGCCCGCTTCGCTAAGCAGCCTGTAGGCGCGGCGCGAGCGGTTGGTCTGCTTGCGCTCTACCCCAAGCACCGGCGAGAAATCTTCCGGCGACAGGTCGCTGCCTTCGCCAGCTGCGGTGTAGGGCTCGTTATTGGCGTTGTAGAGCCAGCCGCTGGCGGGATTGATCAGCTTGGGAATCTCTTCGTAGCTGACCGGACCGTTCCAGATCAGCTCGGATTTGGTCCCATCGAGGACACCGCGCCAGTTGGCCTGCACTTTATCAAGCTCGGGCCGATCCGGGATCGCAGCGTTGTAGACATAAGCGATGTTTCCGGCCTCGTCGGCATAGACGAAGTTGGTGGAGGGAATGGCCATGCGCGACATCTGCGCCTGCCATTCATCGAGACTGGTCGTCTTGTTCAGGCGATAATAGGCATCAAGCTGCTCGACGCTATCCATCCCGCCATAGCGGATGGCGAAATAGCCTTCGTCATTCGCGATCACCGGGCCGTGAACGCTGCGCAGCACTTCGCGGCGGATGGGCAGAGTGACCGGCCCGAGCTTGACCGGGAGCGTCACAGTCTTTCGCTCGAGATCCTCCCATTCGCCATCGAGCCGATATTGCGTGCCTGCCTCGTTTACCTCCAGCTTGTAGACGTCGGCCATGTCGGGGCGATTGACCGTGTTGGTCCAGCCGAGATGGCGGTTGTGGCCGAGGAACGGGAAAGGTGAGCCGGGGAAGTTCGCGCCGGTGAAATGCCAGCCGTCTTCGCTTTCGACGCTGAATTCGTACCACGCCACCCCGCCACGCAACGGCTGGTGCGAGTTCGAGATCAGTGTTGTCGGTCCGCCGGCGCGTTCGGGCGTGACCGCCCAGGCGTTCGAACCCAGCAGCGCCGCGTCTTCGCCCCATGGCAGAGGGTGCGTGCCCTGCATGGCGGTTGCTTCGGCAGGTGCCTCGGTCGGATCGGTGCGTGGAAAGCCCGGAATGTCCGGACCGAACTCGCGCCGCAGCGGCTCGCCGGCGACCAGTGGTCCAATCACATTGCCGAGGCCGTAAAAGAACGGCTGGCGCAGCACGAAACCGGCAGCGACATCTTCGCCATTGACCGGGAACAGGTTGCTGAGCTTCAATTCGTCTTGGTTCGTCTCTGCATAGTGGTTGAGGCCCGCCGCATAGGCTTCGAAAAGCGCGCGCGTGTCTTCGGGCAGTTCGGGATACTTGCGTTCGGCCGTCCCGCGAGCGTCGAGCAGGTGGTAGACATAATCGAAGGTCGCGCCTTCCTCGCCCGCAATCGCGCCATAGCGCCCGCGGCTCATCGCGATCACGTCCTGGAGCGTAAAGAAGTCATCCTCGGCATGGGCGACGGCTACCCCGAACGCGACGTCAGGATCGGTCTTGCCGTAGATGTGCGGGACGCCGAACTCATCGCGTACGATCTCGGCTTCGTAAGAGTTGCCGTTCCCGGGCGTGTAGCTTGCTTGCTTGGCGTAGAACGGTTCCCACGTGGCCAGGCCAACGAAAGCTGCAATCAACAGAACCACCAGCGCAAAAGCGCCGCGCCGCAACCATTTCATCGGTGATCTCTCCAAATCTCTCTTGGGCCGATCAATGCCGCCAGCACTGCTCCTTGGCAAGATGACCCGTCGAAATGCATTCCACCAACGCTCAGGAGCGGAAAGGGTTCACGGCTTGCGAGCATCCTCTCCCGCATTATAGCCCCTTCGCGGAGCATCTTTCGGTCTCAAGCGTTGGAAGTGCTCGATCGCCCGGATTGACATTATCGGAGAACACCATGCGTTTCGCGCTGACCGCCACACTTCTTGCCTTGGCATCTTTGACTGTGCCCGCCGCGGCTCAAGACCAAAGGCCGGTAGAAGAGCAGATCGGCGCCGGCGGCAGGCCCGTGGGTGCGAACTGGTCGCGCAGCCCGGCCATCGCCCAACACGGTATGGCCGCCACCGCGCATCCGCTGGCGACGCAGATCGCGCTCGATATCCTCAAGGCAGGCGGCACGGCCGTCGACGCCGCCATCGCCGCCAATGCGGCGCTGGGCCTGATGGAGCCGACCGGAAACGGAATCGGCGGCGACCTCTATGCGATCGTCTACGATCCCAAGACCGACAAGCTCTACGGCATCAACGGATCCGGCCGCTCGCCGAAGAACCAGACGCTGGCGCAATTGCTGGAAAAGCTCGATGGCGCGGACGCCCTGCCTCCGGTTGGACCCCTGCCAGTAACGATCCCCGGCACGGTCGACGCCTGGTTTGAGATGCATGAAAGGTTCGGCAAGCTGCCGATGAGCGACGTGCTGGCGCCGACAGTGAAGTACGGGCGTGAGGGACACCCCGTCGCTCCGATCATCGCAATGTATCTCGACCGCTCGCTGCGGTCTTACACGCGGCGGCTGGAAAGCTACCCGTTCGAATTCGACAACGCCCGAGCGACCTATTTTGCTGACGGTACTGCGCCCGAGGCAGGTGACATCTTCAAGAACCCCGACCTCGCTGACACGCTCGAGACGATCGGTCGCGATGGCCGCGATGCGTTCTATGAAGGCGATCTTGCCAAGGTCATGGTCGATTACCTCCAGCGCCAGGGATCGGCCTACACGCTCGACGACTTTGCCTCACATAGCAGCGACTGGGTCGAACCGGCCTGCGCGGAGTATCGCGATGGCTACGAATTGTGCGAGCTTCCGCCCAACGGTCAGGGTTTTGCGGCGCTGCAGATGGTCAACATCCTCAAGAATGTCGATCTGAGGCAATGGGAGCGCGGCAGCCCGGAAGTGATCCACTACATCACCGAAGCCAAACGGCTGGCCTATGCCGATGTCGCGCGCTTCTATGCCGACACCGATTTCTTCCCGTTCCCGAAGGATCTGCTGACGGAGGAATACGGACGCGAGCGGTTTGCGTTGATCGATCCCGCGCGGGCGACGCCCGAATTCGGACCGGGCGAGCCAAAACTCGAAGGCGAGGGCGACACCACCTACCTCACGGTAACCGACAAGGACGGTATGATGGTGAGCCTGATCCAGTCGAACTATCGCGGCATGGGCGGCGGATTGGTGCCCGACGGGCTCGGCTTTATGTTCCAGGATCGCGGCGAGCTGTTCAGCCTCGATCCCGCGCACCCCAACGCCTACGAACCGGGCAAGCGCCCGTTCCACACGATCATCCCGGCCTTCGTGAAGAAGGATGGCAAGCCCTATATGACGCTCGGCCTGATGGGTGGGGGCATGCAGCCGCAGGGTCATGTTCAGGTGCTGATCAATATCGTCGATTACGGCATGAATGTGCAGGAAGCGGGCGATGCGGCGCGGATCAATCACGATGGCGGACGCCAGCCGACCGAAGCTTTGACCGGCCCGGCAGCCGATCCGCTCGGCACGCTCAATGTCGAGCCCGGCATCCCGGCAGCGACGGTCGAACGGCTGCGCGAGATGGGCCACAATGTCCGCGTGGTCGGCAACGGCATCATGTTCGGCGGATACCAGGCGATCGCGCGCAATCCGGAAACCGGTGTCTATTCGGGTGCAACGGAGATGCGCAAGGATGGGCAGGCCAGCGGCTATTGAGCGCTGCCAAGGCTCTATCGCGGTTGCGATCCTTCGCCGTGTGACGAAGCCTCGGCGAGCCGCCGTTCCGCGGCAACCAGCTCGGCGAGATATTCGCGGTTGCGCTGCGTCAGCTCGGCGTTCTGATAGACATCTGCGGGAAGTTGATAGGGCGTCTTGGGCAACAGGCGATAGAGTATTGCCCTCAGCCTGAGCCACCAACGCCGCAATCTGGACCCATGCGGCACAGGGATTGCGCTCTCGGCATGGAGTTTCAGTTTTGTGCCGAGGCCCGGGCTGTCCATCTGCTTGCCCGTGAGTTTCACATAGAGCGAATGCGCTTTTATGTCCCACGCGGATGGGCGCGTGTTCAGCCGTGGTGCCGAGGCCAGCTGCCCGGCTATTGCGCGGCGCTGGTCTTCGCTGAGATCGAAGACACGGGCGAGGGCCCGAAGATCGAACTGCGTTTCGAGCGGCAGCGCCACAACGCGGTCGAAACGCTGCCGGTAAATCTCGACGAGGCGCCGCAGGTCGAATGCATCGACATTGAAGACATCATCGAGCCAATGGCCTTCGCGCTGTCGGACCCGGCCGTACTGTTCGCCCGAAAGAAAGAAGTCCTGTGGACGAAGGTATGCCCCGGCGCGGAAGCTGCCGGCATACAGGCTGGCCTGAAAATCCAACGGATCGCGTAATGAGATCAGGATCGTCGTGTGCGGCCCCCAAAGCGAGAGGAGTTCGTCAGCGGCGGCTTCGAAATGCTGTGGCAGCCACGTCGCCAGCGACTCGTCGCTTACGAAGATGCGGGGGTGCTGCGCTCTGAGTTGTTCGAACTTGCGGCGATCCTCGGGATCGTGAAGCAGCAGATAGTTGGTCAAGCACTCGACCAGTTGGGGAGGATTGTATTCGTAGCCGGCGAGGCTTGATATCTGCGGGAAGACATGTCTTTGCAGTGACGTCGTGCCAGTCTTGGCGAGGCCAACATGCAGAATTTGTCGCGCTGGATCCGTCATAGTCCGCGAGTGTCCAACGAGCGTTATCCCATGGTGTCGAAAGGAGTTGGCCGGGTGAGTTTCGTATCGACTGCACCAACGCTTCGCAAGCGTAGCGGTCTTGACCAGCGGCCCTCTTGCTTTTGGATTTGCCCGACCCACCTAGTCGAGTAATACACCTGTGCGAGGATTTTTTGCGGGCAGGGCTTGTGTTGCGAAAATGCAACACTACGTCGAGAGAGCAATTCCAATGAGGGGTCATCAATGAATCTCGAAAAGTTCACCGATCGCGCCAAGGGTTTCCTGCAAAGCGCGCAGACCGTTGCGATCCGTATGAACCATCAGCGGATCACGCCGCTGCACTTGCTCAAGGCGCTGCTCGAAGATGAAGAGGGGATGGCTGCCGGGCTGATCCAGCGCGCGGGCGGCGATCCGGCCAAGGCCGTGAGCGGCGTCGACGCTGGTCTCGGGAAGATTCCCGTGGTGACCGGTGGCGGGGCGCAGCAGACACCGGGTCTCGACAACGACGCGGTGCGCGCGCTCGACAGCGCCGAACAGCTCGCGGACAAGGCAGGCGACAGCTATGTGGCGGTTGAGCGACTGCTGACTGCCCTGGCCATGGCGCCGGGCGAAACCGGCGAAGCGATGAAGGCGTCCGGGGTCACTCCCCAGACCCTCAACGCTGCAATCGAAGCCTTGCGCGGCGGCAAGAAGGCCGACAGCGCCAATGCCGAAAGCTCCTACGACGCGATGGAAAAGTTCGCGCGCGATCTCACCCAGGCGGCGCGCGACGGCAAGCTCGATCCGGTTATCGGCCGCGACGAGGAAATCCGCCGCGCGATCCAGATCCTGGCCCGTCGGACCAAGAACAATCCGGCAATGATCGGCGAACCGGGCACCGGCAAAACCGCGATCGCCGAAGGTCTCGCCCTGCGCATCGCCAATGGCGATGTGCCCGACAGCCTCAAGGGTCGCACGCTGATGAGCCTAGACATGGGCGCGCTGATTGCCGGCGCGAAGTATCGCGGCGAATTCGAAGAGCGGCTCAAGTCGGTGCTCGACGAAGTCAAGCACGCCGATGGTCAGATCATCCTGTTCATCGACGAGATGCACACGCTGATCGGGGCCGGCGCAAGCGAAGGCTCGATGGATGCTTCCAACCTCCTAAAACCTGCGCTTTCTCGCGGTGAACTCCACTGCATTGGGGCAACGACGCTCGACGAGTATCAGAAATATGTCGAGAAAGACCCGGCGCTCCAGCGGCGCTTCCAGCCGGTCTATATTGATGAGCCCAGTGTCGAGGACACAATCTCGATCCTGCGCGGGATCAAGGACAAGTACGAACTGCATCACGGCGTGCGGATCACCGACACAGCCATTGTTGCTGCGGCCAAACTGTCCGACCGCTATATCCAGAACCGCTTCCTTCCCGACAAGGCGATCGATCTGATGGACGAAGCCGCGAGCCGGATCCGGATGGAGGTCGAATCGAAGCCGGAAGAGATCGACGAACTCGACCGCCGCATCATCCAGCTCAAGATCGAGGAATCGGCGCTCGCCAAGGAAGACGACAAGGCCTCGAAAGAGCGGCTCGAAACTCTGCGCGAAGAGCTTGCCAATCTGGAGCAGGAGTCTTCCGAGCTCACCACCCGTTGGCAGAACGAGCGCGACAAGATCGAGGCCGAAGGCAAGATCAAGGAGCAACTCGATGCGGCGCGACTGGAGCTAGAGCAAGCCCAGCGCGAGGGCGACCTCGCCAAGGCGGGCGAGCTATCATACGGGCGCATCCCCGAACTCGAAAAGCAGCTCGAAGCCGCCGAAGAACTCAGCGAAGACGCACTCCTGCGCGAGGAAGTGACCGAAGAGGATATTGCGGGCGTCGTGTCGCGCTGGACCGGCATTCCAATCGACAAGATGATGGAAGGCGAGCGCGAAAAGCTGCTGCAGATGGAGGAGATCCTCGGCAAGCGCGTGATCGGGCAGGTCGAAGCGATCGAAGCGGTGTCCAAGGCCGTCCGCCGCGCGCGCGCCGGATTGCAAGATCCGGGTCGACCACTCGGCAGTTTCCTGTTCCTCGGCCCGACCGGCGTCGGCAAGACCGAACTGACCAAGGCGCTGGCCGAGTTCCTGTTCGATGACGACCAGGCGATGGTCCGCATCGACATGAGCGAGTTCATGGAGAAGCACTCGGTCGCCCGACTGATCGGCGCGCCTCCGGGCTATGTCGGTTACGACGAAGGCGGAGTGCTGACTGAGAGCGTGCGACGCCGCCCGTATCAGGTTGTGCTGTTCGACGAGGTCGAGAAAGCCCACACCGACGTCTTCAATGTCCTGTTGCAAGTGCTTGACGATGGCCGCCTGACCGACGGGCAGGGAAGGGTGGTCGACTTCTCGAACACGCTGATCATCCTGACCTCGAACCTCGGTAGCCAGTTCCTGTCGAACCTTGGCGACGACCAGAAGGTGAAAGATGTCGAGGATCAGGTGATGGATGTCGTGCGCGGGCATTTCCGCCCCGAATTCCTCAACCGGCTGGACGAGATCATCCTGTTCCACCGTCTGGCGATGGAGCACATGGCGCCGATCGTCGCGATCCAGGTCAAGCGCGTGCAGAAGCTGCTCGACGATCGCAAGATCACGCTCGATCTCACCGAGGCGGCTCTGCGCTGGCTTGGCCGTGTCGGCTACGACCCGGTCTATGGCGCTCGACCGCTCAAGCGTGCGGTGCAACGCTATCTGCAGGATCCGCTCGCCGAGATGCTTCTCGAAGGCGCACTCAATGATGGTGCGACGCTGAAGGTCGACGAAGGCGACGGCGAGTTGAGCATGAGCGTCGAATCCGCGAGCACCTAGAATCGGGTTGCGTCCTGGCGAAACAATCTGACGCTTATGTGACCGAAATGGCATGCGTGGCGAATTGTTGCGCCTAGACCATAAGGCTTATATTTTTTGGAAAGCCGCAAGCGACGCTTGTTTCGAGCGTTAACATGCCCCTGTGGGATTCCCGCAACACCGGGCCGAAAAGTGGCAGTTTCATGAACGCTTCATTTACATACTCGACGCCCCGTTGCAGACATCTACCACCGCAGGGGCTTTGTCGCGGAACCATGAGGGATGTTTTCACTCGCAAAGGGGTATTTTGCGTTTGAGAATATGGGTTGGTCGCGGCCAAGGCTTCGGTTGTCGCAACTGGAGTGATCATGAAAAAGTTTCACAGTAATTCAATGAAGGCGCTGGCCTTCTCGGCATCGGCGCTCGCATTCGTCATGGCTGGCCCGGTCTACGCTCAAGATGAGGGCGAAGACGGTCAGGAAGAGGAAGAAGAAGAGCAGGTTGATGTCGGTACCGATGCGTCCGGCAGCACGCAGCAGGGCGGTGGCATCACCGTTACCGGCTCGCGTATCGTCCGCGACACCTACAGCGCGATTTCGCCGCTGCCGGCTCTCAGCACCGAAAACCAGCAGGCCGTTGGTGCCTTCGACCCGGCCCAGATCCTTCAGCGTTCGGAAAGCGCTGCCGGTCAGCAGATCGACGCGACCTTCCAGGGCTTCGTTCTCGACAACGGTCCGGGTTCGCAGACGCTGAACCTGCGCGGCCTCGGTGCAGACCGTACGCTGCTGCTCCTCAACGGCCGTCGTCTCGCACCGTCGGGTGTGGAAGGCGCTCCGGTCAACCCGTCGCTCAACCTGATCCCGTCAACGCTGGTCGATCGCTACGACCTGCTGCTTGACGGCGCGTCTTCGGTTTACGGTTCGGACGCTGTTGCCGGTGTGGGTAACCTGATCCTGCGCAAGGACTTTGACGGTCTGGAAATCCAGGCCAACGGCAACCTCAACCCGCAGGGCGGTGGTGACGACTATGTTGTCAGTGCAGCCTGGGGCTTCAACACCGACCGCGCGTTCTTCGGCATCGGTGCGGAATACGCATTCCGCGATGAAGTTACCCTTGGCGATCGTGACTTCCTGTCGGGTTGTGACACGCACTATGAGGTCGACCAGAACGGTAACATCCTGACGCTCGGCCTGCGCGACAACGCGACGGTTCAGAACCGCACGCCCGGCGTTTCGGTTTCGGAAAGCGAATGTAAGGTCGCGGGCATTTCCGGCCGTATCTTCATTCCGTTCACCAACCTCGGTTCGGTCTACTTCCCGGCGCAAGGCAACATCGCCAACATTCCGGGCCTGAACTTCGGTGAATCGACCAACGCATTCGGCGTCGATCTCGACACCAATGGCGACGGTATCCGCGACGTTGACTTCCAGAACGTCAACAACAACGCGGCCAACCTCGACCGGACGTTCATCTCGGAACAGGAACTGTACAACGTCTTCGCATATGGCGAATACACCTTCCCAGGTGAGGCGAACATCACGCCGTTCTTCGAAGCGAACTACAGCCGCGCGGAAATCTCGCTGCCGAACACCGGCCTGCCGCAGATCTTCCCTTCGGTTCCCGACTTGAACCAGTTCAACCCCTGTAACTTCGTGACCGGCACCGGCGTCGACTGCCCGGCAGCCGACAACGCGCTGCAGGGCGGGTTCTTCAACCCGAATGTTGGCTTCCCGCTTCCGGCAGTTCCGGTTGTTACGATCGCTGGCGACCGTAACAACGTAGAAGTGACCCAGGAACAGTATCGCGGCGTGCTCGGTGTGCGCGGTGACCTGCCGTTCATCGGCTCGAGCTGGACCTTCGAATTCTCGGGCGTGTATTCGCGTTCTGAAGGTTCTTCGACCCGTGACGGTATCCGTGAAGACCGCCTCGCTCTCGCTCTCGGCCTTGACCCGACAGCAGATTACGATGGTGACGGCATTGTCGATAACGACGGTGACGGCATCGCTGACGACTATGACAGCGGCGTTGACGTCTTCGGGTTCTTCGGCAACCCGCTGTTCATCGGTGAATGTAACACCGCTGGCCTTGCCAACCCGGATCTCGCCGCTGCCGACCTGACGCAGGGCTGTGTCCCGGTGAACCTGTTCGCGCCGAGCGTGCTTGGTGCAACCGTCGGTGACTTCGAATCGCAGGCCGAGCGGGATTACCTGTTCGGTGTTCGCAGCTTCGACACCAGCTACGAACAGATCATCCTGTCGGCATTCGCCACCGGTGACCTGTTCGAACTGCCCGCCGGTCCGGTTGGCGTCGTGCTGGGTGCGGAGTGGCGCGAAGACTCGATCGACTCGCAGCCGAACTTTGCAGCCTCGAACGGCCTGTTCTTCGGCTTCTTCGCAGACAGCGGCGCGACCGGTTCGCGCACCGTCCGCGAACTGTTCGGTGAGCTTGACATTCCGCTTCAGGCTGGCCGGCCGTGGGTCGAAGAGCTCACGGTCAACGTCTCCGGCCGTCTGACCGATGACGAGTTCTACGGCACCAATGGCACCTACTCGATCAAGGGCGGCTGGCGTCCGATCCCGTCGCTGCTGCTCAAGCTCAGCTACGGTACGTCGTTCCGTGCGCCGAACCTGCGCGAACTGTTCCTGCGCAGTCAGTCGGGCTTCCTGACACTGTTCGATCCGTGCGCGGTTCCGGATGCTGCGTTCAACGCTCTTGCCGGCGGTTATGACCCGACCCTCGACACGCGTGATCAGTTCACACTTGATAACTGCGTTCGTGAAGGTCGCGATCCGACGACCGTCGGCATCGACCCGCAAGGTCTGAACACGTTCCAGACTTCGAGCGTGGAAATCACCTCGGGCGGCGTTATTGCCAACGGCACGAACCTCGATCCTGAAACATCGCGTTCGATCACCACCGGTTTCGCTTTCGAAGAAACCTTCGGTGACGGTTTCGATGTCGCGGTCAACTTCAACTACTACGACATCAAGTTGAAGGACTCGATCATCGAGCCGAGTGCGCAGTTCATCATCAACGACTGCTTCACGCGTCAGGACAGCGCTCGGAGCCAGTTCTGCGATCGTATCAGCACCAGTGGCGATCGTGCTCTGGTGTCCGACGTGTTCCAGGGCTTCCTGAACCTCGACCAGGAGTCGGTGCGCGGCATCGACATCAACGCAAGCTTTGGCAAGGACGTCACCATTGGTGGTGAAGTCTTCGGTCTTGGCTTGAACGTCCGCGCCAACCACCTGATCGAGCGTTCGAACCTCTTCACCAACGATGACGGTTCGATTGAAGAAGCGGATTTCGCGGGTGAGTTCGGCTTCCCGAGCTGGACCGGTCGTGCGACCTTCAACGTCGACTACGACAACTTCCGGTTCACCTGGCAGACCCGCTACATCGGCGATGTCGAGCAGGATCCGGACGGTATCGACCCGCTGTCGGACGCTTTCGGCAACGGTCCGGACGGCAACCCGACTGGCTTCCTTGGCGATACCTGCCTTGGTGGCGGTACGGCCAACGTTCCGGGTGATGGCGTGTTCTGCCGCGACGTCGGTTTCGCCGACGAGTGGTTCGAGCACACGGCATCGATCCGTTGGGACAATGGCACGATCCGCATCATCGCGGGTGTGACCAACATCTTCGACACCGATCCGCCGCTGATCGACACCAACGAAGTGTTCGGCATCTCGAACACTCCGATCGGAAACGGCTACAACCTCGATGGTCGTGAGTTCTTCGGCCAGATCTTGTACCGCTTCTAATCGAAGAACGGCGCAATTGAGCCAAAAAAGGCGGCCTCTCGCACTTGCCGAGAGGCCGCTTTTTTGTTTTATTGCACAACGAGGTGAGACGCCGAGGAGGACGCGCGTCTTGCTGATTCATCGAACTCATCATCCAATTCACAAGAGTCGTGACCATGAAATTATTTAAAGCACCTCTGATCGCTGCAATGGCCGGTGTCAGTGCCCTTGGCCTGAGCGTCTCCGCACCTTCCGAAACGCAGGCGCAAGCCTCGGCAAACGTCCCTATTGACGTCTGGGCGTTGCGCGATGTCGTCAACGCGGTCCAACTGTCGCCTGATGGCAAGCACCTGCTGGTCCACAAGGTCGAAAGCCGCGAAGGCGATTACCTGCTGGAAATCTACAAGACCGATGACCTTTCGAAGCCATATCGGCGGCTGAACGCAGCCAGCCGGCGCAAAGGCGATCACTCGATGGAGATCATCAGTGCCAGTTGGGTCAGCGACAATTACATTTTCGGGTCCGCCTGGCAGATCGTTCGCGAGAAGGTGAAAGGGCCGGAAGAAGACACCCGTGAATATGCGGCGTACTTTTACAACCTCGACACCAACAAGTTCCAACAGGTGTCGGGCAATTTCGGGATCACCAACACGCTTCCGAACGAACCGAACAAGATCCTGATCTCGGGCGGCAATGCCATTCCCGATCCGACCGGTGTCGATCCGTTCGAAGCTTTCCGTCCGACTTCTTACTGGAAGTTCGACCTCAAGCGCGGCACCAAGAGCCTGGTTATCAAGGGTAACGAGAAGTACTCGAACATCCGCTTCGATAACAATGGCAATCCGCGTTATGCCGAAGGCTACGACAACGGTTCGAAGAAGCTGAAATACTACTATCGCCAGCCGGGCGATGGATCGTGGAAGCAGTTCGGCGAGGAATACGACCTCGACGAATATGGCAACCTCTACCGTGTGCTGGGCGGCCTGCACGGCCTGCGCGGATTCAAGCATGACGATCCGAATATCGGTTACATCGTCGACAACCGGAACGGTGAAGACAAGGCTGCCCTGTGGGAGTTCAACTTCTCCACCGGCCAATACGGTGAAAAGCTGTTCCAGGCTGAAGATGCCGACGTGCTCGGCATCCAGACCCACTCGGTCCCGGGCAACGACAAGTTGGTTGCGGCCCGTTACTCGGGTGCCAAGCGCGAGCGTCACTGGTTCGATGAAGAGGAAAAGGCTCTTTACGAAGCGCTCGAACAGCAGATCCCCTACGCTCACAGCGTGACGATCACCAGCCGTTCGCGCGACGGCAGCACGATGGTCGTGACCAATCGCGGTCCGCGCGATCCGGGCTCGTTCTGGCTGGTCAAGGACGGCCAGATGGCCAAGCTCGGCAGCCGCAACCCGCTGGTCAATCCCGATCAGCTCGCCGATGTGCAGTATATCCGCTATCCTGCGCGCGACGGGAAGATGATCCCGGGATACATCACCGTTCCGAAGGGTGAAGGGCCGTTCCCGCTTGTCGTGCTGCCGCATGGTGGTCCGCACGTGAACGAAATCATCACCTACGACGAATGGGGTCAGTTGCTGGCCAATGCCGGTTACATGGTGCTCCAGCCGCAATACCGGATGACGGTTGGCTGGGGACAGGACCACTTCGACAGCGCCTATGGCGAGCATGGCGGTGCCATGCAGGACGACAAGGATGACGGGGCGATGTATCTCGTCGAGCAGGGTCTCGTCGATCCCGACCGTATCGCGATGTTCGGCTGGTCCTATGGCGGCTATGCCGCGCTGGTATCGCTCAGCCGCGAGAACAATATCTATCAGTGCGCAATTGCGGGCGCTGCCGTTGCCGACCCCGAAAAGGTCTACAACATGCGCCGCAATCCGAACTCGCCCAAAGCGCTGGACGATTGGGGCAAGCGCCGCGGTACGATCGGCATCAACCCGATCAAGGAAGTGTCGAAGGTCAACATCCCGCTGCTGATGGTTCACCCAGAGGACGACCGGCGCGTGATGTATTTCAACTTCACGGACTACAAGAAGGAGTTCGAGAAGGCCGGCAAGGAAGGTCAGTTCGTGACCCTCGAAGATGCCGATCACTTCTATGTGACGTTGATGTACAACCACCAGCAGCAATTCTACACCAAGATGCTCGACTACCTGGCCAACGATTGCGGCCCGGGCGGTCTGTGACGATGCTGGTGTGACTGCCGCACCGATACGCCGCGCTGCCTAGCTAGCGTGGCACGCAAGAGGGCTCGCCGTTTTGGCGGGCCCTTTTCGCTTGCGCTGTCGTCGAGCAGCGTCGCTATCGCCGAGATCTGGGAAGGCTAATGCGCCGCCAGGTGGTCTGGCATGCAGCTCGCGGGCGATCAGACGTCACGCAGGGTGTCAAACTGGTCGCGTGGCAAGGCAGCGGATTGCGGGACCAGGCTGCTCCGGGGGAGGGGGCTGATCCTAGTTCTCTGCGCCCTGCCGGCATGCGTCGTTTGCTTGCTTGCTCGCAATCAGCCCCAGCCCTCGATGAAGGTCACCATCCGATTGTCAACACAGGTTTGAGCGCGGGGCGCCGGGATTGAGCGCTTGTGTCTTGGTTGCTCGGAAACGTCCGGCGCGGATGGCGTCCGCGTGTTCGAGGCAAACCCAATCAAACCCCTGATCCAGGCAACAAAAAAGCCGCGGACCGAAGTCCGCGGCTCCTTTGTTTGGTTGGCTTCTCGCTTCGATTAGAAGCGGAAGTTGACCCCGCCAAAGAACGACCGACCCGTATCGTAGATAGTCGGGAAGGTGTTACCGTTGCCGAGCGGCGGGCCCGACGACGCCGACACCGGCGGCTGTTCGTTGAGGAAGTTGAGAACACCAGCACGCAGGCGGATGGTCTCGTTCACTTCATAGAAGATCGAGAAATCGAGATAGTTCTGCGCAGGCAGCTGATCGTCGATTTCAGGGTTCGCGTCGACCACATCGTTGTCGGTCGAGCTGAAGTGACGCCACGTAAGCGATGTGTCGATGCCTTCTGCTCCGAACGGGCCTTCCCAAGTCAGGATCGCACGGTGACGATAGGTTGGGTTGACCGGCTGGACACAACCGTTGTTGAGGAAGCCGGCGCAATCGATCGGATCGCCGCCCGGGAACGGAATGAAGTCATTCGTATCCAGGATGGTCGAAGCGTAATCGAAACGCAGGCCGCCGAGGCTGCCAATGTCCGTCGAGTACAGGACTTGGATGTCGAAGCCCGACGTGTTCAGCTCAGCGATGTTGATGTTGGTCGCCTGGAAGCCGACACCGAAGGTGCCTGCGGCCAGAGTACCCGAAGGCGCACGCGTGATCAGGTCACAGAACGCCGCATCACCGGTGTCGAGGCAGTTATCAAGGATAACCTGCGCCGCGATACCAGCCGAGATGAAGTCTTCGACGGTGATGTCGAAGTAGTCGACCGACAGCGACAGACCCGGGATGAAGGAGGGTTCAACAACCACACCAACGGTCCACGTGTCCGAGCTTTCCGGGTTCAGGTTCGGGTTACCACCTGTCAGCGACTGGGTCTGGCCCGAGATCACGTCGAGAATGGTGCCGAACTGAGCCGCGGTAACGCCGGTGCGGGCACATTCGTCGAACGAACGCAGCGGAGCATCCGATGCGCACGGGTCGAACAGCTGCACGCCGTTGGCGTTGGTACCAGCCGAGTTGAGGTTCGGCAGGCCGGTGTCCTGACCGGTGAACAGCTCGATGACGTTCGGTGCACGCACCGAGCGCTGGAACTGAGCACGGAACTTGATGTCTTCGACCGGAGCCCAGACGCCTTGGATACCGAAGGCATCGGTGCTGAACCCGTTGGTCACGCCGTTACCGTTCGCGGTGTAATCCGAGTAACGATACTGGCCCGACAGAGTCAGTTCGTGGAAGAACGGCGCGTCGGTAACGATCGGGATCTGCAGCTCGGAGTAGATCTCGTACACGTCAACAGCACCCGCAACCGGCAGCGTAGCGCCACCGACGCCGGTGAAGCCACCGCCAGGAACCTGGCTGATCTCATCCGGGATCGAATTCAGAGTGTCTTCGCGATACTCGACACCAACGAGGAAGGCGATGCCTTCTTCGGAGAACGGCGAGCTGAAGCCATATTCACCCAGGTCGGCCTGGATGTTGGCGCCGACAACCAGCTGGCTGGTGTCACCGACAACGATTCCGACGCCCTGGATGAAGTCGGTCTGAGCCTGCGTAATTGCAGTCGTACCGTCCGGGTTACGCTGGAACGGGTTGTAGGGAACACAACCGCCCGACGGATCGCGGCAGACAACGTTGCCTGTGCCGTCGTCGACAGCGAAGAACGCCTGCTGCAGGTTGGCAACCACGAAGTCGTTGGTCGAAATCGAGGTGTCGGAGGTTTCGGCGTACTGACCGAAAACTTCCCAAGCCCACACGCCGTCACCGAAGTCACCGCGCAGACCGCCAACGATGCGGAATGCCGAGTTTTCGAGACGCGAGTTACGCGGGCCGCCTTCGACGTTACGGTGCGACGCGGTGATACCGGTCACATCGTTGCCAGCTGCGATGTCAGCTGCGGTACAACCGAAGATGTCGGTCAGCGCAAGGCCCGGAGTGCCTTGGATGAACGGGTTGTCGCAGTTGATGCTGTAAGCGCCGATACCGAACGATGCGGTCTGTGCGATCTGGGCATCCGAGAAGTTGTCGACATACGAGAGGTCCATGAAGACTTCGAGGTTGTCGCTGATCTCGTAGTTACCCTTCGCGTACAGCGTGAAACGCTCGGAAGGACGCTGGAAGAAGTTGAACTGACCAAAGTTGAAGGTCTGAGCCGGTCCACCCGCGAACGGGACGATCGTGCCGTCTTCTTCCTGGAAGGCAAAGCCGCCCGGACCGCCGAACAGGCGGAAGTTGGCCGAACCAACGCAGCCCGCACCGCCGAAGCTGGTGACCGGGTTGCTCGAGTTACCAATGGTACAAGCCGAGAAAACACGGTTGTCCTGGGTAACTGCTTCGCGACGCTCGTAGTTGGCGTAGATGGTGACGTTACCGCGACCGTCGGCGGTGTTGGTGCCGAGGATACCGGTGACACTGTATTCTTCACCGTCGGTAACGGCGCCCGGAATGTTCTGACCGCCAGCGGCAAGAACGTTCTCGAAGAAGCCGATGTTGTTGCCGTTCTGCTGGAACCCACCCTGGATGTCGAGTTCGAAGCCTTCGAAGTCGCGCTTGAGGATGAAGTTGGCAACACCGCCCACAGCGTCCGAACCGTACACAGCCGAAGCACCGCCGGTCAGAACGTCGACGCGTTCGATCAGCTGGGTCGGGATAAGGTCGAGGTTGGCAGCGGAAATCTGCGACGAACCGTAAGGCAGGCGACGACCGTCGATCAGGACGAGCGTACGAACCGCGCCGAGACCGCGAAGGTTCAGCGTTGCAGTACCCGATGCACCGTTCGAGACTTCACCGGCCTGGCCAGCGAAAACCTGCGGCAGCTGGTTGGTAAGGTCTTCGATACGGACCGTACCCTGCTGGCTGATCTGCTCTGCCGAAACCGAAAGAACGGGGTTTGCACCCTCGAGGTTCGGGTTGACGTTCAGACGCGAACCGGTGACCAGAATCTGGTTTTCGGTTTCTGCTTCGTCACCATCGCTGGTGACTTCAGCGTCCTGCGCATAGGCAGGGGCCGAAGCAAGAACCAAACCGACCGCCAACGATCCAGCGCTAAGTCGGAGCTGGTTGGAAATCTTCATATGGTTTTTTACCCTCATGACTAATGTCCCTCCAATGAGGAAAGACATGTTGCGGGAGAACAATGGAACCATCGGCGCGGGGCAGCTGGTCCAGTATTTTCCCAGTTCATTGGGCTAAAGCGAGGCCGAATACGCGTGTAAAGCCACGCGGATTCCGCCTAGTTAGTCCCTGATTGCCGGGTTAGGCGCCTTAAGCGCTAGATGGGAAGTGATCCTGACCATCTGATCGAAATTGAAATCGGGGTGTAGCAGCCGTGCAACAGTGCTTAACATCCCCAATTAACCCTTCAAATCCGCGCCCGAAGTGCCGTTCGAGACCCCGGCTGTGCTTGCGGGTAACACTTTTGGCCGAAGGTATTGCATGCTAGTCGCACCACGATCGAGGAGAATTCCAGCCATGCGTTCTACAAAAGCCGCATTATGTGTTGTCACATTGGCTGCGTTGGCCGCTTCGCCGGTCGCGGCCCAGTCCGACCCGACCGAGGCCATCGATACCCCGGAAGTGATCGACAAGCTGTTTGAATGTCGTGCCATTACCGATCCGGAAGCGCGGCTCGCCTGCTTCGACCGCGAAGTCGCGGACGTCTATGCCGCGCAGCAATCGCGCGAACTCGTCATCGCGGATCGCAAAAAGGTGACGGAGGCGAAACGCGGCCTGTTCGGTTTGAAGCTTCCGAAAATCCGCCTGTTTGGCGGCGGAGACGAGGATGACGAGGTCAATCAGATCACGGCAACGCTGGCCGATGCAAGGCGCCTCGGCAATGGCCGCTACATATTCGAGCTCGAAGACGGAGCGCGCTGGATCCAGACCGAAGACGGGGTAGGGCGCAAGCGCTTCAGGGCGGGCGACACAATCGTCATCCGGAAAGCGGCGCTTGGCAGTTTCAAGGCGCGCGTGAACGACAAGGTTGCCGGCCGGGTCAAGCGTTTGAACTGAGCCTAGGGCTTCGTCACCACATCGAACGCCACGGTCATTCGCTCCGCCGATCCGAACGGGGTCGTCCCGTGGTAAAGAGTGGAAGGGAACAGAGCGAGGTGCCCTTCCTGCGGTTCGATCGAGCGCAGAGGCGGTAGGTCGAGCCCGAGATCAGGAGGTGGGCGACCCAGTTCCAGCCAGCCCTGCCGGTCCGAACCGTGCGCTTCGTCAGGCACGACAAGATACAATGCACTGGAGACGATGCCCGAGGGATGGATATGGGCAGCGTGAAAGTCGCCTCCGCCCGTAAGCCGCACCGACCACGATCCGGCCAGCTGCCATGGCGCAGCGCGATGACGCAGCAGCGGATGCTCGGGATCGAGCGCCGGAAGCCCGACGCGGTATTCCTCCAGGGTCTTCACGATCGCGCGTTGCAAGTCCTGGAGGATCGGTTCGGCGCGATGAAACAGCACGCCGAGCGTCTGCGAACCTCCGCGCAGGCTCTGCCCCAGCGGCATTGGTGAACCCTCGTGAAGCTCGCGCAGGGTCGCAATCGCTTCGGTGATCGTCTTTTGTCGCCCCGCCAGCGGGCGCAGCTGGATCAGGCCTTCCTGGCCATGCAGCCATTCGGCTCGCGGGTCGTCGGTCAGCCGCCATAGCATATCGCGCAGCGACCAGGCGGCGATGTCGCCGGAATTCTCCGCTATTACGGCATCAAGCAGGCTCTCGGCGCGGTCGAATTCCTCGCGGCGAACGCGGTGGCGCGCTTCGTGGAGCAGGCGATCGGATCCGGGCCAATCGAGATCGGCAAAAATCGCATCCGCGCGGTCGTGATCGCCCGCCGCCCCGGAATATACCGCCTCAAGCATAGCGAAATAGGCGGATGGCTGGCTCGATCGGCGAGCTTCCGCGGCCACCTCCATCGCCTCGGCATTGAGCTCGAGCGCGGCCAGGGTCTTGCACCAACCGTCGGGAATGTTGGGATCCTGCGGCATCGCCTTGGCGGCATCGGCATAGTGCGACGCGAAGTCCCGATCACCGCTCGCATGACGCAACTGCGCGAGATAGCGCAGTCCATCGACAAAGCCGGGCGCCTGTGCGGTGATCTGGCGCATGATAGTGAGCGCACCGTCGTGATCGCCGGCGACGTCGAGCGCCTGCGCCTTGCCGAGCCAGACATGCGGATTGCCCGGATCGACTTGCTGCGCGCGATCGAACCACTGCAACGCTTTCGGCTCTCCGCGTTCGAGCGCGACATTGGCGCGGCCGAGCAGGGCCTTGGGCCGATCGGGCTCGATCTTGAGCGCCCGGTCATACCATCTCGCGGCCTTGCCGTGATGGCCGGCACCGCGCTCGGCATTGCCGCGGGTTGAACAGTAATGCGCGAATTTCGCACCCTTTTTCTCGATCCTCGCAAGAACCTTGAGCGCTTCTTCATTGCGGTCGGCACCCGAAAGCGCGATCGCCTGATCGACTGCGTGATCGAACTGCTTGGGTTCGAGCGCGAAGGCCTTGCCGAAATGCTCCGCGGCTTCGTCCGGATTGCCTTGCATCAGCAGCAGGCTGCCGCCGGCATGCCAGAGAAACGGAGCATCGGGAAAAGCCTTCAGACCTTCGTGGATCGCGCCGAGCGCGCCGACCAGATCGCCGGTCTGCGAAGCGGCCGACGCATTCTGATACCAGTCTTCTGCGGAAATGCCGATCATCAGCGCCTGTTAGCGATAGCATTTCGGCAAGGGCAAGGGCAACCTGCACGCGGCCTCGCATTTTGAGCGCTTGATTTGCCCCGCATGCTCCCATAGGCGAGTGGCAAATCGCAACGTTTACGTAAACGAGAGGATTCCCCCAATGCCCACAGCCTATATTGTCGATGCCGTTCGCACCGCCGGCGGTCGCCGCGGCGGCCGCCTCGCCGGTGTCCACCCTGTCGATCTGCTCGCCAAGTCGCTCGATGCGATCGTCGAGCGGAGCGGGATCGATCCCAACGCGGTTGACGACGTGGTCACTGGTTGTGTCAGCCAGGCGGGCGAGCAAGCGATGCAGGTCGGGCGCATGGGCGTGCTGGCTTCGAAGAAGCTTCCCCAATCGACACCGGCCGTGACGATCGACCGCCAGTGCGGGTCTTCGCAGCAGGCGATCCAGTTCGCCGCACAGGCGGTGATGAGCGGGACGCAGGACGTCGTGATTGCCAGCGGCGTCGAAAGCATGACCCGCGTCCCGATGGGCACCAACGCAACCTTTCACATGAAGGAGGGGCTGGGCCACTACAAATCGCCCGGCCTCGAAGAGAAGTATCCCAAGGTGCAGTTCAGCCAGTTCATGGGCGCCGAAATGATCGCGCAGAAGCACGATTTCTCGAAGGATATGCTCGATCAATTCGCGCTGGAGAGTCACCAGAAGGCGATCGCCGCGACCCAGGCTGGCGCATTCGACAACGAGATCGTGCCGGTCGAGGTCGAGACGCCAGACGGCGATGACATCCACAAGGTCGACGAAGGCATCCGCTTCGACGCGACGCTTGAAGGCATTGCCGGTGTGAAGCTGATTTCGCCCGATGGCCGGGTGACCGCTGCCACCGCTAGCCAGATCTGCGACGGTTCTTCGGCAGTCATGGTCGTCAGCGAGGAAGCGCTCAAAGCGCACGGACTCACCCCGATGGCACGCATCCATAACCTCACCGTGACCGCCGGCGATCCGGTGATCATGCTCGAAGAGCCGCTATTCGCGACCGACCGCGCGCTCGAACGCGCCGGTATGAAAATGAGCGACATCGACCTCTACGAAGTGAACGAAGCCTTTGCCCCGGTCCCGCTGGCCTGGCTCAAGCACACGGGTGCGGATCCCGAAGGTCTGAACGTCCATGGCGGCGCAATCGCGCTCGGCCACCCGCTCGGCGCCTCGGGTACCAAGCTGATGGCGACCCTGGTTCACGCGCTCAAGCGCCACGACAAGAAATACGGCCTGCAAACGATGTGTGAAGGCGGCGGCGTCGCCAACGTCACGATCGTCGAGTCGGTCTGACCCCCCAATCCAATCTGAGAGGAACATCTAAATGGAAGTATCTGCCAACACCCCCGCCGTCGTTACCGGTGGGGCCTCGGGCCTCGGCGCAGCGACCGCGCGCGCGCTGGCTGCCAAAGGCGCCAAAGTCGCGATCTTCGACATGAACGAAGAGAAGGGCGAAGCCATGGCGGCCGAGATCGGCGGCGTGTTCTGCAAGGTCAACGTGACCAGCGACGAAGACGTCGATGCCGGCTTCGCCAAGGCGCGCGAAGCGCATGGGCAGGAGCGGATTCTCGTCAACTGTGCCGGGATCGGCAACGCGATCAAGACCGCCAGCCGCGACAAGCAGACCGGTGAAATCAAGCACTTCCCGATCAGCGCGTTCGACTTCGTGATCCAGGTCAACCTGATCGGCACCTTCCGCTGCATCGCCAAGTCGGCGGCCGGCATGATGAGCCTCGACCCGCTCACCGACGAAGGCGATCGCGGTGCGATCGTCAACACCGCTTCGGTAGCCGCCGAAGACGGCCAGATGGGCCAGGCGGCCTATTCGGCTTCGAAAGGCGGGGTGGTCGGCATGACACTGCCGATCGCGCGCGACCTGATGCGCGAAGGCATCCGCGTGAACACGATCCTGCCGGGCATTTTCAACACCCCGCTGATGAACGCCGCCCCGCCGCAGGTGAAGGAAGCGCTGGCAGCCAGCGTGCCGTTCCCCAAGCGGCTCGGCTACCCTGAAGAATACGCTCAACTGGCCATGTGCATGATCGAAACCGGCTATTTCAACGGCGAAGACGTGCGCCTCGACGGCGCGATCCGTATGGCGCCGCGATAAGCGTCGCGCTTCTCGACGACGATGCTCTTCTCACCTGGTTCAGACAATTGAGCCAAGGTGAGGAGATGCAGGTTAGATGATTGGCTCGGGTGCGAAGTCACCGATTGAAGGTTCGAGGCGTTCGGCCAACCTTGAGAGGGCCGTGCGTGGCACCCTGAGAAATGCGAAGCTATGGACGATAGCGCCATCGGCAACGAAATTTCGTGCTCCATCGGTATGCAGGTTGAAGACCTCTTCAAACCTGTTGGTGCGCACAACGGAGCCAATGCGGGTCGATTTCGATTGGAGACTCGCATCGACCATCTGTAGCTCATGCTCTTGAGTTAACCGCCACGCTGCCACCCAGCCTTTCTGGGTCAGGAATGGGTGGCACCAGGTCGTCTCTATCGGTTTGTGTAATCCCGACGCATTGATCTCCCAAACGCGAGAAGGTTTGTGGTGGATCGCTTTTCGTACCTTCTGGACAGTGGTGGCATTTGCCGACGCATTCCAGCAAACAACCTCATCATGTCTCTCGAGAGCGCTGACCGAATGCCAACCAGAGGGAGTAAGGATGTTCGTTGCGGAAGTGAAGCATCCGCTATTCCCTCCGCCGCCGTTGTTCTTGCTCTGTCCTGTTGCGAGGTTTTGATTTGAAGAGTTGGAATACCCAGAGTTCCCCCGACTGTGCTTGTCATCTCTCCCGAGAATCTCACCGGTATTGGCATGATGAGATAGCTTGTGCGGGTTATTTATCTCATTCCAAGTGCCGCCATCTCTAATCATTTGGCTCTTCTGGCGCTCAATCTCTACTTCATTGGCATCTTTTGGCATGGAGCTTCCTCAAATTGACTGGTTCTGGGGCATAAGACGAAGAGAAAAACCGTTTTGTCCAAGACAATGGGAGCCTGTTTATACAACATTTACATGAAACGCTACCGAGATTCCGAAATCTTTGACTCCACTGTCATAAGCCTGTCGTAATTGTCTTTCGACCTCTTCTTGAGAATCGCGAGATCTAAAGAAAAACTAGCTTGCGCCTCGACGGTGCGATCAGGATGTCGCCGCGGTAAGCGGCCACGCAAACAATCGGTACACACAATCGTTGCTCGCGCGGGTCGCGGGCGGCGCTTTTTTGTCTTTTCCAATTGGTCGCTTTGGCCTTGGTGTTGGCGGTGCGCCAAGCCCGGTCGATTTTGTTTTGGAGGCGGGTCCGGTCGGCATTCGCCATAAGTAATGCTTATGATGAAATTGTATCTTATTCGAGGAAATTCGAATTGGAGAGTAATATTGACGTGAAACTACAATCGCACCGATTTCATGCGGCATAGGTTTATTTGCAGTATCGCTTATAGATTTATCAGGATGGGCGCGGAATGCGAAACTTTCTTATTGCTGTCATTTTGGTTGTGCTTGTCGCTGGCCTGGTTTTCTTCTTCAACCGCGATTCAGCCGAGCCAGAGCCCGAGCTTTCGGACGGCGTTTCGCCCGAATTTTCGATCGCCAACGCCAGCGAGGCCTTCTTTCCGGAGGATGATGTTCCTGCTGCCCGCCGTACGCCGGTTCCCGCTGCCTTGTTCTTCAATCCGTCCCTGATCGAGATCGGCGATGGCTACGCGGTCAATCCCCGGGACGGAAGCATCTCATACAGCTTCAACAGTATCGATCCTGAAGGTCGCGAACGCTTTACAAGGCTCGAACTGACCAACGGACAGGGCTATGTGCTCAACACCAGCTACCTGAGCGACGGCAATCTCATCAGGACGCGCGTTTACGTCGATCCCAACAACGGCCTGACGCTTGATGGAACGAACCTGACCGACGATCCCTGTTTCGATGAGGCGATCCGCGATCAGAACTTCGAATCTTTCAAAGGGTGTGTGGGGGAAGTGAGTGACGGGAACGGAGGGACCATTGGCGGTGGCGGAGGCTTTAGCTTTCCCGGACAACGGCCCAATGACGTCACAGATTTGGGACAGGTTGATCTGAACGATTTCGCTCAGGGTATTCTACCTGGACAATGTTCTGCGGATAGCGGTCCAGGACCGGTGGCGACGGGTACTCCGACCCCGACACCAACACCTACGGCGACGGCTTCATCACCCGCTCCGTCTCCTGCGCCTTCGGCACCTGCTCCACGCGTTCCCAGCAAGAGAGAGACGGGTACGACAAGACTCGCGGCGGCAGAATCCGCAACGATTGCCGATATGGCCGGGGACTCAGATGTTGGGGACGCTGCCGACGCGGTGATTGCAGCGACAAATGCAGTTGAAGCAGCTCGCGCGTCGGGGGATGCAGGAGCAATCGGAGCGGCTGTGGAGCGATGGGAAGGAGCGGTCCAGGGCCTCAGAGACGCGATCGATTCGTCGGGAACGCCGATCATCTATAGCAGGCAGAGGTTTGCGCTGAGATATTCCGGTGCTTCTGAACCTCCGTCTCCGGACGGCGGCGTGGGTGGAGTTGGTCCAGGCACGCCTCCTTGTGTCGCCGGGAACAATGGCCCTGGCATATTGTGGCAGAATGACGCGATCTGCGGGGACCGTGACGCGTTGGAATGCCTCGCCGCGATCAACGATCCGGTCCAGATCATCACCGAAGGCAAATGCGCAACGGTCCCGGGTCAGAACGATCAGCCGATGTTGCTGTGCGCCGGTGGAAGCGGTGAAG
>CAZJZO010000040.1:0-24434 GCA_964550495.1 uncultured Porphyrobacter sp. | reverse complement strand
CGCAGTGATGGTAAAGGTGACAACCGCACCCGGTACCGCGCTGTCGCCGCCGAACGGATCAGAGATTGTCGCGGCCTTGATCAGATCCACCGACGTGATTCCGACCAGCAGTTCTCCGGTGGCGGTGGCCGAGGCGCCGGTCGTGCCGACAATGGCGTCCCCACCGTCGACGCCCTGCCCCGCAAACACCGTGCCCGGTGCTCCGGTGCCGGTAACGGCGTCCGCGGTCAGTTCGACATCGCTTTCCTGGGTGTCGGTTACGCCTGGGGGAACGGTAACGATCACGAACACAGTCAGCGTTTCATCGGGCTGCAAGACTGCAGTGGTTTCGGGCGCGGTCAGGATCTCGTCGACACCGGGCTCGTATGTTCCGTTGCCGTTCGTATCGACTGCGATGCTGTCGACCGTCGTGTCGAAATCGTTGCCAGCTACGGTTGGATTGGCTGTGAGCTGATACGCCTCCGGGCCGTTGCCCGGGTTGGTCACCTCGAATGTCAGCACCGCTTCGCCCGGAATTGCGGCAACCGGACCGGAATTGAGCGATGTGACGGTCACGTCAATCAATTCGTCGACGCGCAGGGTAACGGTGTTGGAATCGACGGTCTTGGGGCCATCCCCATCGTCGTATGTTGCAGTCGCGGTGTTCTCGATCAGCGTGCCGGCGCTAACCCCTTCGGCATGCGCCGGAGTGGCAAGCGTAAACATCGCCGCAACGGATGCGGCAAAGAGCGGCTTCGTGACGGTATGCGTATTCATGCATAGGATGAATACTCAGCAATGGTTATCAACCCGTTAGTAGACTCGACAAAAACCGCAGAATTCCGCCAGATTTAACACGATGAAACATTTGAGATTGAAGGTTAACGCGGACAGGTTGAGGGAAGCGAAAACCAGTTCACTGGAAACTGCTCTTGGGCCGGAGTCCGGTGCTTAGCGCGCAGGAAACCACGTTCCTTCGAACACCACTCCGCCAATTTGCACGTCCTGCAACGCGGTCGGACCACCTGCGCGAGGGTCGCGATCGAGGACGACGAAATCCGCCTTCTTGCCCGACGCGATGCTGCCGACCTGTTCATCCAGCCCAATCACTCGCGCAGCATCAATGGTTATGGCCCGCAGCGCCTTGTCGATGCTGAGCCGCTCCGCCGGGGCTTTCACATTCCCTTCGAGCGTGACGCGATTGGTTGCCACCCAGGCAAGATAGAGCGGATCGATCGGCGCCATGTTGAAATCGCTGTGCAGACCGATCGGCACGCCCTTGCGCTCAAGCGAACCCAGGCGGTTCATCTGAGCCGCACGATCCGGCCCCAGCCCGCTTCGCGCATAGGCATCACCCAGGATCCGGATGTAGTTTGGCTGGGCCGAGACCATCAGCTGCATCTCACCGATCCGGCGGTTCTGCGCCTCGGTCGAGTAGCCGAGATGTTCGAGCACGCGGTCTTGCCCTTCGCGGACCGAGAGACGCTCAAGAATGCCCAGCACCACGTCAAGACCCCTGTCGCCGTTGACATGCGTGTGCAGGCTCCAGCCAGCCTTCCAGAAGCGCTTTGCCTGCGCCTCGAGAACATCTGGCTCCGTGATCCATTTGCCCTCATGTCCATCGCTGTAGCCAGGCGGGTTCATTTGCATGAACTGAGCGAAGAATGCGCCATCCGCGAACAGTTTCACGCGATCGGAAAAGAAGAATTTGGCGCTGCCATACTGCGCACTCGTTCGGGTCAGCCATTCCTTTGGGTCGCCATCGACTGCCGGAGCGATGGGGATTGCCAGAATCCGAGAAGGCGTGTCAGCTTTGTCATACAAACTTCTGAAAAGTGATGCTTCTGTGGCAATCCCTCCGAATGCGCCGAATGCGAGGTCGGCGCTTGTCGTGACGCCATTCTCAAGCATCATCTGACGCATCTCGATCAGACCCTGCTGCACTTTCCGAGGCGAGAAGAGGTAAGGCCTGAGTTTCTCCACCCCGTTGAACAGCGCGGTTTCGTGGATCACTCCCGTAGCGAAATCCGCGTGGGTCGGATCGATCCCGGGCCGATCGAATTCGGCCACAAACTCGGCCTCCGTTCCAATCTCGAGCAGCTCCAGGGCCTTGGTGTTGGCTATGATCTCATGAAAGCTGCGCTGCCAGATCACGACCGCCCGATCTGGTGCGATCGCATCGAGCTTTGCGCGATTCATGTCGCCGTGAAACAGCTTGTGGTGTCCCCAGGTGATGAACAGTTCCTCATCGCTTTGGGTGAGCACTTCGCGCAACCGCGCCTCGTATTCGGCTTCTCCAATGACCGAGGGATAGCTCTTGCCCGGCAGTTCCCACGCCTCCGGACTGATGAATGGCAGCGGCAACATCATCACCGTCTGCATCGGGTGGATGTGCGGCTCGACAAAGCCCGGCATCAGGACTTGCGAAGCAAAACGGCGATCCACCGTGACGTTGCGCCCCTCGGTCCAGGCCGCCAGGTCTTCGAGACTCTGTGCAACGCCGAGGATAATTCCTTCGGACGTGGCGACATACTGTGCTTCGGGATAGCCCGGCTCCATCGTGATGATGGTTTCGGCCTGATAGACCGTTACATCCTGGTACGGCACTTCGGCGCTGTCGGGCTCAGCGTTGGCAACACCCGGGGCGGCGATCAGCGCCAGGAGCGCTGCGACAAACCGATATTTGATCATTTTTCCCCTCTCGGCCACAAGCTAAGCGATTGCGCGGCGTGGAGCAAACCGGAGGGAAATGGCAGGAATGCGCGGCTGACTGTGTGCGCCAGCCAAGTTCAGTATCGCCTGACGACCTCGAAGTCGCGGTCGGGCCGATAGGGAGCCAGCAGGTCGGAAGAGGAGCCTTCCAGGATCTCGCCAGCTGCCAGTTTGCCGATGATGGGAGCCAGTGAAACTCCGCTATGGGCTATTGCGACATAAGCCTCCGGCTGGTCGTGAGAGAAGCCGATTGCCGGATGGCCATCGAGCGGCAACGGTCTCCAGCCGATAAACACATCTTCCACCTCTGCATCGGCAATATCGGGCAGAATCTCACCAGCGACCGCGAGAATCCGCCGTGCATGCTGCTCGGCCAGTTCGGAAGTGGGAAAGCGGTTCGGGCGGCCCTTCAGGCGTTCGGCATGCGCCGCCGTGTTCGGCGCGCCCTGTTGTTCGCCCAGCACGACGCGTCCATCCATCCGCTGGTGAATGTGGACACCGGGGCCGACAATTATCCGCCCCAACTGCCGGGGAACCGGCTTGGTCACAACGATAACGCCGGGGGTCGAGCGCTGGGGAACATCGATCCCGGCCAGCGCTTGGATAGCGTCGGGATCGGCACCGGTCGCCAGCACATAGGTGTCAGTTTCGAATTCGCCCTTCGAGGTCGACAGCACCACGCCGTTGGACGAGGGCTCTACGCCCGAAACCGTGCAGTTTGTCTGGATGTCGGCACCGAGCTTCTCCGCGTGCTGCAGCAAGATTCGGGTTGCCAACACCGGGTCGAGCGCGCCGTCATTGGGAGAAAGAGCCGCGGTCTGTGCTGGCCCGAACGCGACATTCGGTTCCAGCGCAAACAGTTCCTGACGATCGAGCATTCGGGCGGGCTCGCCCCATTCCACTTGCTCTTCGATTTGTTGTGCCAGTTGCGTTTGCCGCTCGGGATCCGCGAACCACTCGATCGAGCCGCCCCACTTGATCGGAATGGCGATCTCGCGCTCCAGTTCCTGCCAGCCAGCGAGACCCAGCTGGTTGAAGCGGTGATAATGTCGCGGCTGCTTCGCCCAGGTCGCGTTGAGCCATGCGAAGCTTCCGCGGCTCGCCCGGGTGGCAATCTCGTGGCGCTCGAGAACCGTGACCTGCGCTCCCGCTTTGGCGAGGTGATAGGCAACGGAAGCGCCGACAATGCCCGCGCCGATTACCGCGACTCTTCGCTTCCTGCCGCTTTCACCTATGCTGCACGCCGCAGAAACGGATCCAGCCGCGGCAAGGGCCAAAGCATTCCTGCGCGTCATTTGCGGCATTGGCCTTCCCCCTCCTCGCGGCGCTCTGCCTTGCGAGGCTAGGACGCCGATGAAGCAACGGCAAATGCAAATATTGGCCGATTGAAAGATCGTCGCTCAGAACACCAATTGGACAATTGGTAGCGCGCGACTATCGCGACAGGCGGGCAAAGTTCGCTGCCCCCGGCGAACCTAAGCGCGGTGATGCAAGCTGCCTGCCGTCCGACACAGTGAAGCCAGCAACCGCCTCGGCAAGTCGGGCCAGCTGCTCTTCTCCAAGGCGATAATATACCAGCTTCGCCTGTTTGCGGGTCTCCACCAGGCCCGCCTTGCGTAAGACACTCAATTGCTGGGACAGCGCCGGCTGACCGATCTCGGTGACTTGTTCGATCTCGCCGACATTGCGTTCACCAGCGCGCAGCGCCTCGAGAATGCGATAGCGAAGCGGGTGAGCGAGCGCTTTTAGCTCTTCGATGGGGCCGCCGGTCATTTGCGCGTCCGTCGAGGCATCTCGCGCAGGAACCAGTCGGTCCCATCCTTTGCCTCGAATATCTCGTTGAGATCGTGCGTTGGCGATCGAAGCATGGCATCGCCCACCTGCCAATTGGCGGGGGCCAGACCTTCGGTCGCATCCACAGCTTGCAGCGCATCGAGCGCTCGCAGCATCTCCGGGATCGATCGTCCGACACTGGCGGGATAGCAAGTCATCGCGCGGATCACACCGGCTGGATCGATAAAGAATGTCGTGCGGACCGTGGCGCTGTCACTGTCACCGGGTGCGACCATCCCGAAAGCCCGGCCGATCACGAGGGTTGGATCCTCGACAATCGGGAACCGCACTTCGACGTCGAACCGCTCCTTGATCATGCGCAGCCAGGCAAAGTGCGAAAACAGGCTATCCACCGACAGCGCCATCAATTCGCAATCGCGCTTTGCGAAGTCGGGCGCATGCTTTGCGAGCTCGACGAATTCGGTCGTGCACACCGGCGTGAAATCCGCCGGGTGCGAGAAAAGGACCAGCCAGCGCCCGCGATAGGACGACAGTCGCACCGGCCCGGTCGTGCTCCGCGCCTCGAAGTCGGGAGGAGTATCGCCGATGCGCAGTCCCGCGCAGGGTGCCGAAGATATGACCGCTTCGCCTTCCATCGATCTCCCTATAGAGCTTGACAGCTGAAGTGCAATACATATACACATTTTATGTAATTTATGGAGATTTTATGTGAGTCTTGCTGACGCTGCACTGACGGTCGCGGCAGAACAGATCGTGCGAGCGCAGGCAGACAGGGCTTTGCGCCCTTCAATCGCAGGATTCTTTGACGAAGCGACAAATACCGTAAGCTACGTTGTCCATGATCCGGCAACGCGCGAGGCTGCCATAATCGACTCGGTGCTCGACTACGAGGCAGCTTCGGGGCGTACATCGCATGGATCGGCCAGCCTCATAATCGAGTATATACATACTCATAATCTTAAAGTGATATGGCTGATCGAGACCCATGCGCACGCCGATCATATCTCGGCAGCGCCCTACCTTCAGGAAACTCTTGGCGGGAAACTGGCGATCGGGAAAGAGATCACCCGGGTCCAGGAAGTGTTTGGCAAGCTCTTCAACGCCGGTACCGATTTTGAGCGCGACGGCTCGCAATTCGATCATCTGTTCGTTGACGGTGAGGCGTTCAAACTGGGCCAGATCGAAGCAATCGCCCTGCATGTACCGGGCCACACCCCGGCCGACATGGCGTTTATCTTCGGAGATGCAGCCTTTGTCGGCGACACGATATTCATGCCGGATTTCGGAACAGCGCGGGCAGACTTTCCCGGCGGCGATGCGCGTCAGTTGTTCCGCTCGATCCGCCGGTTGCTCACGCTTCCCGGCGATACCCGCCTGTTTCTGTGCCATGATTACAAGGCGCCGGGCCGGGACGTATATGCATGGGAGACCACGGTCGAGCAGCAGCGGACCAACAACATCCATGTCAGGGATGGTGTGAGCGAGGACGAATTCGTCGAAATGCGCACCACTCGCGATTCCAAGCTTGCGATGCCTGACCTGATCATGCCCTCGGTGCAGGTGAACATTCGCGGCGGAAGATTGCCCGAGCCCGAAGACAATGGGGTGAGCTACATCAAGATCCCGGTCAACGCCGTATGACACTTCCCGGCTTTCCCGATGCAACCCCACTGGCCGGGCTCGGCGGAGGTATCCTGATTGGCCTCGCCGCCGCCTTGATGCTGCTCGGCGCCGGGAGGATCGCCGGCATATCCGGGATTGCGGCGCGCGCCGCTGGCATGAGCGCAAGCGGCCTGCCGAGATCTTCGGCGTGGCTGTTCCTGCTTGGTCTGCCGGTTGGAGCGTTCCTCGTCATGCTGATCGCGGGGGACATAAGCCCAAGCTTCGCCAGCCCACTGGTTCTGATCGTCGCCGGCTTGCTGGTCGGAGCAGGAACCCGGCTTGGCAGCGGTTGCACGAGCGGCCACGGCGTTTGCGGGATGAGCCGGCTGTCCCCGCGCTCTCTTGTCGCAACCGCAACATTCATGATCGCTGGATTCGCCACCGTGGCGGCGATGAACGCGCTCGGCCTGAAGGTGCTGCCATGATCGGTCGGCAACTTCCCAACCTTGCAGCGGGCATCCTGTTCGGAGCGGGCCTCACCTTGGGCGGCATGACCGATCCCGCTCGGGTTCGCGGGTTTCTCGACATTTTCGGCGATTGGGATCCGACCCTGGCCTTCGTCATGGGAGGCGCAGTCGCTGTGATGGCGATTGCCTGGATGGTCCAACCGAGGCTCTCGCGACCAATCTTCGCTGACGCTTTCGCGCTCCCGTCGCGGCGCGATCTCACACCTGCGCTGATTGGAGGGTCGGCCCTGTTCGGGATCGGATGGGGCATCGCCGGACTATGCCCCGGCCCCGGCATTGCAGCCTTGGTCATTGAGCCGGTATCCGCTGCGATATTCGTCGTCGCCATGCTAGCGGGCATGTTCCTCATGCGCCTGACAGAGAACCGCACTTGACGTCAGATCACCGGAAACTGCCCCCAGCCGCAGCGGAGCGCGGCATTGTGCCAAGGGTATCGCCCACATAGGCCCGAGTTCGAGAATCTGGGAGAGATTGCATGTCCTTGTCGCGCTTTCTTCCGATCCTCGAATGGGGTCGGACCTACAACCGCTCAATCCTGACCGACGACCTGCTGGCAGCGCTTATCGTCACGATCATGCTGATCCCGCAGAGCCTCGCCTACGCTTTGCTCGCGGGATTGCCCCCGGTTGTGGGTCTTTACGCGTCAATCCTGCCGCTCGTGTTGTATGCCCTTTTCGGCACCAGCCGCACGCTTGCGGTCGGACCTGTCGCAGTAATTTCCCTGATGACGGCATTGGCTGCGGGAGCCGTCGCGGATCAGGGAACGGCCGAGTACCTCGAAGCGGCGATAACCCTGGCAATGCTTTCGGGAATCATGCTGGCCGTGCTCGGTCTGCTGCGAGCCGGGTTTCTTGCGAATCTCTTGTCCCACCCGGTCATTAGCGGTTTCATCACCGCGTCGGGGATATTGATCGCGACGAGTCAGCTCAAGCATGTACTCGGCGTGCAGGCGAGCGGTGACAACTGGCCGGCGATGCTTGGCTCGCTTTCTGGCGCGATTTGGGAGACCAACGCCTGGACGCTTGCAATAGGGGTATCTGCGACTCTGTTCCTGTTCTGGGTGCGCAAGGGTGCGAAGCCTGCTCTGCAACGGATCGGGCTGCCGGAACGCGCGGCAGACATGACCGCAAAGGCTGGGCCGGTCGCGGCGGTAGCGCTTACCATTCTGGCGGTCATTGCTCTGAAGCTCGATGAACAGGGTGTCAGCGTCGTCGGATCGATCCCGCAAGGCCTGCCCCCTTTCGCGGTCCCCGCAACCGATCTTGCCCTGATCGAACAGCTCTGGGTGCCCGCGCTGCTGATCTCGATCATCGGCTTTGTCGAAAGCGTCTCGGTGGCTCAGACGCTCGCGGCCAAGCGGCGGCAGCGTATTGCGCCGGATCAGGAATTGATCGGCCTTGGAGCCGCCAACATCGCCAGTGCCTTCTCCGGCAGTTATCCGGTCACGGGAGGCTTTGCCCGTTCGGCAGTCAATTTCGACGCGGGAGCGCAAACCCCGGCGGCTGGCGCCTACACCGCAGTCGGCATAGCTCTTGCGACCCTGTTCCTCACGCCGCTCCTTTACAGCCTTCCCATTGCGACGCTTTCGGCGACGATCATTGTGGCCGTGCTGAGCTTGGTCGATCTGAAGACGCCTGGTCAGTTGTGGCGCTATTCCAAGACGGACTTTGCCGCGCATATCGCGACAATTGGCATCACTCTGATCGCGGGGGTTGAAATGGGAGTGATCGCCGGGGTTACCGTTGGACTTCTGCTCTATCTGTGGCACGCGAGCCGCCCGCATGCCGCGATTGTCGGGCGAGTCCCCGAAACCGAACATTTCCGCAATGTCGAGCGCCATAAGGTGTTCACCGTGCCGCACGTGCTTTCGATCCGCATCGACGAGGCGCTGACCTATCTCAACGCGCGGTGGCTCGAGGAATATGTCCTGGAGGAGGTCGCCGACCGCCCCGCGGTTCGCCACGTGATACTGATGTGCAGCGCGGTGAACGAAGTGGACGCATCGGGTCTCGAAAGTCTTGAGGCAATCAATCATCGGCTTGGAGATGGAGGAATCGGACTGCACCTCTCCGAGGTGAAGGGGCCGGTTATGGACCGGCTCAGACGAACCCACTTTATCGATGAGCTGAATGGCAAGGTGTTCCTGACGCAGGATCGCGCATTCACCGAAGTTTCGCGCGACACCGGCGATCCTCCACCTCCGGTTGACCACTATCTCGCAAGAGGCTTGATCTGATCGCCCCAGTCCATGAAAACATGCACATTGCCGATTCAATAAGGAAGCCCACGCCGTGAAGAGAACTCAGGAATTGCTGGTTGTCGCCGCTATCGCATTTTCGGCAGGCCTGGCGGGATGTTCGGGTGCAAGTGATGAGGCGCCGGAACCGAGCGACAATGTCAGTTCTCCGCAGATCGGCGCGGTCCGCGACGTCAGCGTTTCAGAGGCCAGCGAGCTGATCGCGGGCGGTGATGCGGTTGTGGTGCTCGATGTTCGCACTCCCGGCGAATTTTCCGAAGGACATATCGAAGGCGCGGTCAATGTGGACGTCAGGAGCGAAGACTTTGCCGAGCAATTGGCGAAGCTTGACCGAGGCAGCACCTATGTCCTGCACTGCAAATCCGGTGCCCGCAGCACACGGGCGCTCGCGGTCATGGAAGAGCAGGGATTCGAGAACATTGCGCACATGACCGGCGGTTTCGACGCCTGGAAGGAAGCGGGACTCGAACAGGCGCAATAGTGGCGCAATGACCGGCCGATCGGACATGCGGGAGGCGCTGCCCCTGGGGGTCGCAATTCTGGCACTCGCAGCCTTGCTGATAGCGGTCTGGAGCGTTTCCGGGTTGAAACTGCTGCTTGCCACGCTGATCGGAGTGGTGGCGGGGTTCGCGCTCTACCATGCGTCATTCGGCTTCACCGCTCATTGGCGGCAGTTTCTTCAAGAGGGCCGCGGTCATGGTCTGAGGATGCAGTTCGTGCTGATCGGACTGACCAGCCTCGTGACTTTCCCGCTTATCGGTTACGCCGAAGCCATCGGGATTACTGCCAGCGGGGCCGTTGCTCCGGTCGGTGTCGGTGTCATGGTTGGCGCCTTCACATTCGGGTTTGGAATGATGTTCGCCGGGGGATGCGGCTCTGGCACGCTTTTCACGGTCGGAGGAGGCAGCACGCGCATGCTGGTGACCCTGAGCGCGTTTGTCGCTGGGTCTGTCTTTGCAACACTGCATGTGCCGTGGTGGCGCACCCTTCCCTCGGCGCCTCGCATTGGCCTTGTCGAGGAACTCGGTGCTATCGGCGCGCTGGGCGTATTGATCGCGTTGATTGCAGGCCTTTGGTACTTCTCGACCGTCCGTGAGAAGCGCCTGTATGGCACGCTGGACAGCCCGCGCGGCACACATTCGCTGCTGACGGGACCATGGTCGGTCCTGCTTGGCGCGATCGCGATAGCCGGCGTCAGTGTGGCCACCATCGTGCTGCTCGGCAGACCTTGGGGAATCACCTCTGCATTCACCTTGTGGGGAGCAAAGATCGCCACCGGGCTGGGGATCGACGTTGCAAGCTGGCCCTATTGGCAAAACCGCTCCCGATGGCTCGAACGCAGCGTCCTGTCCGACGCGACGTCCGTGATGAATTTCGGCATTGTCGGTGGCGCGCTTGTGGCGGCCAACCTAGCAGGCAAGTTCAGCCCGAAATTCCGGCTTTCCTGGACCGAAGTCGGGACGGCCGTTCTGGGCGGGCTGTGCATGGGATATGGTGCCCGGATCGCATATGGCTGCAACATCGGGGCCTACCTGGGCGGGATGATCTCGGGAAGCCTGCACGGCTTCGCCTGGATGGTTGCAGCGCTTGTCGGAAGCGCCGTTGCGCTCAAGCTCCGGACCGGCAGAGGATTTCTGTGATGGCCAACACATTGAAGCTGCTCATTCCGCCTCCAATCGTGGCGCTATCCTGTGGGCTTGGAATGTGGGGCATCGCCTCTGTGTGGCCTGCCTTCATTCTGTCTTTCCCGTATCAGTCCGTCGTCGCCTATTCGCTGATCGCTGTCGGATTGACGATCGATCTGGTCGCCGTCCTGGCGTTTCGGAAAGCAAGGACCACAGTGACGCCGCTCGCGCCCGAAAAGGCCTCCAGCCTCGTGGTCGATGGTCTTTACCGCTTCACGCGCAATCCGATGTATCTCGGGATGCTTTTTATCCTGACCGGAATTGCCGCCCTGCTTGGCTCGCCAGCAAACGTCCTGATCCTGCTGGCCTTCGTGACTTACATCACCGAATTCCAGATCAAACCCGAAGAGACGCGGCTTGAGGACATCTTCGGAATGGAGTTTCAGCAATACAGGCAGCAAGTGCGACGCTGGCTCTAACTGCCATCCATGCAACCATTACGCACGCCATTCCTCGTCGACCCCGTATTTTGCGCGAGACTTGAACCTTCAAGCTGACAAATAGCCCAGACTCTTCCATAGATTTCAGTTTTTTACTGACTCGATCCCGAAATCGATTAGTCTTCGATGCAGTATCGGCATGAGGCAATTGTCTATGGATTGGTCAAAGGTTTCTGCGCTTTACCGCGAGGTTGCTCAATCTACGCTCGAAGGGCGCGCCGAAGTTCTGAACGCCTCGGACCAGATCGATCCATCCGTCAGAGAGTACCTTGCAGATCAGCTAGAGCGCGAAACTGCGACATCGTTCATGGCCACCAGCGCCGCGATCGCTTCGGATGATGCCGGTCAGGATCGCATTCTCGAACCGGACTCTCTGGTTGGCGCCTGGCGTATCGATCGGCTCATTGCAAAAGGCGGAATGGGCGCGGTCTACCGCGCTGTCCGCGATGACCCCAGCTTCAAGCAAGTTTCGGCGCTCAAGCTGCTCTATCGCACCGGCGAGGATTTCGTCGAGCGTCTGGAAGACGAACGCCGCAAGCTTGCGAAGCTCGAACACCCCAATATCGCCAGGATTATCGATGGCGGCACCGATGGCGATGGAAACCCCTTCATGGCCGTCGAGTATGTCGAAGGCGATCCGATCGACCGTTGGTGTTCGGCCCGTCGCAGTTCGCTCAATGCGAAGCTAAGGCTACTGCAGCAGCTCTGCTCCGCGATCACCCACGCGCATGCTCGCCTGCTTCTGCATCGGGACGTCAAGCCTTCGAATATTCTCGTCAATTCGGACGGGAATGTCCGGCTTATCGACTTCGGAATTGCCGCACTGATCGATGCAGACGAGAGTTTGGCGCCCGGGCCTTTGACTTTCACCGTCGCCGCACCCGAACAGTTGGAAGGTCGACCCGTCACGATCGCCACCGATATCTTCCAGATCGGGATGGTCGCGCACTTCCTGATTGCGGGGAAGTGGCCCGAGCGGTGCGCGGATGGCAGCGTCAACACGAAGCTGGGTCGCGCGCACAGTGGCGACCTTCAGGCGGTGCTGCGCAAGGCATTGGCGATGGACCCAGCAGATCGATATCAATCAACCGAAGCTCTCGGAAATGATCTCGCAAACCTATCCTTGGGGGCCCCGGTGGCCGCGCGAGATGGAGGTCCGCTTTACCGCTTCGGCAAGACAATTACGCGCTACAAGGTCGCCAGTGCAGCCTTCGGGATTGCAACATTCGCTTTGGTCGGCGGCCTCGGTGTCAGTCTTTGGCAGACCGATAGAGCGCTCCAGTCGCAGCGCAGGGCGTTGGTGGAAGAGCAGCGCACCGAAGCGATCGAGGACTCGCTCTACCTGCTCCTCGCCGGATCGGAATCCGATACTGGCACTGCTCAACGCTCGCAGTTGCTTGCGGACCAGTCGCAGCGGGTCCGCGCCTTGTTTCAGGCTGACCCAGCGCAATATGCTGCGGTGCTCCAGTCCCTGGGCGAGTTGCAATTCAATCTGACCGATTACCCGGGCGCGATCGAAACGCTCGAAATGCTGATCCAGGAACGGACCGAGATTGACGCGCACACTCTTGCGCAAGGGAAGTACAATCTCGCGCAGGCCTATTGGAATGCGGGCGAAGGGGAAAAGGCTCGCCAGTTTCTGGCCGAAGCGCAGGCTTTCTGGATGGCGGAGCCGGAGATCTGGGAGACGCGGCTGGCGGATAGTCGGCTACTCGAAGCTCAAACATTGCGCGAAGGAGACCCCGATGCGGCAATGACGGTTTTGACAGACGCTCTTCAGCAAAGTGTCGGACGCTATGGCCCGGGAAACCAGCGAGAGGCCGTATTCGTCAACAATATCGGGGCGTTGCAGTTTTCTTCCGGCGATCTGGAGGGGGCCGATCAGTCCTTCAGTCGCGCCCTCGAAATCTGGCGGTCGATCGGAATGGCGGGCAGTTTCGACGCCGCGAACACCCTGAACAACCTTGCATCGATCAGGCATATGCTTGGACGATCGGAAGATGCTGCCGAACTCTTCGCCGAGGCCGTAGTTCTGCGGGATCGACTCTATGGGCCCTCGGCAGCGACCGCTGCGCTCCTCAACAACCATGGCAAGGTGCTCATGGCGGTCGGGCAGGATCGCGAAGCGATCGTGCGACTAGAACGAGCCGAATCGATGGCGCGGACTTTCGCGGGTGAAGGATCCCCGCTGCACATTGCAGCGACAATCGGCCATTCTGAGGCGCTCAGCAAACTCGGCGATCCCGCCGGAATGGCCAAGGCGCGCGATGCAAAAACGTTTGTCGACGGGCTCGGCAACCCGCCGCCCCTTGTTGCGGTGAACGCAGTCGCGTTCGCCCGCGCCTATGCAGTCGAGGGAGATCGTTCAAACGCGATAGAACAGCTCAATACGGCGAAAGCGATCGCGACCGAGTTGGGACCGCAGGGCGAGCGGTTGCTGGCCAACATCCAGCAAGCGGAAACAGACCTGGCATCGATCAACTAAGGTCTCGAAATCACACCTGTTGCCTGATCCACGAACGCGCTTCTTTCCAGTCTCTTCTGACCGTTCGCGACGACAGGTCGAGCATCGCAGCGGTCTCGTCTTCGGTCATTCCCGCAAAGTAACGCGCGTCGACGATCCTGAGCCACCGAGAGTTTTCATCGCCCAAGCGCTCTAGCAAATCGGCGATCTGGACAATTTCCTGCGGTCCTTCGCGAAACTCGGGAAGATCATCGTTGATCGGTTCCAAAACACCGCCGCCACCGCGCCGTGCTGCCAGCTTGCGCCGAGCGTTGTCGACGATGACGTGGCGCATGGCGAGCGCGCTCGAACGCAGGAAGTGGTCGGCGTCAACAAACTCCTTTTTGCCAAGCCTCAGGAACGCCTCATGCACCAGGACAGTGGTCCGCAATGTTTCGCCGGCGCCATGACGTCTGCGTCTTTGGCGGGCGATCTTGAGCAGCATCTCATAATGCTCTTCGAATAGTTCGTGAGCGGTTTGCTGTTCTTGATTTGTGTAGTGCGAGAGGGGCTGCGGCATCGCATTCATAATGTTGGAATGCCGAATTCGAAAAAAAATTCAACAAAGATGTCCGGTTAACTTCGCCGACTGCGTGAACATCATTGAACCGCGCTAATCCGGCGCAGTTGAATTGGGCCTCATGCGCAGTGACAGCCGTGGTCGCAAGGACGTGTCGCTTCCCGACATTCCTCCACTGCTCATGTGAGGAACGCGTAACCCAAAGGGACGCATCTCCAATCCCAAACGCACGACAAACGCGAGCGGAGATGAGTCATGAAGTTGCCGTCCAGATTTCCAGAATTCGAAGCTGCACTGCCCCTGGCGGGCGAGTTGAGTCAGACCCAATCGGTCGAGGGGGAAGCGCTTGGGCGTATCCTTTCATTCTCCGACGGCGTCGAACTCAATGCACCCCTTTCCGGTCGATTGAGCTGCCGGAATGGAAAGCTCAACCTCGATCTTGCCGAACGAACGCGGACTGGCGCGCCGCGCCCGATCGATCCCGTCCTTGCCGAGCTGTGGGAAGCGCATCCACAATTGCTCCCCCTCCCTGCCTCGCTGATCTTTGCTCAGCATCGACTGCAAGGTTCGGACGCGCTGCTCGAAGCAGCGTTCCAGCAATGGAGCGTGACCGCGGCTGGTGCCGGTCTCCGAGCATTTCTCAAATCGGGCGAAGAATTGGCTTCCGGCCACGTCACGCTCGACGAGTTCCTCGCCGGAGAGATAGCTCTGGAAGTGCCGCAAGGCACAGCGATCGCCCGCTTGGAGGGTGCGCAAGAAGTCTGGGTCGGCGCCGAGGATTTCCAGCACTACGGCGTGTTCGACCAGCCGCTTGCCGTACTGGGCAACAGTGTCGACGGCACAGCGAAGCCCAAGTCACCGAGCAGTATTGAATTGGCCGTTGCCGGATCGCTTTCGCCCGATGCCGGTTCCAACCTTGCCGACAAGGCGCGCGAAGCAGGGCGCGACGGCATCATGTTCGACGGTGACGATCTCCTGGCAGAGGACCATGTGTTCCTGCGGTTCAGCAATGGCGGCTCGACGGAAGAGGGGCTGTTCGAGCTCGATCGGTTCGAAAAGTGGTCGCGCTTTCCCGCCCGTCCCGAATGGCATCTTCGCAACTGGATCAAGGCGGGCATATTCGATCAGGGGCTCGATGATGCGATCGTGATGGCGCTGATCGGCCGGGTCTATCCGCAGCCCAAGACCGAAGCGCTGAACGACACGCCCAAACCCGGCCAGAAACTCCTCCTGCCGCTGCCAGCAATGACCCATGTAGGCGGCAAGGAAAACGGCAATTTCGACGGAGAACTGGGCGGAATCGATCGCCCGACCTACGCTGCATTCGACATCAGGCGGACCCGCTTCCGCCTGAGGAAACGCGAAAGGGCGAACAAGAAGCACGAGGACACCTTCCACAATTCGAGTTGGCGCCGCTTCGATGACGTTCGATATTCCGGTGGCGTCGGCTTTGAAAACTACATCAAGCGCGTGATCTCGTGCGAGTTTCACCTCACCTGGAAGGGTGGAGGCAACGATCTCGGCGGTTGGGAACGCATAACCGAAGCTCTGATGGTGCAGGCGATGGCCTCGCGCACCTATGTGCTGTTCCGCTGGATTTCGAGCAGCAAGGATCTGGAGAGCCCCTACGGCAACGACTACGCCGAACAGACATTGCGCGACAATGCGAGCTTCCAGGTTCATCGGGTCAAAGAGCTAAACAACCACGCCCGACGCGAGGAGCGTCGGGTCGCGATCGAAGACGCGATGGCCGAGACCTGGGGTCTGGTCATTACCCACCGTGGACGGCTGCTCGACGCGGAATATTACGCCGGCGATCATCGTGAAAGCTCAACCTGCGGTAGCGAGCGCAAGGAGTATATCACCGCCATCCGCACGCCCTATGGGATCGATTGTGCCGAGGCTCAGGCGACGCGAAAATATGCGGCAGCATTCGGACACGGTCGCGGCTTTTCGCAAAAGGGCTCGCGCATCCTCACCGCGAAAGGCGCGTCCTACATCCAGGTCGCTCACCTCTATTACAACGAGGTGCACCTGCGAAACGGATGGGGTGCCGGGGACTTTATCACGCGACCGAGTTCGAACGAGCGACGCCTCGCCGAGAACACTTGGCTGATTTCAGCTGGTGACGGAAACGTGGATGACGCTGCAGTTACGGCGAACAGCGGGGACTGGACCTGCACGACGGATAACGGCCAGGTCGGCAAGGAAGACAACGCCAACTGGTACCTGTCGCACAACTTCATGGCGCATGAATTCTGTGTTGGCTCCGACGGCGATCCCGACAGTCTCGCTGTAGAACCCGCACTGGTCGCTGCCGTTCAATCTGTCCGCAGCACGACCGGAAAATCGGTCCGCATCAGCGCCTTCGACGAGGCCAATTCGCAACTGACCTTCAGCAGCGCCGCCAGCGGAGTTGAGGCTGCAATTGGCAGTCTCGATGGCGTCTCGATCGAAGACCTCGGCAACAAGACGTTCCGACTCACAGTCGCGCAATAGCCCGCGTCGATCTTCAAAAATTCACGAAAATTCAGGAGGATATTATGCCCGATACCAATGCCTTTGACCCGATCGATACCTACAATGGAATGCTGGGCATGTTGTACGACAAGCTTACCGGCGGTGAGGATCGACCGCTGCGCGAGACCGGCTATTTCTTCTCGTGGCGCAGCATCGGCCTGCCGGTTTCCGCAAGCGAGTGGTCGTTCATGAGCGGGGTGATCAAGCCTCCCGTGGTCGATGACATCAAAATCTCCGAACCCAAGAAGAAGGTCTTGGCCGGAGACGGCGACGCCGATACCGATCCCGACGCCGAGGAGACCACCGAACAACCGGACGTAGAGGCGGATGCGGACGACCTCGAGCCGATCACTTTCACCGAAGCGGATGCCGAACGCTACGCGCTGCGCTGCGCCGAGGCATTCTTCAACCTGGTCGATTTCGTACCTGCGGTGTCCGGCAAGCTCGATCTCGACGCCCGGCCCGAAGTCATCCTGGAGCGGCGCCAGGGCGCCACGCTGGTTGGCGAATATGCGCGCGTGCTGCGCGAATGCCAGGTCGCGCGGATAGAGCAAAGCGAGGAGAGCAAGCAGAAGATCGCGCAGCTTCAGGGCATGCTCGGTACGACTGTCGAGATGAAGAACGCGCAAGGCGAACCGATGATCAATCCGATGACGGGCAAGCCGATCACGCAATATGTCGAATCCGATATCATGAAGGCGTATCGCGAGCGTCAGCAGGCTACCAACGATGCACTGCGCGAAATGCACAATATGCGGATCGAGGCGCAGGTAACCGACGATCCCCGCGCCGTTCTGGAATGGTCCAACATGGGGCCGATCAAGGAACAGAACTTCCAGATGGCCGAACAGATGTGGGAAGCGGCTGGCTTTCGCAGCATGGTCGATGGCTGGCTAGCCGAAATCAACCGACTGACAGCCGACAACATCGTGTCCCACTGGGCCGAACTCAGCTCCAAGCTGGAAGCGGCCGAACGCAAGGGCATGACCGGGGCAACATTCTACGATGCAAGCCTGATCTCGCCGCAGATCATGGAAAGCAGCAGCTGGACGCGATTTGAGCTGAACAGTTCGAACATCCAGAAATACGCCAATCGCAGGAAGGAACGCTTCGGCGCCGAGGCCAATGTCCCGATACCGAAGACGCCGTTGTTCGTGGACGGCAAACACGAGCAGGAAAAGACAAAGCGATTGAACAAGATGTCGATGTCGAACCTGTCGATTGCGTTCGAGATCACCGAGGTTGAGATCAACCGGCGAGCCTATCTCGACGTCAATTTTCTGCTCAACAATCTCTGGCGCTTCCCGGAAGGAGCGGAACCCCTCAACGACGGCGGCGACCCGCCCCAGGGCTCCTTGGTCGCGATCCCGAACAGTATCATCTTGGTGCGCAATCTCGAACTCAGCTTCGACGAGCTCAAGTCCGAAAGCGACTTCAAGCACGATGTGCTCGATCAGGAAGCCGGCTTCAGCGTTTTCGGATTGAACCTGGGAGCCAGGGTTTCGCGCGGGAAGGACGTCGTCGAGAACAGCTACACATACGATAAGGCCAGCGGTTCGATCCGTGTAGACGGCGCGCAGGTGATCGGTTTCAGGAACCAATTGCTCGGCAAGGCTCCCGATCCCGACAGTGCGGTTCGTTCCTGGATCGGATCAGGCGGGGAGTTCGTGTGATGCAAGGGATTGGCTTGCAGAAACTCGTTCGCGAACTGGCCAGTGATGCTGACAGTCGGCTTGATGTCCATGTTCTCGGGTTTCACATGGCCATGCTTCGTTCTCAGTTCGAAGGCGGCGCTCAGTCACAGAGCGAACTGGAGGACGTCGTCTTTCGCTGGTCCACGATCATCGACGAAATGCCAGCGGACGCGGGCCCGGTCTGGAAGCCGCATGAGCGGACTTTGTCGGCAAGTGTCGAGCGGATACTCGAGACGTCTCGGCACCCGCAGGTTCAAGCGGGTGCCGAAACTCCCGAACTGATCGCCGCGCGCGAGATTCTGTTCGCCGATCCCGGCAATTTCAGTCCGAGCAGCAAACTGCGTGAGTATCGGGCGTTCCAGGCGAAAGTGGAGGAGAAGTCGCGAGAAATCCTCTCGGTCCCGGTCGACAATGCCAATGCGCTGAATGAGGGGCGCGAGCAGTTGGCCCGGTTGCGCGACGATTGGGAAACGCTCGGCCACAAGCGCGAAGTGGACGATGCTCTCTCGGTGCTTGGCGCCAATGCCAAGCAGTCATGCGCTGTGGCATTTGCCGCCCAGCGCGCCAAGATGTCGGCAGCCGAGCGGTTCTCTTCCAACGGCGCGACCTATCTCGCATTCGACACATTGCCGACCCGCTTCGACCCGGCCGAAGACGGTCATTGGACCGACCGCAAGGTGATCGTGAACAAAGAGGATCGCGAAACGGCGGTCGAAAAGGGGTTCGTCCATTTATCCAACTTTGGCGATGGCGACGTCGCTCAAGCCGAATTTGTGATCCTCAAAGTCGTGCGCGGCTGGCTCGATCGCGACGTCTTGATGCGGCGTGACTGGCAATTCATCGAGGGTCGCGAACCGCGCGATCGCGCGGACGGAGAAGCCACATCGCTCATCCCGGCGACGATCGAGGCAGTGGTGCTGATGCGAAACCTCGAAGAGCTCCGGACCCGCACCCTGCCCGACCCTATCAAAACCCGTGCGGTCGCGCTCGGGGTCGCCGACGAAATGGCAGATGTCGCATCGCAACAGGAAAGGAACGAACGCTTCGAGCGCGAGGTCGGACGGTTGGGAACCTTCATCTCGATCGCAGACGATCCATTCGTATTCGAGGTTGTCGACGATCGCGGGCAACCGATACCCGGCGCGCAGCTCGGTTTCTATCATCGGACGAAGTTCAGGGGCCAAAGGCAAACCCTGCGCCTACAAATGGTCACCGACGAGAATGGCGAGGCCCGCGTGCCGAAAGTGCTGCAATGGATCAGCGAATCCCAGGACGTGGTCGGCAACATCTCGGTGTCTGCGAAGGGATATCGTCGCAAATCGGGCATCAAACTCGGCAGCGCCCGCGCGCGGCAAAGAGTGGCGCTGGAACCGTGCCCGGCTTTTGCGATCAAGTTGGGCGTACAGCTATCGGACGGAGACGAAATCTTCCCGATCACCGGCGCACGCGTTCAGTTCGTAGTCCGCGAGGGCGCACCCGAAGCGAGGCCGGGATCGCTGGGCGAGGCGATCACAAACGAACAGGGCATTGCCCAGGGTCTGATGCCACTTTGGCACCTCAGTTCTCAGCACGTGAACCTTGAGATCGACGCGCAAGGGTACGAGCCGGTCGTCATTGACGAGCTGGCAGACCTCTCGCCGCTGGCCGGCACTGACACCTATCGACCGTCGACGATCGTGCTCCAGCCGACCAACCGCGACGTCCGGAAAGACGCGGATGGCGAATGTGAGGTCGTAGCCATCCTCTCCCGCCCGATGCCTCGACTGCCCGATCCGGATCCCGGGCTTGATTGGGGTTGAGCCGATGCGGATCGTCGGTGTCACAGGAACCAACGGCAAGACCTCAACCGTTCTGGCCCTGCATCAGCTTGGCCTTCACTGCGGTCGCCAAGCGGTTTCGATCTCGTCGGAAGGGATATTCGTCAATCGGTTCAAGCTTGCCACCAGCGTTGCCGAACTGGGCACCGATACGCACTCCATCGCCGCATCGATCAAGGCGATCCTCGAAACGCTCCCGGAGGATGCATGGCGTATCGTCGAGTTGACGAGCTTGTGGCTGGATCAGGGCTTGGCGCGAGAATTCGAGTTTGCAGGGGGCGTCCTCACATCGATCGGTTTCGATCATTTGGACGTACACGGATCGCAGGAAAAGTATGTCGCGACAAAAACCAGGTTCGTTTCCGACCTGAAGGACACGTGTCCCGTCATCGTGTCACCTCAGACCCTTGGCTACTTGGGCGCCGAATTCTCAATCGCCGACGAAACGAAAAGCGACCCCTGGACGGTGATGCTTGCGGACATCGAGAATTCGGAGACCGGGCACGACCTTGGTCCGATCCGAGCCGCGCTCGACCAGTTTTCAGAAGCGCAGAACGATCCTTGTTTCATCGGCAATGTGGCGCTGGCGGCGCGCTGTGCAGTCGCAATAGGGGAATCGCCAGAAGCGGTTGCGGAATCCATGCCGTTGCTGCTTCCCCCTCCTGGCCGCTATTGCAGATTGAAGGGGCCGGAAGGTCGATGCACAGTGATCGACACCGCACACAACCCCGAAGCGGTATCGGCCGCGCTAAAGGGAGCAGGCAAAGGAACGGGAGATCGCCTCATTTGCATCTTGGGTGCGGGCGGTGGGCGCGATCACCGCAAACGTCCGATGATGGCGCGGGCCGCTGCAGACGCCTCGCAAGTCGTGATTGTTACCGACGACAACGCTCGCAGTGAGGATCCCTCCGCCATTCGACAAGACTTGCTTGAGGGCGCTCCAAATGCACTTGAAGTCAGCGACCGGAGCGACGCGATCGGTTTGGGACTTTCGATGCTGGAAGCGGGCGACGGTCTGGTCATTCTCGGGATGGGCGAAGACCAATGGCTCGATCCTTCCGGCGCACAGGTGACCGACAGAGACTGTGTGCTTTCGCAAGCAGGCTGGAATCAGACTTCGGCGCATTGGCCAACGATTGGCGAGCCGCGAGATCGTCGCGCCCCAACTCTTGCTCAGGACAAGCTGCAAGTGGCCGGCTCGTCGAGGGCGAAACCCGCCGCGGAGCACGCATCGACTGAGCCGACCGGCCCGGCCTAACGGTCGATCGGCGCGCCTGCGGTTTGGCCATTCGCTGCCCGGTGGTCGAGCACGGCCTTGAAATGCGGCCTCGCCATGATTTCGTGATAGCGAGGATCGGCGCGTATCTCATCGGGCAGTCGTAGCCCGTCGTCGTACAGCAGTTCGAAGATGGCGTTGGCAGGGATCCAGTCGCCATTCAGTTGTTCCAGATGCGCCATGGCTCCTTCAAGATCGCCGTCCTTGTGGGCGACAAGAGCAGGTATCGATACAAGTCCGAATTCCTGCTCAGGGCGTGAACCGCTGCCTCGCAGGAAGCGAGCTGTTTCGGCCATCATTTCCCCGGTATTCGCGGCAAATCCGACTTCTCGAGCAGGGCTTTGCGGGTCCGAACTGTCAAGGGCCAGGATCATGGTATCCAAGGCGGCCTCGAAATCCGCCGACGACCGGAATTCCGCGAGCAAAATGGCTTCGTACCACCCATGGTAGTACCAGAAGCATCGCGCTTCGCAGTCCAATGCGAGCCGCCTTGAATTCATGGCTCTGCCGATGCCGCGCAACGCATAGGAGCGGATGAACTTGCCGTTATGTGTGGGCAGTGCGTTGAGCGCGTCGATCTGGTCGAATTGCGCGACCGCCTCGCGGTAGTGCCCGCCGATCAGCAGGGCTTGCGCATACATCTTGAGCGCCAGCGGCCAGTTTGGTTCATCCTCAGCCAATTCACGGTGAAGCTCCAGTGCAGCTGCGAGATCGGTTCCATATCGCGTCATGTGCACGGCCTCGGTCAGCCTCGCCCAACGATTGTCGGGATCGATCTGCAGCGATCGAGCGATCGCCTCGCGGATCAGCGCGTGTTGCTCTTCATACTCGAGCGCCAGCGTTTCGGGTCTGGCGAACAGAGTGCTCCAGGCAAATGCGCCGTGAGCGTCCGCCCAGCCCGGTGCTTTTTCCCGAGCGGCACCGAAAAATTGCTGCCGACTGAGCAAGGGGTCTCTGCCGATCGTAGCCAGTTCGATTTCGAGCCCTCTGCGATACTCCCTGATCGCATCGGGCGAAGTTCCATCGGGGATATCGACCCGGCCCGCGCCAACCTCCAAATAGGCTTGGACGACTGCCGCTGTGCGGCGCACCGCCAAGCCGAGGATATTGTTCGCGTCCGCCGGATAATTCTGGACGGTTCCGGACCAGATCTGCCGCTGGGTCGAGCCTTCGACAAGTCTGAGATCGAGCCGCCGCTTCTCCCCCGACCCGCGCAGGTCGCCTTCGAGGATATGGGTCGCACCCAGCTCGCTGGCGATCTGTGCGACCGTCATGCCGCGATCGGCGAGCGAAAAACTGCTCGTTGAAGAGAGCATTGCAAAGTCGGTCCGGTCGCTCAGCCCGGTCACTATGGCTGCAGCGATCTCTCGCCCCTGGTCGCCGTCTTCCGCTGGGCTCGAAAACGGGATCACAGCCACCGCCACGGAATGATCGTTGGTCGCCCATTTCCCGCTCGGATTGCCGTAAAGGTAAGCCAGCAGTGACAAGGTGATGACGCTGACCAGCGCCAGTCCGGCCACCAGCATCCAATTGCGACGGGAACCAGGTCGCGAAGCGACTTCGGCCCCGGCAGGGGCAGCAGCTGAAGGCGGCGAAACGGTCGTTTCGCTCTGCGGCCCGCCACCATCTGCGCTTTCGACTTCGCCGACGAAGCGGAAGCCCCGGCCATGGACGGTTCGGATCAAGTTCTGTTGCTTGCCGTCATCGTCGATCAACTGGCGGGCCGATTTGATCCGGCTTGAGATGGCGGCATCGGAGATCGCCCGACCATCCCAAATCCGTTCTACGATCTCGTCTTTGGTGACCAAACGGTTGCGGTTTTCGACCAGCAGGATGAGCAATGACAGGACTTGCGGCTCGGTGGAGACCGGCTCGCCTCCCTTACGCAGCTCGAACGCATCCGCGTCGAGCTCGAAACCCTTAAACGCCCATCGCATAAGGCATTCCTACTGCGATTTCGGCAAATCTACAAAGTTTCTGCAGACTTCTCCGAGAACGATCCAGACCCGCTTCAAGCCCGACTCCCGGACCGTGTTCATAGGCGCAGACCTCAACCAACAGGAGGTTACTATGAACACGCAACTGAATGAAACGAAACTGAAACTCGCGACCGGCGCGTCGGCGCTGATCCTTTCCAGCATGATGCTGGCCATGCCTGCGCAGGCGCAGAATGAATGCCGCAATGGGCCAGGCTCAGCATCGACGACGCTAGAATGCGGTTTCGATGCCGAAGCGACCGGCGACGAATCCGTCGCCGTCGGTGACTTTGCAATTGCCTCTGGAGATCAAAGCACCGCCCTCGGCGCAAACTCAGAAGCCAGCGGCGATGCCAGCACAGCCATTGGCGAAGGTGCCGAAGCCTCGGGTGCATCGAGTACGGCCATCGGACAAGGTGCGCTTGCCAATACGCCCAGTTCCACCGCTATCGGTGAGGATGCGCGGGCCACGGGAATAGATTCCACCGCCGTCGGCGATTCTTCCACCGCCTCCGGCGCATTCACCACCGCGTTCGGAAGGTTTGCAAACGCATCCCGGGATCGCGCCACCGCGCTCGGCTATGGTGCGACCGCATTCAGTTTCGGGGCAACGGCTCTTGGTGAACAGGCATTTGTCGGTTCCGATGCCGAATATGGGATAGCTATCGGTCGCGTTGCTCAAGCAGACGCCGACAGCACAATCGCAATCGGGTATTCCAGCGAAGCCAGTGGTATTGGCGCAATCGCAATTGGCAGCGACGGACCGGATGCGGATACCGACGGAGCCTTGGCAAGCGGGACGCGTTCCATCGCGCTCGGCTTGGAGTCAGAAGCGACCGCCCTTTCTGCTGTCGCAATCGGCGACGAAGCAATTGCAAGCGCCAATTTTGGCGTCGCTATCGGCGACAATGCCGATGCCCGCGGACTTGTTGGCGTAGCCGTGGGACAGAATTCCAAGGCGTTTGGCAACCGGGCAATCGCCATCGGTGAAAACGCGCTAGGCTCCGGTGTCGCCAGTGTTGCAGTCGGCGCTCTTTCCGAAGCAAGCGCAATGAATGCTGCGGCATTCGGATACAATGCGGATGCGACCGCAGAAGACAGCTCATCGTTCGGCTACAACGCGGATGCAACC
>CAZJZO010000039.1:0-24658 GCA_964550495.1 uncultured Porphyrobacter sp. | reverse complement strand
AAGCCGAAGAGGGGTCCAATCCGAACTGAACCGTGTGGCGCACGCCCAGTCGCGTGCCACATCTCCGCAGGTGTCAGCGTCAACGCGCTCGAGTTCCGGCGATAACACGCGCGGCTTCGACTTGGCGCGGGTCTCCGGATCCGGCGATCGCTCAGCGGCAGCAGGCGACGCCGCTTCGGCCTCATCCGCGGCATTGCCGCGGCCAGCGGAGCAAGCCAATTTTTCCGAGGCGTTCGGCGATCTTGGCACCGGGCAGCTCCCCGATGCAAAGTCCGGCGGTGCCGCCGTCAATATTGCCGCGCTCGACGTGCCGCGCGAAGCGCCGCCTGAGCCAGCCGAACCCGAGCATCCGCGCCGCGTCTGGGTCCAGGTTGCAACCGGTCGCGACATATCGGCGCTCAAATTCGACTGGCGCCGTATCTCGCGCAGGGCCTCGCGAGAGCTTAGAGGGCTCAGCCCGCATGTCGTCGCCTGGGGGCAATCGAACAGGTTGCTTGCCGGTCCGGTCGAGGACAGCAGCGAAGCCCGCCGACTGGTCAACGCGCTGAGTGAAAAAGGCATCGATACTTTCTCTTATACAAGTCCGGAAGGTACTGAAATCAAAGAGTTGAAGTGAGGTACTTGGCTCTTCCCCCGGTTTCTTTGCACAAGCTTTGAACAAGCCAGCGCGGTTCTCCCCAGCCGACCGTCGATCACGCATTGCCAAGCTCATCCTTGCCGAGGCATTCGGTTGAGCGATGATTTTTGTGAAAGCCCCCGCATGATCCCCCGCGAAGCCGAGTTTGGCGCAACCGACGATGCCGCGCCGGTAGAGATGCTCGCGGCCTTGTTCGAAGCGCGCGGTTGGCCGTGCGAAGTCATCACCGACGACGAACTGACCGGAGAGGTGCAGGGGAGCTGGGCCAATTATCAGCTTCGCGCCATCTGGCGCAGCACCGACAATGTCCTGCAGTTTCTGTGCTTGCCCGATATTAGGGTGGCGGATGACAAGCGCCAGCGCGCCTATGAGCTCTTGAGCCTCGTCAACGAGCAGATGTGGCTTGGCCATTTCGATATCTGGTCGAATGGCGACGTGCTGCTCTACCGACATGGTGCGCTGCTCGGCGATGAGGGTTTGCTGAGTCTGGCTCAGGCGCAGGCGCTGGTGGAAACCGCGATCGACGAATGCGACCGGTTTTACCCTGCATTCCAGTTTGTTCTGTGGGGGGACAAAAGCCCGCGCGCCGCGCTCGACAGCGCGCTTGTCGATGCGGCGGGCGAGGCCTAGACCTGCCATCGCAACGACATTGAGGGCGAAATGGGACAATTGCGAAAGCTGCTGATTGTCGGGCTTGGCAACATGTCCGGGGCGATGCTGGCCGGGTGGTTGGCCAAGGGACAATCCGCCGACCGGTTTGCCGCGCTTGGTCGACGCCCCATCGAGGCCCCAGACGGCGTAGAGACCTATTCCGACGTCACTGCGCCGCTTGGCCACGACGCCATCCTGCTGGGCTTCAAGCCGCACCAGCTTGGCGCGGTCGCACCAACGCTTCAGCCGATTGCCGGTGCCGGGGTGACCATCTATTCGCTGCTGGCCGGGATCACGATTGCGCAGCTTCAGAGTGCTTTCCCAAATGCGTCCGCGCATGTGCGGGTGATGCCGAACCTCGCCAGCCGCCTGGGAAAATCGCCGGTGATCCTGGCGGCTCAAGGACTTGAGCCCATCGAGCGCGAGGCAGCAACCGCCCTGTTCGACGATCTCGGACAGTCGGTGTGGCTCGAGGACGAAACTCAATACGATTTGTGCACCGCACTGGCCGGCTCAGGCCCCGGTTTTGTCTATCGTTTCATCGATGCACTCGCGACCGCGGCGACTGAATTGGGCCTCGACCAAGCAAGCGCCAAGAGCCTGGCACTGACCATGGTCGAAGGGGGCGCAGCATTGGCCGCCGCATCGGAGCTGTCGCCAGGCGAATTGGCCGACCGGGTGGCAAGTCCCGGCGGCATGACCCGTGAGGGTCTGAATGTGCTCGACCGCGACAAGGCCCTGCATCGCCTGCTGGTCGAAACCTTGCGCGCGACCCGAGATCGGGGTGCGGCGCTGTCGGCTGGAAGCGACTGAAACAAATCGTTAATCATATTAGTGCCTAAAATGAACAAACAGGTGTGGATCGGGTCCGGTTTCGCTTGAAAATCACTCGCAAAACACCGATATTGCACTTTGACAGGCGCGTATTGTCGTGCCGCAATTGGAGACAAGGGATCCATCATGTCTGATTGGAACGAAAACCAGCGTACTCAGACGAACTTCGGTTCGGTGCCACGCGCTGGCGGAGAAGTGAGTTACGACGAGGGTCTGCGCAAGCACATGCTCGGCGTCTACAATTTGATGGCCTCGGCAATTCTGCTGACGGGGATTGTCGCGCTGGGTGTGGCCGAATCGGGTCTGGTCTATTCGCTGGTTGATCCAGTTGCCGGACCGAGCCTGCTGTACTGGGCTTCGATCGCTATCCCGTTCGTGATGGTGATGTGGCTGCAGATGCGCATCTTCAAGATGTCGCTCGCGACTGCTCAGATCGCTTATTGGGCCTATGCGGTGATGACCGGGATCTCGATCTCGTTCATCTTCATCGTCTACACTCCGGTCTCGATCGCTCAGACCTTCATGGCAACTGCCGCCGCGTTCGCCGGTCTCAGCCTGTGGGGCTACACCACCAAGAAGGATATTTCGGGATGGGGCAGCTTCCTCATCATGGGTATCTGGGGCACTTTTGCGGTCGCCATCCTCAACGTCCTGTTCTTCAAGAACAGCATGTTCGACATGGCGCTGAGCGGCCTGATGGTGCTGCTGTTCTCGGCATTCACTGCGTACAAGACGCAAGAGATCAAGACCTTCTATTACGAGCTGCGCGGCAATGCCGACATGCTCCGTCGGGCAACGATCTATGGCGCGCTGCACCTCTACATGAGCTTCATCGCGATCTTCATGAACCTGCTGCGGTTCATGGGCTCGCAGGAGTAAGCTCGCGCGGACCGGCCTGCCGCACGGACAGGTCGACCGAACGAAACATGTGGTGAAAATTGGCATGCCCGGGGCGTTTCGAGCGCTCCGGGCATTTGCTTTGCCGCCGACAAGGATTATCGCTGCGATCTTCAGACAAGAGCAAGCATCGACCGGTCATAGTGAACGCATGGGGGTCGTAGCGAGAGGCGGAAGACCATGAGCGCGACTACAGCTGATGAAACCATTGGGGGCACCAACCATCCGAACGACAGGGCCAAGAGCCCACCTGTCGGACTGCGGATCCTAACCGTCGCGGTCGGTGCGGTAGCATTGGCCGCCTGTGCGACCGTACCTCCGCCAGCGCCTCCCCCACCGCCGCCGCCACCACCACCGCCGCCGCCGGTCGAAATTATCCCTTACCGTCCGCTGCCTCCCGGCGGTGCGGCCTACGTCATGAACATTCCCTCGATGGGGACGGACGGGAAACGGATAACAATCAACCGCGGGCTCACCGACGACGAAGTGGTCTGGCACTTCCGCTCCGGCTGGAATGTGGCCGCGCTCAATTGCACAGCGCCGCAATACGCTCCGATCGCGGATGCCTACCGGGCGTATATCACCGACCATTCGCGCGCACTGAAGCGGGTCAATGACCGGATCGACGGCGTTTATCGTCGCGAGATGGGTTCGCGCCGGGCCGGCATTATCGAGCGCGAAGGCGAAATGACGCAGGTCTATAACTTCTTCGCACTGCCACCGGCGCGAACGGGGTTCTGCACAACCATGCTCGACCTCTCCAACCGGGCCTTGGCGACGCCCATGAGCGACCCGATAGCCTTCGCCCTGACCAACTTTCCATTGATCGAAGCGCCGTTTGAGACCTTCTTTGCCGAGTATGAGCAATATGAGAGGGATTCCTACGCATGGGATGTGAAATACGGCGCAGAGTATGGCCAGTCGCAGCCCGGGTGGGTTGCGGTTCAAGAGGCGCGCGCAAGCGGGAACCCCAACGTGCCGACTGCGGGCGTCAGCGACCCGGCATCGACCCTGGCGGCTCCGACCGCGGCTGCCGGTCTGGTTGCGGACCCCACGACAGGGACGGACGTCCCGGTCGTGCCGGTGCAGGACGGATTTGTTTCGCAGCCGGTTGTCGAACCGATTCCCGAAAACGCGCCCGGAGACGGAACCGTTGCGGTGCCTCCCGGCGACACCGGACCGCAGGACGATCCACCGAGGTAGCACAACCCGCACTTGCACGCGCATTCCGGTGCGCTTAATCAAATCACACGCCTCGGTAACGGGAATGTGGTGCCCCTTTGACAAGGGAAGTCCGCAGCTGTCCCTGCAACTGTAAGCGGTGAGTGTGCGGTTTGTGCCTCTACCAGAGAGGCAGCCACTGGGGTTTCAGCCCCGGGAAGGCGAGAACCGAGCGCGGCGATCCGTGAGCCAGGAGACCGACCGAAGCGTGTCGCTTGTTGCCTCGCTCAGGGATTGGTGCGGCGCGGATGAACTTTCGTTTCGAGCGACGACCTAACCTGGCCGCGTGGATGCATCCTCGCGGTCGCAAGTCGCTCATTCGGAAGGGATCCGAGGATGAACACACACATTTGGACGGGGAGCGCAGCAGCCGCACTCGTGGCGCTCGCGTGGAATGCTCCGGCAATTGCGCAGGACCAGAACGAAACAGGTGGTTGCGGCGAAGGTGCCGACTGCGGTGTCAGCTACGACACCGAGCCCGACCCCATCATCGTTAGTGCCAGTCGTGCGCCCGAAGGCGTCAAGAGCAGCGTTGCCCCGATAACGGCGGTCATCACTCCTCCCAAGATCGCCAGCATTCGCCAGACCCGCGAAGTCGCGGATGCGTTGCGAGACTTTCCAAGCGTCGCGGTCAGCTCGATTGCCGGGCAGACCCAGATCCGCTTGCGTGGCTCCGAGGCCAACCACGTCCTCGTGCTGATCGACGGGATCGAGGTGTCCGATCCCTTCGCCGGCGAATTCGATATCGGAACCTTGCAGGGGGAAATCGACACGAGCGCCGAACTGATCCTCGGACCGCAATCGGCGCTTTATGGATCGGACGCAATCGGCGGCGTTTTCGCCTATTACAGCGCCCGTGGGTGCGATGGTCCGTTCGAAGGCTATCTCGAGGGCGGGAGCAACAGCACCCTGAACGCTTCGGCTCGCGCCGGACTTTGCGAAGACTGGGGCGAAGTCAACCTCAGCGCGACGCATGTAAGCACCGACGGCGAGCCCAATGCCCGCAATGGCACACGCGACATCGGTCGTGACAGCACGACGGTTTCTGCCAAGATAAAGCTGTTTCCCACCGACAATCTCACGATCCGCGCTGTCGGTCGCTTCGTGAGCACCGAGGGCGACTTCAACGATCAGGACTTCGATTCAACCAGTCCGACATTCGGCTTCGTGATCGATAGTCCGGAAACCCGGTTCGAGAACGAAGCGATCTACGCTTTGGTCGGAGCCGAGCTGGTCGCACTCGACGAAAGATGGATTCACGATCTGTCTTTCCAGATTGCCGACATAGCGCGCGACAGTTTCGGGCCGTTCGGACGGACTTTTGGCAATGAAGGCGAACGCTACAAGGCGTCCTACGTCTCCTCGCTCGATTTCAGAAGCAACACGCTCGCCCACCGCCTGACCTTTGCGGCGGACTGGGAGGAGGAGCGGTATCGCAACACCGATCCGTTCGGGTTCGCGTTTACCGGGACACGGTCGAACGAGAATGTCGGACTGGTCGGAGAATACCAGCTCGAGAGTCGAAATTTCCTGGTCTCCGCAGCCATCCGCCACGACATCAACGACAACTTTGCCGACGCCACCACTTTCCGCATCGCCGGGAGCGTCGAACTGTCTCCGTTCACCAAGTTGCGCGGTGCGGTGGGGACGGGGATCAAGAATCCCGGTTTTTACGAGCTGTTCGGGTTCGTCGATGGCCGTTTCATCGGGAACGAGAACCTTCGTCCGGAGAAATCCACCGGTTGGGAAATCGGGATCGATCAGGAACTGCTGGATGGTCGGGTCGATGTGAGCCTGGTCTATTTCGAGAGCGATCTGGAAGACGAAATCTTCACCAGTTTTCCAGCCCCGGACTTTATCGCCACACCGGCCAATCGCGATACGGATAGCACGCGCCGCGGCGTCGAATTCTCTGGCACGGCGGAGCTGTCCGACCACCTGACGCTGACCGCGCGCTACACCTATCTCGATTCCGAGGAGGACGGCGTCACCGAGGTGCGTCGGCCCGAGAGCATTGCTGCCGCGTCGCTGGATTGGACCTCCCCGCGCAAGGATGTGCGCGCATCCTTGGTCATTCGGCACAATGGCGAAGCCGAAGACTTGGCGTTCACCGATCCAAGCTTTGTGCCGGTACGAGTGACGCTCGACGACTACACGCTGGTCAATCTCTATGGCGAAATCGATCTCGCAAAAGGGATCAGCGTGTTCGCCAGGGTCGAAAACCTGCTCGACGATCGCTTCGAACAGGTCTTCAGCTTCGTTTCGCCCGGCCTGACCGCAACCGCAGGATTCCGTCTGGAACTCTAATCTCTCGCAATCCATCGAGGAAATGCATAGGTGGGCCCAATGCATTTCCTCGATCAAGCCAAGATCTACCTCAAATCGGGTGCCGGCGGGCCGGGCGCGGTGTCGTTCCGGCGCGAGAAGTATATCGAATATGGCGGTCCCGATGGCGGCGATGGCGGCAAGGGCGGGGATATCGTGTTCGAAGCGGTGCAGGGGCTCAATACCCTGATCGACTTTCGCTACGCGCAGCACTTCAAGGCCAAGCGCGGCAATCACGGGCAAGGCAAGGATCGCACCGGAGCCGGCGCGCCCGATCTGGTGATCAAGGTGCCGGTCGGCACACAGGTTCTTTCCGACGACAAGGAGGATGTGCTCGCCGACTTCACCGAAGTCGGGCAGCGCGTGGTGTTCCTCGAAGGCGGGCAGGGCGGTCGCGGCAACGCCTCTTACAAGAGCGCGACCAACCGCGCTCCGCGCCAGCACCAGCCTGGCGAACCCGGTGAAGAGATGTGGGTGTGGTTGCGGCTGAAACTGCTCGCCGATGTCGGTCTGTTGGGCCTGCCCAACGCTGGAAAATCGACCTTCATCAACGCCGTTTCCAATGCCAAGGCCAAGGTCGGGCACTACGCTTTCACCACGCTTGTTCCCAAGCTCGGCGTGGTTCGCCACAAGGGCCGCGAATTCGTGCTCGCCGACATTCCCGGCCTGATCGAAGGGGCTGCGGATGGAGCGGGGATTGGCGATCGGTTCCTCGGCCACATCGAACGCTGCCGGGTGCTGATCCACCTGATCGATATTGCCGGAGAAGATCCGGTCGAAGCGATGCGGATCGTCGAAGAGGAGCTCGCCGCCTATGGTGCGGGGCTCGACGACAAGCCCCGGCTGGTCGCGCTCAACAAGCTCGACCTCGCCGATGAGGAATTGGTCGCAGGCTTTGCCGAAGAACTGATCGAGGCGGGCGCGGAACAGGTTTTCGCGGTTTCTGGTGCTACCGGAGAAGGAATCGAGCAATTGCTCGATGCCGTGCTGGGCTATTTGCCCGATCGCACATCGACCGAGACCAATGCCAGCGAAGTCGAGGACGTGACAGAGGAAGGCGGCGAATGGTCGCCGATCTGAACGGGCTGATCGATCCAACTCAGTGCAAGCGGCTGGTCATCAAGATTGGCAGCTCGCTGCTGGTGCAGAACGGCGAGCCGGCCCGCGGCTGGCTCGACGGTTTGGCGCACGACCTGCGCGATTTGCGCGAAGCGGGGATCGAGCTTGTGCTGGTCAGTTCGGGGGCGATCGCGCTCGGCGCTGCCCGCCTGGGACTGCCCGGCGACGGGCGAGCGAGCCTCGCAGACGCGCAGGCTGCGGCTTCGGTCGGTCAGGTCGCGCTGGCGCAGCTATGGGCTTCGGCCCTCGACAAGCATGGCCTAGTCGCCTCGCAAATCCTGGTGACGATCGGTGATCTTGAAGACCGGCGGCGCTACCTCAATGCGTCCGCAACGCTGGAGCGACTGATCGAGGCCGGCGCTGTGCCGGTGGTCAACGAGAATGACAGCGTGGCGACCGAGGAAATCCGCTTTGGCGACAACGACCGGCTGGCCGCCCGCGTCGCGCAGGCAGCCGGTGCAAAGGGCGTGCTGCTGCTTTCCGACGTTGCGGGCCTGTATGACCGCGACCCGTCGGAAAAGGGTGCCGAGCTGATCGAGAAGGTCGAAGGGGTGACGCCCGAAGTCATCGCCATGGCCGGCGAAGGCTCGGGCTCGGGCCTGGGATCGGGAGGCATGCTGTCCAAGCTGCAGGCGGCGCGCATCGCCGAGCGCGGCGGTGTTGCACTCGGGATTATCGATGGGCGGCACGAGAGCCCGATCGCTCGTCTGCAAGAAACGGGACGGGGCACGATCTTCCTGCCGGTGCGCGCCGACAATGCGCGCAAGGCCTGGCTCGGCGGACGGCTGGCGCCCGAAGGGGTGCTGACCGTCGATGCGGGTTGCGTCGAAGCACTCGGCAAGGGCGCAAGCCTGCTGGCGGCGGGCCTGACCGAGGTCGAAGGAGAATTTCAACGCGGCGCATTGGTCAGCCTGCACGGGCCGAAGGGTGAAAGGCTGGGGCAGGGGCTGGTCGAATACAGCGCCGAGGAATGTCGCGCGATCCTGGGTCTTCAAGGGGCCGAACAGGAAGCGCAGCTGGGCTACGCTCCGCGCGCAGCGGTCGTCCATCGCGATCACATGGTGCAGGGATGAGAACCGCGATCACCGGGGCGACCGGCTTTGTCGGCAAGGCCACGCTCGATGCGGCGCTGGGCAAGGGATTGCGCGTGCGGGCAATGACCCGGCGCAACCAGCATGACCGCGAACGGGTGGAATGGGTGCTGGGGACGCTCGAGAGCGAACAGACGCTCAAGGATCTTGTCGCAGGCACCGATGCCGTCATCCATATTGCCGGGCTCACCAACACACCCGACACAAGCGAGTTCGACCGCGCGAATGTAGTCGGCACCGAACGGTTGATCGCGGCCGCGAAACACGCCGGTGTGCAGCGCTTCATTTTCGTCTCATCGCTGTCAGCGCGCGAGCCGCAATTGTCGGCCTATGGCGCATCGAAGGCCCGGGCGGAGGAGTTGGTGACCGCAAGCGAGCTCGACTGGACCATCGTCCGCCCGCCGGCCGTCTATGGTCCGCATGACAAGGACATGTTCGAACTGTTCCGTTCGGCGAAGTACGGCATCGTTCCGCTGCCGCCGAAGGGCAGGACGTCGATCATTCATGTCGAGGATCTGGCGCGCCTGCTGGTGGCGCTGGCGATCCCGACCGAGGCTTCGCGGCTGACCCACCGCCAGACTTATGAGCCATGGGATGATAATGCCTATGGTTATGAGCACGGCGAATTGGCCAAGTTGATTGGCGAAGCGGTCGGAAATTCTCAGATATTCGCTCCCAACGTGCCCGAGCCATTGCTGCAGATCGGTGCCAAGATCGACAAGGCGCTGCGCGGACACAAGGCCAAACTCACTCAGGACCGGATTGGTTACATGGTTCATCCGGATTGGGTGTGCGACCTCAAGAAGGCACCACCGCTATCGCTGTGGCAAGCGCATTGGTCGGGCGAAGAAGGTCTGAAGATGACCGCCGACTGGTACAAGCGCGAGGGCTGGCTTTGACGGTCCCCTTGTGGCCCGAGCCCCCTTCACCCGGCTGTCGACTGAACTCGTCGGCAACAAAGGACTCGGGCAAGCAATAATCTGCTGATATGGTGCCGATTGCAGTGGAAAGGGTGGCGTAATGATTGCGATCAATCAGGAATATTTCGACCGGCCGGAAACATTCAAGATCGCGCAGGGCAAGCAGCTTGGGCGACTAACGCATTTCCCCGACGGCGATCGCTATTCCGACGATGGCGGCCTCAATGGCGGGATCAGAAACCCCAAGCCACGCCTGATACCACCTGGAAGTCAGCTGGTGAGGTTTGGTGGATCACCCCACCGGGATGCTCGACCGTTTGCGTCGAAGGTCGCGGCTGGGGAATGGTGGCTCGACGAGTTTCGCTTCAAGGTGCTCGACGCCTGGGCCAACGCCCGCGGGGAATCGGTCACTTACGCCGTGCGCCAACTCTGTGCCGTTCCCGCCGGATGGAGCGACATGAGCTATGTGGTCAAGGCGCGCACGCGTTCACCGCTCATGGCCTATGCGGGGTATGGCCGGGCGGCCACGTCAGGCAACAGCCGGATCGATCCGCGCCACGATCACAGGGTGGACATCGAGCAATTGTTCATCCCCGGCCTCGCATCCCCGGACCTGCGCAAGGCCGCGATCATCGTCTACGAAGACAAGTTCCTCGACCCGGCGATGTCGCAAAAGGGCGCGCGAGCGAAAGCCGAATTCGCGGCCGCGAGAGATGCCCGCATCCGGAACGCCGTTCGGCGTTGATGCCGAGCCAGACTTAGAGGAACGGTTCCTCGCCCGGCTTGTGGATGCCGCATTCGGTCTTGTCCCAGCCTTTCCAGCGGCCCGAGCGCGGGTCTTCGCCATCGGCGACCTTGTGCGTGCACGGCTCGCAGCCGATCGACGGGAAGCCCTGGGCGACCAGCGGGTGGCGCGGCAAGTCATGCTGTTCAAGATAGGCCGCGATGTCCTCGGCGCTCCAGTCGATCAGCGGGTTGATCTTGAGTCGGCCCTGAGCGTCGGACGTGTCGATCTCGAAGCGTGGCAAGGTTGCGCGGGTCGATGACTGGAATGCCTTGCGGCCTGTGAAGCTGCCGTCGAACCCGGCAAGAGCCTTCGCCAGCGGCTTCACTTTGCGGATCTCGCAGCAGCCATCGGGGTCGTAAGACCAACGCAGCCCGGTCTCATCTTTCGCGATCAACTCAGCCTCCTCGGGCGTGAGGTTGACGAGGTTGGTAAGGCCAAGGCGTTCGACCACTTCGTCGCGATATGCGAGGGTTTCGGCAAAGTGCTTTCCGGTTTGGAGGAACAGCACCGGAATTGTTGGATCGACCTGAGCGATCAGGTGCAGCAGCACCACGCTTTCCGCACCGAAGCTGGAGACCACAGCAAGGTCGCCCGCGAGATTGCCCTCGATAACCGCTTCGAGCATTTCCTGCGTCGAACTGCCCCGAAACATGCGGTTGAGCCGCACCGCGTCATGCTCGGTGAAGGTCGGGCCAGTGTCGATGCGGTCGACCGGGCGCAGGTCGTTCTCGGGCTTATTCATGGCGCAATTCCTGGATTGTGCGTCGCCCGTCTGCGGCGCTTTGATAGACGTTTTCCCATGTCGCAAACGCACGTTTGGCGTCTTCCTCGTCGAGCGGGCTGTCGGGGGCAAAGGCATCGAAGCCGCAACGGCGCATGTGGCTGAGCTGGTCGATCAGCACGTCGCCGACGGCGCGCAGTTCACCAGCGTAACCGGCCTCGCGCAGGATCCGTGCCGCCGAATAGCCACGCCCGTCGGTATAGCCGGGGAAGTTGACCTCGATCAGCGCGAGCCGGTCGAGGAACGGGATCAGAACACGGGCATCGTCGCCCGGCTCGATCCGCACCGCAGTGGCGTTGGTCTGATCGCAGCAGGCATCGACGGTAACGGTGCCGTGGTCGGCAACTTCGTCGTCGCGGAAGCGAAACTGGACTTCGTCCGGGCTGCGTCCGAGATCAGTCATAGAGCGCCTCCTTGAACGGCTCCATGCCGATCCGGCGATAGGTGTCGAGGAAACGCTCTCCGTCTTCGCGCTGGTCGAGATAAACGTCGGTGACGGTCTCTACCGCTTGCACCACGCCATCCTCGTCGAAGCCCGGGCCGGTGATCTTGGCAAGGCTCACGTCCTCGGCCTCGCTGCCGCCGAGCGAGAGCTGATAGTTTTCCTTGCCCTTCCGGTCGACGCCGAGAATGCCGATATGTCCGGCGTGGTGATGCCCGCAGGCATTGATGCAGCCGGAAATCTTGAGCTTCAACTCGCCCAGTTCCTCGGTCCGCCCCTTGGCTGCGAAGTTTTCCGAAATGCGCTGCGCGACCGTGATCGAGCGGGCATTGGCAAGCGCGCAGTAATCGAGGCCAGGGCAAGCGATGATGTCCTCGACCGTGTCGAGATTGGGTGCGCCGAGATCGGCGGCATCGAGCTCGGTCCACAGCGCATGAAGATCGGCGATCCTCACATGGGGCAGGACGATGTTCTGGGTGTGCATCACCCGCAGCTCGTCAAAGCTGTATTGCTTGGCGAGGCGCGCCATGATGCGGATTTGTTCGCCGGTCGCGTCGCCGGGAATGCCGCCTACGGGCTTCAAGGAAATGACCGCGCTGACATAGCTGTCATGCTTGTGGCGCACCGTATTTCTATCGACCCAAAGCGCGAAATCGGGGTCGGAACGATCGACTGTCTTGGGTCCGTCCTCGAATGGTGGATCGGCGAAAAACGGCTTGATCCGCTCAAACTCCTCGCGTGGTGGCTCGACGCCTTGGTCGAGCAGATGCGCGAATTCCTCTTCGACCTGGCGGGTGTATTCCTCCGCGCCGAGTTCGTGAACGAGGATCTTGATCCGCGCCTTGTACTTGTTGTCCCGCCGTCCGTAGCGGTTGTACACGCGCAGGCATGCCTCGGCGTAGGTCACCAACTGATCGAGCGGCACGAAGTCGCGGATCATCGGTGCGATCATCGGGGTGCGCCCCATGCCGCCGCCGACAAAGAAGCGCGCACCGATCTCGCCAGCCTCGTTCTTGACGATCTGGATCCCAATATCGTGCAGCCGCATCGCTGCGCGGTCCTTCTCCGCCGCGATCACCGCGATCTTGAACTTGCGGGGAAGGTAGGTGAACTCGGGATGGAAGCTCGACCACTGGCGCAGCAACTCGGCATAGGGTCGCGGGTCGATCAGTTCGTCATGAGTGGCGCCCGCGAAATGGTCGCTCGAAATGTTGCGAATGCAGTTCCCGCTGGTCTGGATCGCGTGCATTTCGACCTTGGCGAGATCGGCAAGAATATCGGCCGCGTCCTCCAGCTTGATCCAGTTGTACTGGATATTCTGGCGGGTGGTGAAGTGACCGTAGCCGCGATCGTACTTGTCGGCGATGTCGCCCAAAGCGGTCATCTGCTGCGAATTGAGCGTGCCATAGGGAATCGCGACGCGCAGCATGTAGGCGTGGAGCTGCAGGTAGAGCCCGTTCATAAGCCGCAGCGGCTTGAACTGGTCTTCGGTCAGCTTGCCTTCGAGGCGACGGCGGGCCTGATCGCGGAATTCCTCGACACGGGCATCGACCATCGCCTGGTCGTATGAATCATACTTATACATTCAAATCACCCAATCCCAGCCGGTCTTGTCGGCAGTTGGTACGGCAAGGTCGCGGCGTACGGTCGGGCCGAGCGCGCGAACGCGATCCTTGATGTGAGCGGGGCGGACATGGCCCTTCTCGTCGCGGTCCGCGTCGAGCGAATAGGGCACGTTGACCCGGCGTGCGGCTTCCTCGCGAGCGATGATGATGTCGGCCTCTTCGCCGGCATCCACTGCATCGTCGACGAAGCGCGACCAGCCGCTACCGTCCCACCAGACGACTTCGCCGGTCTTGAGATCGTTTCCGGTCAAAATCTTCATCGTGTCGCCTCCAGCGCGGTCTGCGCAAGCGCGGCATCGTTTCGCGCCGTGACATCGCCGATCACGATCAGCGCAGGGCTTTGGATTGCATGGTCGGTAACGAGCTCCGGCAGCCCGGCGAGCAATCCGCGAACCACGCGCATGTTGTTGCGGGCGGCGTTCTCGATCACCGCCACCGGGACGTCGGGAGCGAGACCATCGGCCATCAGCTTCTCGGCGATCTGCGGCGCAGTCTTGACGCCCATATAGATCACCAGCGTGCGCCCTTTGCCTGCTAGACCCGACCAATTCTGGTCCGACAGGCCCTTGCACTGGCCGGCGACAAAGCTGACGATGCTGGACGCGTCGCGATGTGTGAGCGCGATCTGCGCGGCTGCGGCTGCGCCGTTCGCGGCTGAAATGCCCGGTACGATCTCGACCGGGACGCCATGCGCGCGTGCGAGTTCGGCCTCTTCGCCGCCGCGTCCGAAGATCAGCGGATCGCCACCCTTGAGCCGCACAACATCGCGGCCTTTCAGGGCCTCGCGCACCAGCAGCAGGTTTATCTCGTCCTGAGGCAGGGTGTGTCTGGCACGCTTCTTGGCGACCGAGATGAATTCGGCGTCAGACGGCGCGAGGTCGAGAATGTCCTGCGAGACCAGTCCGTCGTGCACCACCAGCCCGGCATTGCCAAGCAGCCGCGCCGCACGCAGGGTCAGCAGGTCCGGATCTCCCGGGCCCGCGCCAACCAGATAGATTGTGCCTGTCTTTTCCATGACAGAGCAAATGGGCGAGCGAGAGCCGACGCGCCAGCGAGAATGGATTGGGGCGGCGTAAGGAAAGCTTTTGCCGAACTCGGGGAAATTCTACTGCGTGGTCGTCATGCCGCAGTAATTGTCTCTGTACCGCTCCAGCTCGGCAATCAGCGCGTCGCCGTCGGCATCGATGTTCCAGGTCGACAGCAACACGCCGGGTTGATCCATTTCCACGGTCGCACCCTTACCGGCATTGAATGGCCAAGGCGGACGCAGAACGAGGCTGTGCACGGGGTCGATCGCGACGCGGATAAGTCCGACAAACCGCCCGTTCGCGTACTCGACCGCTCCGACCCGCGACCAGGGGATCGGATCGACGTATTCGCGCGGCAGATGCAGCCCGTCCCTGTCCATCCGTACCACGATCGAAGTCCCGGCGCGGCCGCGTTTCCAGCCGATAAACATCGAGATCGCGACGAACAGCACGACATAGATTCCGGCCAGCCACAACGCACGAACCAGGCCTCCATCGGAGGTCAGGGAGATTGCCAGCCAAATCGGTAGCAAGAACAGTAAATTGGGCCAGTTGAACAGCCGATGCCGATATAGCTGCGGGTCAAGTGCGCGCGGTCCGCCCGCAACGGGGCGTTGCGCACTGCGCACATCGCCGGCGCGGCGTTCGGGCTTCAGGCCCGTCCAGGTGGAGGCATCGACTTTGATCGCCATTGCGGCATGTTACCACAACGACCGGAACGAAGAGTTAAGGCCGGGTCAGCTCTCAAGCCTTGCCGGCCGACATGAGTTCGACCAGCTGGTCTAGCTGCTTGCTTGAACGCAGATGCAGATCGCGCTGCGGGAACGGGATTTCGATGTCGTTCTCCTTGAACAGCTGCCAGATCCGCATGTAGACGTCGGAGCGGATATTCGCGAGTCCGCCTTCGGGATCCTGGATCCAGAAGCGCACTTCGAAGTCGACCGAATTGTCGCCAAATCCCATCAGGTTCACGCGCGGTTTGGGCCGCGCAAGAACGCGATCGGTGTCGTCGACCGCCTGGTAAAGCAGCTTGGAAACTAGTTCCAGATCGCTGTCATAGGCAACGCCGACCGGCGCCTTCACCCGCACATCGCGCGAGCTGTAGGACCAGTTTACCACCTGATTGATCATCAGGTTTTCGTTCGGGATCAGGTGCTCGGTCTGATCGCGAGTGATCACCGAGATCGCGCGAATACCGATCCTGCGGATCTGGCCTACGGCCTCATTCCCGGCCGCATCGGTGACAGAGATGACATCGCCCGGCTTGATCGACTTGTCCAGCAGCAGCAGGATCCCCGAAATCAGGTTGCCGAAGGTCTTCTGCAGGCCGAAACCAATCGCGAGACCGAAGGCGCCGCCAAAGAATGCCAGCGCGGTCAGGTCGATCCCGAGCATGTCGATGCCGACGAAGAAGGCCAGCGCCCAGATCGCGATCGTGCTGAGCTTCTCCGCCAGCAGTTTCTGGGTATCGTCAAACCCGGAGATTTGCGAGATCGCCGTGCGGGCCAACCGGGTCGCGAACCACGCGACCGTGATGACGATCGCGATCACGCCGACGATCAGCAACGCATCAAGGATCGAAAACCGGAAATTGCCGATCTCGAAAGCGAAGTAGTCGAGATAGTCGAGCACGCCGCGAGCGGCCTCGCTTTGAGCGCCGACCGCTTCCTTCAATCCTTCGGAAGCCTCGAGCACTTCGACGGGTTCTTCCGGTGTCGGCTCCGGCTCTGGTGGAGGAGGTTCGGCAGGCAGCTCAGCTTCGCCTTCCGCTGCAACTTCGCCGTCGGCACCAGTCTCGACCGCCTCAGTTTCGGCGGATGGATTGGTCGTCTCGGTCGCGCTTGTCGGCAGAGTCGCGGTCATTCGGCATCCAGTCTTGCAAGCGCCTGCGCCAGGTCGGCAATCAGGTCGTCCGGGTCTTCCAGCCCGATGGATAAGCGAATGGCTGCGCGAGCGCCAGTCTCGGTCATATTTGTCGGACGCATAACGTTCCGATGTTGCTGCGGAAAGATCGGCAAGGCGAGGCTTTCGAACCCGCCCCAGCTGTAGCCGATGCCGAACAGTTCGAGCGCATCGACCACGCGTCCGCAAGCTCCCGCATCGGTGGTGTCGAGCACGAAGCTGAACAGACCGCACCCCCCGGTAAAGTCGCGCTTCCACAGCGCGTGGCTCGGATCGCCGGGCAACAGCGGACACATCACATCGGCGACCTGAGGTTGCTCTGTTAGCCAGTTGGCGATCTTGATCGCACTGGCCGTACCGCGTTCCAGTCGCACCGCCATCGTCCGGAGGCCGCGAGAGGCAAGCGCCGCATCGTCGGGCGAAACAACCTGGCCGAGCTGCTGCGAGGTGCGCCGCAAGGCGCGATACCAGCGCTCGCCCGCGCTCGCAGACCCCATCATCAGGTCGGAATGCCCGCCGACATGCTTCGACAGGCTCATCATCACGATGTCGCAGCCATGCTCCAGCCCGGCAAAGCCGAGTGAGCTGGCCCAGGTGTTGTCGAGCAGGCTGATGGCGCGATGTTCGCGGGCGATCGCGGTGAGAGCCGGTACGTCGCATACTTCCATCGTCAGGCTGCCCGGGCTTTCAAGCCAGACAGCGCGAACGGGCTGTTCGAACAGCTTGCGAAAGCCGTCGATGTCGAGCGGATCGAAAAAGGCGTACTCGACCCCCAATCGCTTGAGCAACCCGGTCGCCATTGCGCGCGACGGGTCGTAAGCGTTGTCGGTCATCAACAGCCGATCGCCCGGCTTGAGTACCGTCAGCAAGGCGCCGGCAATCGCCGCAACCCCGCTCGGATACAGGATCGTGCCGAATGCCCCCGGTTCGATCTCGGTCAGCGCATCGGCGAGAGCCCATTGTGTCGGCGCACCGCGCCGACCGTAGAAGAACCCGCCATCGGCGTTGCTCTTGCCCGCTGCCTTGCGGTCGGCTTCGGTGTCGTAGAGATGGGTGGAAGCACGCCATACCGGCGGATTGACCACGGGGCCGGTCCACTCCTCGCGGCGGCCGGCATGGGTAACGCGTGTGCCCGGTCTGTGGTTCTTGTCGTCGCTTGTCATTCCGGGCCTTGCGCCTTGGGGGTATCGGGATCGGCTTCCCATTCCATCCAGCTGCCATCGTACAGAGCGGCATCGTCAATACCAATCAGATGCAGCGCGAACAGCAGCACGCTGGCGGTTATGCCGCTGCCACAGGTCGTGACGATGGGCTGGGTCAAGTCGATTCCTGCGTCCGCGAAGGCCGAACGGATCGCTTCGGCTGACTTGAATGTCCCGTCGGAATTGAAAACCTGGCCAAACGGAAGGTTCAGGGAGCCGGGGATGCGCCCGTTCTGGCCGCCATGCACGGGATCGATTCCGGTGCCATAGACGCGATCGGCCGCGCGCGCATCGAGCACCTGTTCGGCGCGGGTCTCGAGATTGATCAGCATCTCTTCCTTGTCGCGAACACGGTTCGGAGCAGCCAGTGCAGCCGGCTCGGTCGGCTTTGTGTCCGACCCGAGCGCGTCGGTCGGCCGCCCTTCGGCCTGCCATTTCGCAAATCCTCCGTCGAGGATAGCTACGGACCCGACCCCGTGGACGGCCAGCATGAACCAGGCGCGCGCCGACGACCTGAGCGCGCTGTCATCGTAGAGGACGATCCGTTGTCGAGCGTGCACGCCGAGCGCCGCCAGTCGATCGGCGAGTTGCGCGGGGTTCGGCAGGGCCTGTGGAACGCTCGATCCGGTGTCCACCAGCGTCTTCACGTCGAGATATAAGGCCCCTGGAATATGCTTCGCTTCGTATTCTGCGCGAGGATCGCGATTGGCGGCGGGCAAGTGAAGCGATGCGTCCAGGACGACGATATCCGGCGATCCCAGCTGTTCTTCGAGCGCTTGTGTGGATATCAAACTGCGATGCATCCCCATGCGGTAGCGCGGGGTGGCGGCTGCGCCAAGCCGGTCAGGCGGTTTCCAGACTCACTTCGCGAGCTTGCAGGCCGGGCAGGCCTCCGGGTGGAGTGTCGAGCCGGATAGGGTGGACGCGGCCTTGACTGGTGGCGCTTGGCTCGCCGACCACGAAGCTGCGGGTCAGGCTGTGGTCGCCCGCACCGACCACTGAGACGTGCAACAGCGGAATGAATATGGGCTTCTGTCCCTGACGGATCGCATGGACCTCGGTCAACGGCATCTGCAATTGCCCCGACACGCTGCGGCTTTGATGCGGTCCGATGCGGTCAATCTCGCCGAGCGGCTGACCTCCGGCGATGGTGGGCGCATTCGCTCCACCGCGCTGGGCGCATTTCAGCTGCCCTGTCACTTCGATGTCGCGTGCCGCTTTGTCCGAGCGATTGGCGATCGTCAGCCGATAATCGACCATGAACATCATGATACTGCGCGACGCGCTTTCGATTTCGAGTGTGAGATCGACATTGAGCGGTTCGGCGATCTGAGCCTCGGACAGATCCAGAGGTGCAATCTCCGCGACCGGGGATTCGTGTTTCGGTTGATTCAAAGTGAGCGATGGCTTGGTCGCCGCGATCGACTTGCGCACGCCCGCGGCCAATGCAGGTCCGGGGAGTTCCAGCGCTTCTTCGGCCACCATGCGCCTGCGCCAAACCCAGAATCCCGCGCCCAGCAACAAGATAAGCAACACTCCGCTCGTCGCGACGAACTTCGTTTGGTCGAAAGCAAGGTCTGTATCGCCCCAACCGCCACTTGTTTCGGGGATCGCACCTGGAAAGTCGGACTGCGGATCGATTGCGGCTGTATCGCGCTGCGTACCGATCTGATCGACGTCGTACCAATCGTCGGTACCGATGGCCGGAGCGGCACCGGTGAGAGACCCTGCCTCGGCTTCGCCCGTGGGGGACAGCGCGGGCGAAGGAGTAGCCGGGGCCGCAGTCGTCCGGGCGGCGGGCTCGCGCGCCGGGCTCTGTCGCACGGCCGGTGGCGGCGGCGAATCGGTTGCCGAAACGGTCGGTTCGGCTGCCGTCGTAGCATCGGGCGCGCCGCTATCCGGTACTGGTGTTGGTGCTGGCGTGGGCGTTGCGACCGGCGTGGCAGGCGCGGGCTGTTCGGCGCGCCGCTCCGGGATTATCCGCGGCCCGATCGGTACGCCCGAGCGCACATCGACCGGACCCTGGGGAGCCTGGGTCGGGGTGGGCGTAGGCGTGGGCAGTTGGAAACTGTTGGGAGAATTCTGCGCCGCGACCGATCCGGATGTCAAAACACTCACCAAAGCGACGCCAGCCACTGCCGCAGCGAAGCCTCGACGCAGAGCGCGGGGCGAAACGGCAATTTGGGCAAATTCTTGTGGCACGGTCTTTGGGTCGGGCTTGAGATGATGCAGGGCGATACCAGCACATAGATAACATTCGCGGCGCGTCCAGTTCCTCGCTTGCAACCGTGCTGCTTTCGCGGCAACAGCGCGGCATGGAAAGCACACCTGAAAACGACCTCAATCCGGCCTTTCTGGGTAAGGACAGCCCGCTTCCGGCCAGTCCGGCGGAAGCAAAGCTCGATTACGTCCCCAATCCGCGCCCCAACACCTTGTATCTTGTGCGGTTTGTGTCTCCCGAGTTCACGTCATTGTGCCCGGTCACCAATCAGCCCGATTTTGCACATCTCGTCATCGACTACGCCCCGGGCGCAACCATCGTCGAGTCCAAGAGCCTCAAGCTGTTTTTGGGAAGTTTCCGCAATCACAACGGCTTCCACGAGGATGTGACCGTCGGCATCGGACAGCGCCTTGCCGAGGAAATGCAGCCGCAATGGCTCCGGATCGGCGGCTATTGGTATCCGCGCGGCGGCATCCCGATCGATGTCTTCTGGCAGACCGGAACCCCTCCCGAGGCCCTGTGGTTACCCGATCAGGGCGTGGCGCCTTACAGAGGGCGTGGCTGATCGGTCACGGAATCGCGAAAACAAGCGCTTAGACGTTAAACGACTGTCATTAATCGGCACGAATCTCTTTTCATCCCGCCGTAATACTGTATCCATATGCGTCGGAGCGACCGGGGGGGTTGTGTGCGACATCACGCACGCTCAATTCTCTCAAAAAATAAATTGTTTCAACGCCACTAAGGGGCTCTTCATGACCATCTCCTCTTCAACCAAGTTTCGCGCCATTGGCGGCGCTTCGGTTCTCGCAATGGCAGCCGGCTTTTCGGCAACTGCAGCGGCCCAAGTCACGCAACCGCAGCCGGGCGTGCCGACGCCGACTCCGCCGGTTGCGCCCGGCAATGTTGAGGAGTGCGCGCTGGTCCCGGCTGTGCCGGAGATCATCTGCGCCCCGGGGACCGATCCCGATGGCTTGACCGAGCCGTTCAACTCGATCGATGCGACGGTTCAGGCCGGTTCGCAGGTGCAGGGCGAGATCAACCTGCTGGTCGGCGTGAATGTGACCATCGACGGTGATTTCGTTTCCAATACCGGTCGCGCAGTCGATGTGGGCGCGGCCTCGACGGTCGTGAACAATGGTTTTATCACCAACACGGTTTCGCCGTTTTCCGGCATCATTCGCACCGGTGACGGCAGTTCGATCACCAATAACGGGATCATTACGTCAACCCAGAGCAACCTGGGCGGCATCGAATCGAACAGCAATTCGGTGGTCGTCAACAACGGGGAGATTTCGCTCTCCGGCTTTGGCGTCATTGGCATCACCGGCACCGGAAGCGTCTCCGCATTCGGCAGCGACACGGGCGTGAGCGTCACGAACACGATCGACGGCTCGATTTTCGTCGGCAACGGGGTGGCGGGCATTTTCCTCGGCACCAATGCCACGGTCGTGAACGATGGTCTGATCCAGACCTTCGGCGCGTTGGCCGATGGCGTGATCGTGGGCGACGACAGCTCGGTCACCAACTCCGGCATCATCTTCACGACCGGCGACGGGGCAGAAGGTATCAACGCGGGCAACAATGCGACCGTGATCAACACGGGATCGGGCGACATCTTCACCTTCGGGGACAACCAGGCATCCGTTCTGGTCGGCACCAATTCGCTGGTCCAGAACAACGGCATCATCCTGACCCGTGGCGATAGCGCAGTGGCTGTGGTTGCCGGCGACGGTTCGACGGTTACCAACAACCCGACCGGCCAGATTGCGACCACCGGGAACACCTCGCACGCAATCGTCATCACCGGGAACGGCACGCTGCTCAACATCGGCGGACTGATCCAGGCCAGCGGCACTGGCGCCAATGGCGTGATCATCACTGGTGACGCCAGCATCACCAACTCGGGCACAATCTCGACCCAGGACGGGCGCGGTGTCGATATCGCCGGGACCGCAACGGTTGATAACCTCGCCACCGGCGTGATTGCTGCAGCGGGCGGCGATGCGATCCGTTTCAACGGCGCGGGCTCGACGCTCAACAACGCCGGCCAGATTTCGGCCAATGGCGACGGCGCATTCGGCGTCAACGCGCTGAACGACATCACCATCGATAACAGCGGCACGGTCTCGACGACCGGCATGAATGCCGCATCGATCGTCACCGGCGTGAATTCGACCGTCACCAACAGTGGTACCGTCACGGCAAGCGGCGACAGTTCCGTTGCACTCGCCGTGCGCAATGGCTCGACGGTGACCAACACCGGCACGATCTCGACGATTGGCACCAATTCGGCGGCGCTGATCGGTGTCGACAATGTGACCATCACCAATGACGGTATGATCACGACCCTGCTGGCGGACTCGACCGGCGTGGTGGTGACGGGTGATGCCACCTTGACCAACACCGGCACGATCGCCGCCTCGACTGCACGCGGTGTGGACATCGCCGGGGCGTCGACGATCACCAACAGCGGCACGATTTCAGGTGGAACCGACGGTATCCGCATGAATGCCGGCACGCTCACCAACACCGGCACGATTTCAGGCGACACCGCCGTGAACGCACCGGGCGGCGTGCAGACCGTGCTCAACTTCGGCACGATCAATGGCGGCACGAATGCGGTTGCGCTCGGCGCAGAAGACGACGTCTTCATCAAGACCAACGATGCCGTCGAAACCGGTAATGTCGATGGCGGCGCGGGTACGGACATTTACGCCCACATCATCACCGATGGCACCGACCGGACGCTCGACATCACCGCTCTGGGTACGACAGTCGTCAACTTCGAAGACATCCGGATCGGTTCGCAGACCTTCGACTTCATGACCGGCATGCTCGGCATGACGCCGGCCACCGGCGTGTTCACGCTGACCGGCAATTCGTCTTCGGGCTTCACGGTTGTGAACACGGCGATCCTCGATGGCACCGCCAACGGCACGGTGAACTTCATCACCGGCGCGTCCGACGGCATCACCACCGGCTTCACGATTACCGGCAATGGCGCGATCGTGACCACAGGCAATGGCGAGATCGGCTTCAATGCCGGCGACGATGCCGTGCTTGTCAACGACGGATCGATCACCACCAGCGGCATGAATACCGCCGCCGTGCTGGTAGGTGCGAATTCGACCGTGACCAATGGCGGCGCGATCCTGGCATCGGGCATGAACAGCGTGGCAGTTGCGGTCGGTGATGGAAGCACCCTCACCAACAATGCCGGGGCAACCATCACCACGACCGGCGATGGCGGCTTCAACACCGTCTTCACCAGCGGCGGTACGCTCGACAATGCAGGCATCATCTCGTCTTCGGGCGCTGGCGCGCAGGCGGTTACCATTGTCGGCGACGGTACGGTGACCAACAGCGGCATCATCGCTGCTGCAGACGGCCGCGCGCTCGACATTGGCGGTGTTGCCAATGTCACCAACTCCGCTGGCGGCACGATCGCCGCGGGTGGAGCCGATGCGATCCGTCTCAACTCGGCGGGCTCGACGCTGCTCAATGATGGCACGATCGCGACCTCGGGCGACAACACCGCCGCGGTGCTGGCGACCGACAACACGACCATCACCAACAACGGCACTGTCGACACCACCGGCACCGGCGGCGTGGGCCTCGTCGCTCGCGATGGTTCGACCATCACTAACACCGGCACGGTTTCGACCGCCGGCGACGATGCTGGCGGCGTGATCCTGGTTGGCGCAGGTGCCCTCACCAACTCGGGCATGATCAACACGGCCGGCGTCAATGCCACCGGCGTGCTGTTCACCGGTGCCGCGACAATCGACAACTCCGGCACAATTGCGGCCGCTGCTGCTCGCGCAATCGACCTTGCTGCGGCATCGACGGTAAACAATTCGGGCACGATCAGCGGTGGAACCGATGGTATCCGCTTCAACGCCGGCTCGACGCTCAACAACGCGGCCGGTGGCACCGTCTCTGGCGATACCGGCGTAACCGGCAGTGCTGGCGATGACACGATCGTCAACTTCGGCACGATCACGGGCACGACCGCCGCGGCTTCGCTCGGTGGCGGTTCCGATGCGTTCCAGCAATGGTCTGGCGCAAGCGTGACCGGCGATGTCGATCTTGGCGGCGGAGATGACACCTTTGTCCTCGAAGGCGCGAACTCGACGATTGCCGGCATGGTCCTTGGCGGCGCCGGCACCGACACTGCCATCCTCGGCGGTACGCTCGATGCCGACAATCTGATGGGCTTCGAGACCAACACGCTGGGCACCTTGTTCGATCTGACGGTCAGCGGCGACCGCACGCTCAGCGGCGACGTGATCATCGACGGTGTCGTGAACCTCGCCCTTGGCGTCGACACGCTTACCAACGATGGCACGATAACGCTCGAATCGACCGGCGTGATCAACATCGCGACCCCGCTTGACGAAGCACTGATCGGCCAGACCGTGCTCGTCCTTCAGGACGGCGCGGGCTTCACCGACAATGGTGCGACGATCAACATCCTCGATGACGACCTGCTGATCGATTACGTTCCGCTGGTCGGCTCGCTGCGGGTCCAGGTGAACGCAGTGAACCCGCTAGTGGGCTCGGGCGATGCGAACTTCGCCAATTTCGGCGGCGCGGTCGCTAATGGCATCAATAACGGCACGATCAGCGCGGGCAACTTCGCTGCTCTCAATGCTCTGAATGGCGCAAGCGAGTTCCAGACGGCAGCCGCCGATGCGCTGCCTTCGCTAAGCGGCGGCGTTTCGCGCGAGATCTTCGAAACCAGCAACGTTGCCAGCCAAGCGCTCGACCGCCACATCGCGGCAGAGGGCTCGGGTATCTGGGGTCAGATCGCGGTTCGCGGTTCGAGCCAGGATGACCAGTCGCTGTCCAATGACGGCTTCGAATCCGATCAGATCGTAATCACCATCGGCGGCGATTTCGCGGTTGGCGATACGTTCCGCGTCGGCGTTCTGGCGAGCTATGCCGATATCGAAATCGAAGACCTCGCCGG
>CAZJZO010000038.1:0-27147 GCA_964550495.1 uncultured Porphyrobacter sp. | reverse complement strand
GCAACGCTCAACGCATGCCACTTCGTGGGCATTGGACGCATAACCCCTGATTATCTTTCAAAGGTCCAGCGGGTTTTTCTGAGTCGGCTGACTGAGGTCAGAGTCGAATTGCGGCCCAAAGCCTCGCCCTAAACATGCGGTCCATTGTCAGGCAGAATTAACGTCGCCCGTTTGGACATTTCTTCGGGTCAGCAATTCTGTGCGAGCCGAGTGGCGACGCTTGCATCTTTGTAAATATGGGCCGACAAAGTGGTTGCCTTGGTAAGATGACCATCGGCTCATTTGGGGAAACGTGGTCAATCGAGAATCCAAACTAAACACGATGACAGTGATCGCCTTTGCTGCCATTGCTGCAATTGCGTCATTTCACCAACCAGTCCTCGCGCAAAGTAGCGACGCGGAGATCCGTCGCGAAATCATTCGCGAGAGCATTGCACGCTACTCAGGAAACTGTCCCTGCCCCTACAATCGCGATCGCGCCGGCCGAAAATGTGGCGGACGCAGCGCGTACAGCCGTCCGGGAGGCAAGTCGCCCAAATGCTATCCGGATGACGTCAGCGATGCGGAGGTTGCGGCGTACCGGGCCAGAAGGGGCGGCTAATGCTAGCAAGCGAAACGCAAGATCAAGAGACATGACCCGCGATGAGGAACTATGGGCGATGGCGCTGTGGGTGGAGAAGCACCACGGCGAGGAAGGTTGGCTCTATATTTCGCAGCAGCAGGATCTGCTCCTGGCCGAAGCGGAGTCTGATGGTGTGAAGATGTGGCAGGAGGTCGCCAAGCGGTTCGAGAAGCTTCAGGCGTGGCCTAGGCAGACCTCGTGAGAGCGAGCGCGATTTAACATAAGATCACTTGCCGTCACGCCCCCAACGGACAGCGTCCGTGCAAATGTCGCTCTGGTACAATGACGCGGCCCCATCGATCGTTACGTTCTTGCTGCGGCAATTCTGCCGTCAACAGGGGTCTATCCAAATGAAGAAGCTCGGAAGCGTCGTCCTGGCGGCGCTCTTGGCAACCGCCAGTGGCGGTTGCGCAACTGTACTCAACGGTACCAATGTCGACTATGCGACCGAAACCCGTCCGGACGGCGCCCGCGCCGTATTCACTTCGGGCCAGGAATGCACCACGCCGTGCGAACTTGAGATGAAGCGAAAGAATGATCAACGCGTTGATCTGTTTGCCGAGGGCTACAAGCCAACTTACGTGCTGATCCAGTCGAAACTTGGCGGTTCCACCTTTGGCAATATCCTGGCTGGCGGTGGCATTGGTGCGGTTGTTGATGGAACCAACGGTGCCAGCAATCGACTTTATCCGCGCCCGCTGATCGTGCAGCTCGCAGAGGAAGGAACCGACGCAGAAGCGGTACTGCTCGACAAGGATGGAAACGTCACCATGACCGTCAAGGAGCACAACGACAGTGTTCGAGTAGATGTCGCGAAGACCATTGGGGCCGAACTCGCTGGCCTTGAGGAGCCAGCAATGGTCGGCACCGAATAGGACTGCTACTGCGAGTTTGTTTCTCAAAGAGGGGGTGGCAATCGCCGCCCCCTTTTTTGATGCACTCGCCATTCGCCTTGCTTCGAGAGTCGAGGTATGGCTTGAGAAGTTGATAGGCAGCCAGAAATGAGCTTGCAGATCGTTTGCGAGGAAATTCTGGCAATCGCACTCATTCCCCAATCCAAGTCATTCTGCAGAGAACGAAACCGGGTCAACAACTGCCAGTCTGCTACTTGCCCACGAACGCTAAATGCGGACTAACTGCTTGCGACCCACAAGCAGAATTGAATAGGTCCGTCGGCGAAAGCGGCTCAAGCGGACCATTTCTTCGACAGGAGCAACTACAAAACCGATTCGCAATCGGTTTGACTGTGGCGAGCTGGATCAGCCAGATCGAAGGGGTCTGATTTGGCACCAGTGAGCACAATATTTTTATGGGTATTGACAATAAGCAATTACAGCGAGTCGTTCCAATTGGAAATTATGGGAAAGCCGTTCCTCCACTTACTCTTTCTTGACTCCTCTATTTCAACACGCTGTCGTTCTATCGAAGACTAAGGGGGAGTCGGGGTAATGCGAATTGCATGGTCGTTGCCGTTTTTTGTGGCTCTTTTTTTGCAACCGGCGAGCGCTCAAGTCGCACAGCAAGAAAACCACACATACGATGAGTTAGGCCGACTGACATCGACCACCAACACCGGAACCTCTTTGAATGGGGAGACCCGTTCTATCTGTTATGATGAAGCAGGTAACAGAGTAGAGTTCGATGTACGTACCAATGGTGCGACTACAACGTGCTCGGTTCCGACCCAGCAAACGCCTCCATCCGGGCCACCGGAGGCGACCGAAGGATCAAGCCCGCCAGAGCCTCAAAACTACGCGCCAACCACAGAGCCGGATGTAGCGACGGGTAACTGCCGAGACTTCGCTTCCACCGATGTCCTGATCAACGACGATGACCACGAGCAAGATGCGCTTACCATTATCGCAATCGAGTTCGATTACGGCGATAGCACCGCAAGTGCAATAATCGATCAAGCCAACAACGACATCAATGTCGTGTTTCCTGCGACTGCAGGAAACAGCGCCCGTTATACATACACGATCCAGGACACCGCTAACAATACAGCGCAAGGAGTATTGCGGGTCGAAAGCGACGCTACATGCACGCCTCTGCTCTGATAAATTGGTGCGTGCAATCACAGAAGTGCGAAAGGTCTGATATGCGAATAGATTTGCGGCCAGTGCACGTTCTTCTGGCAGGTGCTCTCCTAGCTAGTCCCCTCTTGCCTGCTAACGGTCAAACAACTGAAGTTGTCGAGCCAGGAATAGATCAGCCCGAGGCTGGCGTGAGCGAACGCTATGTTTGTTTGAGCCGCGCGAAGACGCATGGGCAAAACGTTCGGGCTGATGCCAACAGGAAACCAACTCGGATCGTTGTTTCAGAAAGTCTCGTGCCAGGTTTGGCTAGAAAAGGGTTTCAAGTAATCGATTGCACGCTGGCCAAGCTAGATACGACGAGTTCAAGAGAAGCATGGCGGGATGAGATCTGTGCAAGGGCTGCGTTTGGCAACGAGTCGATCCAAAACCAATACGCCCGCATCTATGGCGAGCGTCCTGCTGCCCTTTGCTCGGCGGCCCAGCGCGTTTCAGGCAAATTTGATCGAAAGAAGCTCAAGCCTCCGAAAGCGAGCTCCGACGAAGGCAAATGATCTGATTACATGCAAATTTGCAGGGGCAAGGAATGATACAAAGGCACCTTTGGCTTTCATCGGCTGCGCTACTGCCAGCCATCGCTATCAGTGCGCAGGCGTCGGCTCAGGCAACGTTAGCTCCACCGCAGGTAAGGCAATCGATTGATGCGCAAGGTGTGGACCTAGCCACCGGTGAATTGGTCGTCCCATCTGCGAGCGTTTCCATTGGAGGCGAACGGGGACTGACCCATCAACGGCACCGTGTTCCTAATGGATGGCGTCACAATTATATCCTATCCATTGCCAACGGATCGAATGCTTTCGGAGCGACACTTCGCCTGCAAATTGGCGGTTCTTTGCGTGAGTTTCAGGTAGATAATGGAACATTTACGCCCTTGCATGGTGCGAACGGTTCTCTGACCGAGGCCTCTGGAATCTACACTTTCATCGATGAAGGAGGGACCGAATACACATTCGATAGCACCATCGTGAACGATGCCAGCTATTACGAAGCCGTCGTGGCCGTCGGCACAATGATCGAACGTCCAGACGGACTTGAAGTGCTGCTCCATTATCGAAGCGCCACCTTCCTCGACAGTGCTGGCAATCCGTTGAATGTAATGCGCTTGCAATCGGTCAATTCAAGCACCGGTTACCAGCTCAAATATGCTTACGAAGAGAACACGCCCTCAGAGGCGACCTTTGACGAATGGTTTGCGTTATCGAAGGTTTCGGCAATCAACAACCGGGACGAGTATTGCGACCCCACCGCTGATAGCTGCAGCCTGACAGGAAATTGGCCAAGTCTGACTTATTCCCGCACCGGAATCGGGAATAACCAAACTATGGAGTCTGTCACCGATCAGGCAAGTAGGACGCTCCAGTTCCGAATTGATGATGTCAACGGAAGGCTGCTTGGTGTGCGCAACAGCGGACATGCCGAACATGCGACCGCGTCCTATGATACGAACGGGCGAGTCTATGTGCATGTCAATTTCCTAACGGGCCATCGACGGGACTATCATTGGTCTAATGATCCTCAAGGCAATTTGGTGGTAACGTCCGAAGACAACCTCGACACAAATCGTGCGCGGACAGTTGTGACCAATCCGTCAACACTCCGAGTGCTAACGGAAACTGACGCCTATGGTCGAACAACAGCATTTGACTACGATGTCGATGGGAGACTGACGAGCGTAACGAGTCCTGGTGGCACCCGTGTTGAGTATGAATACGATGCACTTGGACGGAGGGTCAGAACTACAAGGGTTGGAACCGGCACACAGCCCGATACGATCGTGATCAGCGAGCTAACGTACCCGGTTGATTGCTCCAACCCTGTGACTTGCTACAAACCCCTTTCAAGCAAGAATGCGCTCGGCTTGGTGACCAATTATCTTTGGTGGCAAGACCACGGTGGGCTGCGTCAGATTCAGCTTCCACCGGCTGCGCCGGGTGCGCCAAGACCTACGACCGTAATCAACTATGCAACCCATCAAGCAAGATACAAGGATGCGTCTGGCACACTGATCGACGGAGCTCCGCTCACACTGACGGACGCGATATTCCAATGCATCAGCGCCGAAACATGTTTTGGGACTGCGGACGAACTTCGCACTCTCTACGGATACAGCACCGCTGGCGCGAACAACCTCCAGCTTACGCAGATTACTCGTCAGACTGGTGATGCAAGCATCGTTCAAGCGACCAGGTTTACCTATGACAGTGTCGGCAATCGGACATCGGTTGATGGACCTCTACCTGGCACGGACGACACCATTACCTACGTTTATGACAACGCCTATCAGCTGGTTGGAACCATTTTGCCCGACCCGGACGGTGCCGGATCGCAGCCACATCTTGCACAGCGCACAACCTATGACAGTCGCGGAATAGCAACCAAAGTCGAGAGCGGCACAGTCACTGGCACTGATAGCTCGGCGTGGGCTGCATTCACCCCATATCAGGAATACAACACCGCCATCGACGCGGCGGGCCGCCCGACGAGTGTCACCCACAAGATCCCAGGCGGGGCGGAAATTTCACGCACCGATTACGGCTACGATTATGCCGGGCGGCTTGAATGTACCGCCGTGCGGATGGACCCGGCCACCTGGGGCGCCGTAACTGACGCCTGCGTCCAATCGAGTTCTGCTAATACCGACCGGATCAGCCGCTCCTACTATGACTATACAGATCGCGTATTTGAAGCGTGGTCAGGCGTCGGCACCCCGCTCGCGCAGGCGACGGTCAAGGTGCAGTACAATGCAGCCGACGCCACGGTCGATTGGGTTGAGGACGCCAAGGGTAACCGGACGGGGTACTCCTATGACGATCACTATCGCACTACCGCGATTAACTATCCCGACAAGACAACACCGAATACGATCAGTACATCGGACAGCGAAAGCATCACCTATGACGATGCAAACCGCATCACGAGTTTCACAAACCGCGCGGGCGACACGTTCAACTTCAGTTATGACGACCTTGGCCGATTGACCTTGAAGGACGTGCCCGATGATGGTTCTGGGGCGTCCCACACGCGCGACATTGCCTATGCTTACGATTTGTTCGGCAACCTCACCAAAGCAAGCTTTGTTGGCCCCGCTGGTGACCATGTAAGCTTCAACTATAACCCGCTTGGCCAGAACCTCTATCAATACACATTCTTGGACAATGAGCACCGCGGTGTTAGCCGACTCTATGACCAGGCAAACCGACTGACTCTGCTCGGCCACCCTGACGGAGAGCAATTCCGGTACTCATACGATGTCCTTGGACGCTTGGACAAGGTGTTCCAGGGCCCTCCCGTCGGGACCGTCGTTCTGGCCGATTCGAGCTATTCTGATGTTGGGAATCTGACCCGACTAGACCGCTCTCCCGGCTCGATGCGGACCGATTACAGTTATGATGCGGCGGGTCGGGTTTCGGTGCGTGACATGAATGTCAACACCGGCGGCGCCTATCGCAATGTCATGACGCAGACTTACAACGCTGCAAACCAGGCGATCGTCGAGACAAACTCAAGCACCTCTTATGTAGCGGGTGGGCTGAACCCCACCCAGATTGACTATGTTGCGAATGGACTGAACCAGTACAATACGGTGGCGTCGAGTGTTTTCACCTACGACTCCAATGGCAATCTGACTTCGGACGGGACCACCACTTACTCTTATGACGCAGAAAACCGCCTCATCTCTGTTTCCGGCCCAAGCAACAACGCTACGCTGACCTACGATCCGCTGGGACGGCTTTGGCAGGTTGAGGACGGGGTCGGGAACAAGCGGCGGATGCTGTATGATGGCAACGCGCTGATCGCGGAGTCCGGCCCGGGCGCGACTTTTGCGCCGACCAAGCGCTATGTCCACGGTACCTCTGCCGGAGATGATCCGCTGGTGATGTATAACGGCTCGACCGTAGCGCTGGCGAACGCAAGGTTCCTTTACACCGACAGGCGTGGCTCGGTGATTGCCGAAGTTCTTTCGAACGGTTTGGCTGATCGGCTTCCGCTGTATGACGAGTTTGGGGTGCATATGGCTCCCAACGTCCTGCCATCCACCCCTTCGCGGTTCGGCTACACTGGCCAGATCTGGGTACCCGAGGCGGGTCTATATTATTACAAGGCCCGCATGTACTCACCAACCCTTGGACGGTTCATGCAGACCGACCCTATTGGCTATGGTGATGGGATGAACAACCTCGCCTATGTTGGGAATGATCCTGTCAATGCGATCGATCCGTTTGGGCTCCAGGATTGTCCTCTATCAGACCCAGATTGCGATACCACTACGGATCAAATCATTATTGAGCGTAGGCGAGAGGAGGCTGAACAAGAGGCGATCAGAAACGCCATAATTGAGTTCATCGGCGGCGGCGGATACATTGTGTATGATATTGCCGGCAACATCACGGATATTGTGCTCGGAGGGGCTGGTGAGATCAGGAGGCCTATTCTTCGACGAGGAGGTACCTTCTTTCCTAAGGTCGACTTCAATCTCAATACTCTTCGAGTTATCGCGTGCTCCTTTGGTGAAGGTGCAGAGACGGTAGGCAATTTCGCCACCGACGTCGGAATAATCACTGGCGTGGCCGGCGGTGCCGGTGGTTTTGCACTGGGAGGTCCCAAAGGTGGCCTCGCCGGGGCAGCGCCTGGCACAAAGCTCGCACTCTTGGGCGGTACTTTTGCGGCTGGTGGCGAGTTTCTACAAGACCTCGGTTCTGCAGAAAACATCAATGACGTGGGGCAAGATGTAGTAAACCTTGCGGTTAATGCAGGCGGTGGACGAGTAGCTAGCCGTGGCGTGAAGTTGATTGACGAGTTCGTCTCCTCAAATTCTGGCGACATTGCCGCGGACGCAGCAGGCCTTGGTACCGGCGACCTTATCGATCTTATAACAGTTGACGAACAAGGTCTCGACGAAGTGGGGCAGTGCAATGGCATTAGTTTTTAGGGGCGTCGGAAAGAGTAAGGATAGGATTTGATGATTGAGCGGTTTTCCAAGAATGCGATTCTGCTTTTTTCATTTGCGGTACCGGTGATCGTCCTAAACAGCTTTGGGATACAGAATTTGATCGCCATTCCTGTATCTTGCTTAATCTTTGCAGCTGCCTTCTTGCATCAGAGATTTGTGTCGCACAGCTATTGGCAAGGGATGCTTCTTCCGGTGTCGGCTATAGTTTTTGCGACGGGCGGGCTGATGCTTGTTGGTCTTGCTTCTGAAGGTTCGGACGATACCGCTATTCCAATATTCTCTGTCCTTATGATCCCCATGCTGTTTTTCTACCTTTGGAGATTAGCGTTCGGTGTTCGCTCCTCAAAATCAGACGAAGTGCCGTCTAACGAAGCGTGACGGCGAACGAATCTCTTGACACTTCGTCAGACTAGCTTTTCCGTTGCTAGTCGCCGTCATTCCTCACAGACGCTTGTCCATATGGACTGTAATCCGCTGGCGGCAACTCACCTCTGGGTGACTCTTCGATAGCAACTGGCCTTGGCGGAATCGCTTCACCAGTATCGTGCCCAACCGAAAAGAATGCCGATGCAATCACCGGCGCGCCCAGCAACATAAAACATCCCAGCATCACGCGCAGCCCACGACGTAAGGGCAAGCGCCCGGTCAGCATCAGAAAGCCCACAAACGCCACGGCGAAACCACATAGCCCCACCGCAAACTGACCAAACAGCAGGCCGTTGATCCACCCAAGCAATGACGCGAGCGGCGATCTGTTGGAATTGACGAAAGGCGACGTTTGGGCAGAAAATGCCATCTTCTGAGCGTAGATCAGTTGCGCCGATGCACCAAAAAGAAAGTGCTATCGATCCCGCTCCTCGCACTTAGTGCGACTCTGTCGGAGGGTCGTTTGGTTTCATGCTTTGTTGATTTCCAGGAATGTCCGCTATCGAGGCTGAGGCTGGCGCCAGAGGGCGTGGTCAACGGCTCTTTTGTTCTTTCGTCATGAAGCCTAAGTCTGTCGTGGCGAACCGACCGATGTTCGGAGCCACGCTCGGAAGTTCCGAGCTCGATACCCCGAGCCAGCTTGCCAGTGTCGCAGAATACTGATCGACCGATGAGGACGGCAGAAGCCTTCCGCGCCCAACTTGGTCGGATGAAATGGTCGAAATCTTCGGAGCGGAACCATAGAAACGACCTCCGTGAACGGCGCCGCCCAGAATGAAGTGGTGGCTGCCCCAGCCATGATCGGTCCCGTTGCCATTCGAAGTGAGGGTTCGCCCAAAGTCCGAGGCGGTGAAAGTCGTAACTCTATCCGAAACCCCAAGCTCGAGCGTAGAGCGGTAGAACGCGTCCATCGCCTCATCGACTTTACCAAGCAAAGCCTCGTGAGACCCGACAAGATTGTTGTGATGGTCGAACCCGCCCGCCGAGACCAGGAAGACCTGACGAGTCACGCCAAGGTTCGATCGCGCGGCGATGAGCCGGGCTACGATGCTCAATTGATCAGCAAGAGAATTGCCCGAGCCAAAGTTTGTACTGACCGACGAGTTTTCGAGCGCATCGTTCACGAAGCGGCCGTACGTGGTCGATCGCGATACGATTGTGGCATAGTCTTCTTCGAAGACGTGCTGGTGCCGGAGCTGGAGGATGGTCTCGAGAGCATCGTGCGCCGTACGAGAATTGTATAGTCTCCCGCGCCTCAACGCGCTCACGAGGGTCGCCCCGCGCCTGGTGACTTTGAATGGTGCCGAACTTTCGCCGGACAGGAAGACGGCGTTGCCGGTCGCATTGATCGCGGTGAACATGCTGTTGGTGTTGCTGGACTGTGCAAGGTCTGCCATCCGGCCGCCCCAACCGCTAGCGGCTCCTTCGGCCGCAGAGGATTGCCAAGTCGACTGTTGGTCGTTGTGGGAGAACAGCTTCTCCGGACGAGGATATTTCGATGTGTTCGAGCTCTCGTATTGTGCCTTTGTAAGAGGTGCTACGAGCGGACCGACGTTGAGAAGGGCGGCCATCTTTCCCTGGTTAAATCTGGCCGCCAATCTCGGCATTGTCGGAGCCAACGCAAACCGGAGGTCGTCAGTCAGCGTCTGATCTTGCGGGTGAATGAGAGCGGTGTTTCCAAGACGCGATCTCGGTATCGCGATTTCCCGACGGATGTTTGCATAGCGGGAATGATTGATGCCATCGTAGGGTACCAGCGTGTTCGCATGATCATTGCCTCCATAGAGGAACACGCACACCAAGGCCTTGTATCCACCGTCCGAAGCGAATGCGGCGGCCTCGCTGATCCCGGCAAGATCCAGCGCGTAGGCAGATGCGGCCCCGGCAACCCCAAGTTGTGCCGTTCTACGCATGAATGTGCGGCGTGAGAGCTCGGCGTTACGACCAATGAACATCGACCTGCCTCATTTCTGGATAAGATAGTCGAGCGAAGCCATGGTCAGCATGATGCCAATATGGACCCGACGCAGCTTCTCATCCTGGCTGCCACCGGCAACCAAGGAGACATCGCCAATCGCGGCCACAATGTTGTCTCGTGTTGCCTGCCTCAGCTGGCCCGCAGTCAGGATGAGATCGAGGCGATCGACCAGCTTGCTAGCGTCATCGGCGATAGCGATGAGGTCGTCGTAGTTCGGACGAAGATCGTTGAGCCAGAAGGCGTCGCCTTCGATGGTGCGTTCCATGAAGTTCAAGTACCCGGCTACACTGGTTTCATCGGCGATCTGGAACTCAGGTGCGACCATCTTGTTGGTCGAGGCGTAGGTGTTGGGTTGGACAAATCCTGGCCTGAAGAAATTGAACACCGAGGGTGATCGGAGCGGAACTTGACCGATGTACTGGGATGAGTCGGACAGATTGCGGTCTACCCCGACGCCGCGGTCGGTCCGCAATCCAAACGTACGAGCGAACTGAATGAAGCGAATGGCGGGCTCACGCAGTTTGCCAAATCTCAGATCATTCAGCCCGACGTCCGATTGCGCCTCGGGATCCAGGAGGACAGCCTTGAATACGGCAGCAAGATCTCCGCGTACGCCGCGGCCATTGTTGTTGAAGGTCTCGGCAACGCGGCGAACGTAGTCCGGGCTCGGGTTGCTGGTCACAAGTCGCTGGATCATCTGCTTGCCAAAGAATGGGCCAACGTTCGGGTGATTGAAGAGTCGGTCGAGCGCGATCTTGAGTGACTGTTCGGGTCCGGTACCGGGAGGTATCGATGTGCCGAGAAATCGTTTCTCCGACATCGAGTGTTGGCTGGTCGATTCCGGGAATCGCCAACGAGACGGCACCGCAGTCATCGGTCTGCGAACGATGTCCGCAGAAGGAATTTGATCCACTGGACGACCGGGATCGGCTTTGAACTCCAATCCAGAAGCATCGAGATCGTAACCGGTAAAGACCATCGCCAATCCGGCCACATCATCATTGTCGTAGGTCTCGATTGGTTGGCCCATATTGGTTCGAAGCGATCCATCCAGATTGAGCTCGCTAAGACCAATCGAAAACAACTGCATGATCTCGCGGGCGAAGTTCTCATCAGCCACTCTGCCTGTCGTGGGATCTTCCCTGCGATTGCCAAGCATGTCGAGGAACGCGCCCATAGCCGGACTGAGCGTTACGGCCTCAAGCAAATCGCGGTAGTTTCCGAATGCGTGTTCGTTGAGCAAATCCCAGTATGCGCCAACAGCTTGGGCAGGCCACAGGATATCGAGATCGTTGGCGGAGACCACGAAGAATTCGGAGAGTGCGAGCGCAATTCGTTTCCGGACGCCATTTCCGCCAGCCAGCAACTGATCCCAGATCATCCGATCCGTCGCCTGGTCCTTCAGAAAGATGCGATCCGCTGTGATCTCGTCGAGGCCTGTCTCGGAGAAGAAGTCGCCAGCTGTTCGATCGTTGGGTTGACGCATGTGCCGATCAAGCCAGGCCTCGGTGCCTTCGCTCCTGACCGCACTGATCGAAGACAATGATGCGAAGAGCGAAGCTCTGAGCAGGAACCTTGCGGCGGCCGCATCCGCTTGGTCGGATGTCTGCGACGGCGAAGGTGAGGGGCTCGGAGTTGGGGATCCCATCCCGATCATGTCGGCAAAGCCGCTCGTTGAGCTACCTTCGCCGCCGCAGGCTGTGGCGCCGATCATCAAGGGGGCCACGGCACCACCTCTTGAAAGCTTGGAGCGAGTTCGGCGTGGCTCTCGGCCCGAACCCGAAGTCTCAACCTCCAAAGATCCATCGGGTGGATCGATCAGGCCGGTGGGCTGAGTAGTTTCCGAGATTTCCTGCACCCCAATGCTTCAAGGATGCGGAAAAGTAGAACGAGGAGTTCAAGCCAATCACTTAGGGCGAATACTGAGTTTTGGCGCTTATGTGGCGAGTAAACAACAAATTGGTCCGAAATGATTTGATCTACAGCAAGCGCGACAGAAGTCGTTTCGGGTTTTCGAGAGAATTCAATTACTAAGGGGGAATTGAAGAATGTGAGCTTCATAAATCCAAGAAAATGTCAAATTAAAACCCTTACATCATCCAAATTTTAATCCGTCAGATTGGTGGAAAACTTCCTGTTCGATAAACTCACTATAGAAATTCTGTAGTGCATATTCATAAGTGTTGTTGCGAATAGGCCTCGCATGTCGGGGGGCATCGAACACACACTAAACTTGGCGGCGGAGCTCGTTGAGCGGGCGGCGCAAGAGATTGCGAACGCGCCGACCATCATCGAACCGGGAACACTGGAAGTGGTTCGCGCCGAATTCGCCGCGTCTTCGATCCGCCAGGAATCTCTTCCGAAAGCGATGCGACCCGAAATTGCATGGCGCATCATGATGGAGCTCTATCTGGCTCATCGTGAACACCGAAAAAGCTACGTGAAGCACGTCTGCCTTTCTTCTGGCGCACCGGATACGACAGTGCTCCGTTATCTGGAAACGCTGATTGGCGATGGATGGGTCAGCCGGCACAGATCCAAGGATGACCGCAGGGTTGTCGAGTTAGAAGCAACTCAGCCGGCGATTGAGGTCATTGAGGCTTGGGCCAAAACTCGAATCCATGCCTTCAAGACGATGATCCAACGCGAGCCAAGAGCCGAACAGCGGTGAGAGGTATTGGTTCGAGGGAAACCTGACAGGATGTCTGCAATCACCCAAACAAGCGGACGCCCGACTCAGTCTTCACAGCCTCTAATCTCCGACATAATCACCCCATTGCCGATCTTCGGGTTTTCGCTTCCGGTCCTCGACGAACTCCTTCATCGTCTCGCCTGCTCGAGAGGCACCATCGCGATACGACCGATCCTTCAGCTTCATCTTGTAGCGCTCCGGCATGGCATCGTTGATGATATCGAACATGCGCTGCTCCCAATGCCATTCCTCTAGCCACATGGCCTTTGATTTTTCGCTGCGGGCCTTGCGGTACTTTTCGGCAAAGTAGCTGACCTCCTCTTGCGCTTCGATCCGGCGAGCTGTTGCCTTGTCGTAGTGCGCCTTCTGCTCCTTGGTCTGCGGACCAAGAAATCGAACGCTGCCATTGCCCGGGTCGATGATAATGTCATCTGGATGCGGGATTGGCTCTGGAACTGGGAGGCCATGCTTCTCACAGCGCTCGATTTCCTCGGTCCAGCTCCGCTTATAGTCGAGCGCGTTGCCGAACAGTTCGGCTCGAGCATCGGCGTCCCTCTGCTCAAGCCCGGTCACCAGCTCGGCCATGGTTTTTTGCGCGAACCGGTTTCCCTTCATCGCGGCCACGCCCATGGCGCGGAACACGGCCTGGATGGCGGGCAATTCGATCAACTGTCCATCTTCACGAAGAGTGACCGGACGGTAGGCCTCATGACGCAGGAACTCCTCGGCCGCCCTCATGCCGTGACCGGTATCAATCTTGGGTCGGTTCTTCGACCCCTTCACGCGTCCCTTGGGATTGCCGGACTGACCCTTCTTGAACCGGTGCTCGACCGGCGGCTTGCCGTAACCGACCTTGTAGGGAATGACATTGCTGGCGTTGTTGTCTCCGCGCTCTTCATCTTCGCGATCAGGCTCGCTCACTCCGTTGCCTCCAGGTCGAGGCCGAGACGCTGGTCGGCGACCTCCTCGAATGTCGCCTCCGTCGTATCGATCCGCGCTTCTTTGCCGGTGTAGGACTGCCAGCGCCGGATGATCGTATCGCAGTAGAGAGGGTCGTATTCGATAAGCCGCGCCTTGCGCCCGGTCTTCTGTGCGGCGATCAAAGTGCTACCCGAGCCGCCGAACCCGTCGAGCACGATCTCGCCGCGACGCGAACAATCGCGCAGCGCATCTGCGATGAGTGCAACCGGCTTGACCGTCGGATGCATCGACAGTTCATCCGTGCGCTCAGCGCTGATCGATGAAATCCCGGCATAGTCCCAGACATTGGTGCGATAGCGGCCTGTGTCACCGAGTCCAAAGCTGTTGGTGTGGGCCGCAGTCCCCTGTTTGAATACGAAGATCAGTTCGTGCTTCGAGCGGTAGAACGCCCCCATCCCGCCATTGGTCTTGTTCCAGACCACGAGGTTTTTGAATTCTGTGAAGCTGGCCTCGCCTGCCTCGAGAAGCTCACCCATGTGGCGCCAGTCCATGCAGACATAGGCAATCGCGCCGTCCCGCATTACACCCGCCATGTTGCCCAGCGTCGACTTGAGGAAAGCGATGAACTGCGCGCGGTCCATCTCGCCGCTGGCAAAGGCGAACTCGCGATGCTTGACCGAACCGAGCCCGCAGACATTGCCGTCGATCGCGACATTGTAGGGCGGATCAGTGAACACGATGTCTGCACATTCGCCGTCCATGAGACGCGCGATATCGACTTGCTGCTGGGCGTCTCCGCACAGCAGTCGGTGATTGCCCAGAATCCACAGATCGCCGCGGCGACTGACAGAATCGCCCGACACGATCGGAACCGCATCTTCAGGAGTATCGCTGCCTTCAGGATCGGCTTCGCCCGCCTCGTCGAGCACGAGGTCGATCTCGGACAGGCTGAACCCTGTAAGCTCGGTGTCGAACTCGAGATCGACGAGAGCCTGGAGTTCGATCGCCAGCACTTCCTTGTCCCACCCGGCGTTGAGCGCGAGCTTGTTGTCGGTCAGAACATAAGCGCGCCGCTCGGTCTCGGAGAGATGTGATAGCGCCAGGGTCGGCACGGCCTTGAGGCCAAGTGATTTCGCCGCCTCGACCCGGCCGTGCCCGGCAATGATCTCGCCCTCGTCTGAAACGAGGACTGGGTTGGTGAAGCCGAAGCGCTCGATCGAACGGGCAATCTGGGCGACCTGCTTCTTGGAGTGCGTGCGGGCATTGCGCGCATAGGGCCGCAGCTCCGCAATCTTCCGTTCGACAATCTGCTGCGTCCACATGGGCGGGTTCCTTTGCTGCGACCGAATCTATCATGAACGATTTAGTGCAACTATAGTGAACGCTTGCAATTGTCAATCTCAGGCGTATGAATGCGTTCACTGAATTGAACGGGAGAGGTCGGTGCCATTCGCAACCCGCTTGCACGACCTGCGCATCGCCAACCGGCTTTCGCTGCAGGAGGTCGCCGACCAGGTCGGCATCTCAAAAGCGCATGTCTGGAACCTGGAGAAGGGCCAGGCCGACAACCCATCGATGGAATTGGTAGTGAAGCTGGCCGACCTGTTTCGTGTCCGCGTTGCCGACCTTGTCGGGGAGAACCCCGATGCTCCCGACGAAGACCCGGAAATGGTCGCCATGTTCCGTGATCTGAAAGGCCTCGGCGACGATGATCGCGAGATCATCCGAGGGTTGATGGAGCAACTCAAGAGCAGGCGCGACAAGAAGCAGTGAAGATCACCCGCCTTGATCTCGACGGGGTGGGCTCACCCAGAAGACTGGCCGAGCGCATTCACGAGATCGAGGACCTTCCGCCTGCAGTCCCGATCGAGGACTTGTGCAGCGCGCTTGATATCGTCTCGATTGAGGAGATCGACACATCAGCGTTTGAGGCAGCTCTCGTTACCGATGACGTTAGATCATCAGGAAGCATTCTGGTCAGCCGTCGATCCCCACGGCTTCGCAGGCGGTTTTCCTTGGCCCATGAGTTGGGTCACTTCCTCATCGAAGCGCACCAGGTCAGTGCAGGCCAACCAATGCAGTGTGCGCTCAGTGACCTCCATGCCCTCGATGCACGCAGCAAGGATCGCCGCAGGCGAATTGAGGGCGAAGCCAATACCTTCGCTGCGAACCTGCTCATGCCGCCCAAACGCATTCGCCAGTTTGTCGGCGCCGCAGGCGTATCGCTTGAAACCCTTGTGACGATGGCCCGCGATTTCGATGTCAGTAAGGAAGCCTTGGCCCGCGCCTTCGTCGCGGCGCACCGCGAGCCTGCTGCGGTGGTGGTTTCCCGAGGTGGCCGCGTCGAGCGCTTCTACCGCCACGAGGATTTCCCCTTTCTTCCCCTTGCGATCGGTAAGGCGCTTTCACCAGATTCCATTGCCGCTAAAGCGCTGGAGTCCCGCGCGATCTCAGACATCGAGGAAGTGGAGGCAGATACCTGGCTTTCCGAACACGATGCCGATCGCACGCTCCTCCTAACAGAACAGGTTCTTGGGCAGCAGCATGGCTATGCTCTGACGCTGCTCCAGGCAGAGCTCGACGACGAGGAATAGCTTCGAGGCTAGCGTCCCTGCTTCGGTATTCCACGTTCCCTGCTTGATCGTTGGAGATTCCCTGCTCTGCGTACATGAATTCCCTGCTCGGAAAGTAGGGAATTCGGCCCGGAGACTGGCTGAATTCTGGGGGTTCTGCGCGCCACATTACGGGCGCTGAGGCATCAAAATACATGAATACCCTGCAGATTCCCTGTACTTCAGGGAAAACGGACTAGAGACTGGTTCGCTCGAGACTGCGTCGCGCACCATTATCCTTGATCGATGAATTCGCGCCGGTTTGAGTGAGGCCTCAAGCGGCAAGGCCGCTGCGTTGGACCTGCCAGTATTCAGCGTCCCTGAACCGCATTTCCTGGCCATAAAACAGGTATCGCGCACGCTGATTGGCGCGGAAGACTTCGGACACTTGCTCGCAATATCGTTGTGCAGCAGCAAAGGCCTGCGCTTCCGATTCGAGCGAGGCGCGAATCGCATCGCATGCCATGACCGCGCTGTAGAGGGCGAAGTGCAAGCCCTGGGACGACAGCGGATCGAACGACAGGGCGGCGTCGCCGATCGCGAGCCAGCGCTTGCCGGCCACATTCGGGCTAATCCGGACGCTGGCATCGCAAGCCTGCAACGCTGTCGCGGAATTGGCACCGCTTGCAAACTCGACTCCCAGTCCGATCCTGTCAGCCTCATCCGTGAAACGGCCCGGCCGTTTGACCAGTTCGCCGACGTCCTGAGCCAATCCGTGAAAGCAGCAAACGCGCTTCCGACCAGGCAATGGCGCCGTGTACCACCAGCCATTCGCAACCGACTTCACTCTGGTAACCCGTTCCTCGGTCGCACTGCCATCTTCGAGCCAGCAAGTCACAGCCATCTGGTCGCTCGACTTCCGGGGCGCTCCCGCCAGCCTCCGGACGAGCCATGCCTTTCGCCCTGTCGCATCGATCAGGCGCGGACAGATGACTGTCAGTTCGCCATCGGCCGCAGCTGCTCGCAGCCTGAAGTCCACGCCATCGTCGGCCAGCTCGGTCAGCCTCGCGCGATAGAAAGGCACGTCGCGGTCGATTGCTTTTGCGAGCAGCCTGTGTTCGAAGCGATGCCTCAGGATGTGCCATCCTCCGCCTTCGGGATCCTGGACACTGTCTTGGTAGGTCCAGCGATCGCTGCCCCAGGCAGACATTTTCGCGTTGGAGCGGAGGTAGTCATCCTCGGTCAGGACATCGTCCAGTCCAGCGAAACCGAGCGCGCGCAGCAACCGTAGCGCCGCTGCCGGAAGAAACTCGCCGACCTTGAACTCACCGGTCGCGCTTTCGCCGACCAGAACTACGTCAAGGCCCCGGTTTCTCAGAGCCAGAGCGGCAGCGATACCCGCTGGTCCGGCCCCCAGGACCGCAATGTCTGCGTTCAGCAGGCTACTGCCCACGGCGCTTGATCGTGGTGAACTCCTGCCTGTGCTCGTCACTGAACCACCCGGCTTCCATCAGCAGCCGATCGTGGAATCCAAGCTTGGCATAGCGTTCGGTGAATTCCTTGTGCGCTTCCTCAAGCTCGGCCTCCTTGGTCGAGGTGAGGTTCTCAACATAGATAAATTCGGGCAGCCAATCCAAGTCCTTGGGTCGCGGTCGCGCTTCGAGCACGCCCAACTCGCCAAAGTGCTGGATCATGTACATCATTTGCTCCGGTGCAGGATCCTGCGAGGGCAACTGCCGAAGCCAGGCGGGACGGTTGTGAAAGGCGGCGATGCGCTCGTCCATTGGTCGCTTGGTGTCGCACAGGGTCTGATAATCGATATAGGTCATGACCTGATTGGGTACGCGGGCCGGCCAATAGGTCGGGACGTAGGGATCGTACTCCATCTCGTATCCCGAACGGCAATAGGCAGTGTCGCCCTGCCACGGCAGCGCCATCCAGCGGGTGAGGTCGCCCGGACCCTGATCGTAAAGCGGGCCGCCCATTCGCAACACATCGGTTTGCGTCAGAGTGCTGCCATAGCTCGGCTCGGCCTTACCGAGTTCGCGCTCACGGATACGATAGGGCGCACGATACATCGAGGCGTGGCGAACCGGCCATGTCAGTTCGCAGCCGGGATGAAATGCATCGGCCAGGCAGAAGTGCATATTGGCGCGGTCGAGCATCTCCGGCTGTTCTTGCAGGTCGACATCTTCCAGCTTTGTGTAGGACCGGCTCGCCCCCTCATAGTCACTGATGAAGTCGCCCTGCACCCAGTGGGTCAGAATGTATTCGTAGTAAGGCGGCAAGCGTAGATAGTTGTCCGCTTCGATTTCCGTCTGGTCGTCCTTGGGGTTCGTGTAGCCGAACGTATCGCCGTATTCCCACGGCCAGCTGCTAGGATCCATGTCCTTGCCCGAAGCGCTACGGAAGCCGTTGAAGACTGTTCGCCGCAACTCACCGTAAGGATCGGGATAGAGACTGCTGGTCGGCGCGAAGGCGAGCTTTCGCATCAGATCGGGGTCTTCGAAGTTCAGCGGGCCGTCGGCCCCGAACATGGCGGAGATACCCTTGTTCACCCATTGCAGCGCGCTCATCCGTTCGAGCACCGGCTGAATATGCCGGCGGAAGGAAACGCGGCGGGGAAATTCCATCATCCCGGCCGAAATGAAGACGCTGCGCATCAGATCGTCCATCGTGCGCCAGCTGGTGAGATCGGGGGCGTAATTGGGCGGTGCGGATGTTACCCAGGCCGGATCGGCCTCAAAATCACGGTCACCGATCCGCACCGAAGCATGAACCGGACCATCGGCGATATCGTCATACCACCCTGCGGCGTTGTTGAAGCTGGCTGGATGGCCGGGATCGTATACCGGCGCATCGGACGGGCTGGCCGAAACACCATGGCCCGGGAACACCAGCAACCGCCCCACCTCGTCGGTTCGAAGCTCACCGAGATACACCGGTGTACCTTGGAAGGCGCCGTTCATCGCGAAACTGGAATCGCGCATTGAAATACCCGAGATATGGGTCTTCCCGCCGTCGATACACAGCGCATCGCGACCTGATCCGGTCACTTTCGGATTGCGCAGCGGTACAGAGATGTTCGCTGTCGCATCGAGATCCATCGCGGCGTCGAATTCGTACCACTGCGCTTTCCTGTTGGCGACATGGACAGACCATTCGATTTGCGAATTCTCGGACTGCTGGATCTCGGCAACGACATTGCCATTCTTGTCGTAGCCATAGACGCGGAACCGGGCGACCTGACGCTTCAGAGCGCCGCCCGGGTCTCGGCTTGCGCCGAATTCGGTCCTTTCGGGACGCGTTACTTCGGGGCCGATATAGTAGCCTTCCTTGCCTCCCATACGACTGTTGCCGACACGCGCAACGCCGATCCCCGGATGGATGCGAACATCGCAAATCCGATCGATCTGTTCGGCGGTGAGCGGCGTGGGTTCCGCCTCAGGCTGGTGATGCGGGAACGGACACTTAGGATTCTTGATCTTGGGTTCGCCGGGTTTCTTCGGTTCTTTCTCGGGCTGCCCGTTCTGGCTGCGGCGATAGTCGGCACTGGCCTGATACACCGTCATCCGCGCTTCGGCGATGCTGCCTACCGGGGCGTTGGCTTCGGGCACGCGGCCGATATTGAACGCGAGCCAGTCTCCGTAGATTTCCTGCTCGGGCTTCTCGATATCCTGTTTCGGCAGCTTGATCGTCGCGACGTGCACCGGAACGGCTTCATCCTCGTTCCACACCACCGTAGCCCGATCGAGAGGAAAGTGTTCGTCGACATAGGCCTGCCCGAGCTCGTTCGGGTCCGGGCGCTTCTGGACAAGGATATCGAGCGTCGCCGGGCCTTTCGACAGCCGCGCGGCCAAATCTTCTCCAAGGAAATTCGGATCCTCGATTTCGGGATCGCCGGCAAAGGTCGATGTTGCGGGCACCAGCTTGTATTTGCAGTGCGAAGGCCCAAGCCGGAATGGGACCACACTCCACAGGTCGGTCGCCAGCACCGAGCGAATTGGCTTCGCCATATCGTCGAGCAATGTGTTGGTGGCGGGGGCAACGCGCTGGATCCATTCATCGGACCAACCTTCGAAACTGGCCTTGGTAAATTCGCACATCTGCTTGGCAGTATCGACGAAGAAGAACGGAACATTCTGCAGCAGCAAATCGGCGGTGTTGGCTCCATCGTCCGAAACCACCTTTGCGCCCGGCATGTCGAAAATCTTGATGCCGATGCCGATCGTGCTCATCCAATCCGGTCGACCGTCGGCAAGGTCGGAGGAGTAGCGCACATAGACCGGGTGTTTTGCTCCGGGATTGGCAAAGATTCCGTGCTGCAGCTCCTCGGGAATATCGCTCTTGAATGCGATCTCCCCCTTGATGTTGCCGTGGGTGCGCAGAAAAACGGGGCGTCTCGCAGGGCATTGGCCAAGGACTTCGACACGCCGCTTTGCCGTCATGTCGACAAACATGTGCTGGAGGCATTCTATCGGATCGTCGCAGCTGCACGTCTGCGTCAGACTCTCGCTATCAACACCGTAAATGCTCTTCATCTTGAGCCCCCTCTTCTCTCAAGCAAATAATGGAGAGGGCAATAACACAAATTTCGAGAATAGACTGAATGATTTCAGTTTTCTTTGATCAATACTCGAGGGATCGAATATTGTTGCAGTATCTTGCAGAGCAGCATGAAGGCGCGGCAATTATCGGCTTCAATCGTTTGAGCGGTCCGTATCCCAGCTTCCACCCAGCGCGAGATTGAGCGCAACCCATTGTTCGAGCCGCGCACGGCGAAGAGCGACAAGGTTGCGTTCGGCCGCAAAGAGGCGCTGCTGAATGTTGAGCACGTCGATCAGGGCAATCTCGCCTTCGGAATATTGCAGCTGCGCCAGCGCATAGGCTGTGCCCGATTCCTCGGCTGCATTCTCGAGGATGGTCTCGCGCCGGGCGAGCACCTGCACCTGGTCGAGATTGTCTTCGACATCGCGAAAGGCCGACAATGCTGTGCTGGCATAGGCAGAAACCGCGGCGCGGCGATTGGCATCGGCTTCATCGACTTGCGCACCGCGCAGCCCGGCGTCGAAAATCGGCTGCAGCACGTTGCCAACCACGGACCACAACAGGTTTGGGCCATTGAGGATGTCGAACAGATCGGTCGAAGTTCCGCCCCCGCTCGCGGTAAGCGAAACGGTCGGCAATTGCGCCGCCTTCGCCTGATCAAGGCCGGCAAACGCCGCCGCGACCCGGCGCTCGGCCGCAACCACGTCGGGCCGCCGTTCGAGCAACTCGGAGGGAAGACCCGCAGGCGGAGGCGCGGGTGTCTCCGGCAAGGCATCCACCAGATCCAACCGATCGGCGGGATAACGACCCAGCAAGGTCTCCAACGCTCGACGCGCCGATCTGGCGCCGCCTTGGGCCTGCGCCAGGCTGTCACGCGCGGTCTCAAGGTCGGACTTGGCGGTTGCAGTATCCTGGCGCGATGCGAACCCCTCCCGATAGCGAACCCTGACAATCCGATCGATCTCGGCCAGGGCATCGACGGTGCGGCGGGCGACACCGACCTGTTCCTGCGCTTCTATGCTGGCAAAGTATGCCGACGCGACGCCTTGTGCGAGCGCGTATTGTGCGAAGCGAAAGTCTGCCTCGACCGCTTGCGCGCTGGCATAGGCGGCATTCCGGCCCGCGCGTACACGCCCCCACAGATCCGCTTCCCATTGCGCCTGAACCGTCGCGGTGAAGACCGGATCGTTTGGCTGGAACGGCTGCGGACTGTCGGTTTGATCAACATTGAATACGCCGCTCACTTGCGGGAACAAGGGCGCACGGGCCTGCCGCACGAGCGCGCGCGATGCCTCGAGGCTCGCGGCCGCAGCGCGGATTTCGGGATTGTTGGCCTGCGCTTCCAGCACCAGCTCGGTCAGCACCGGGTCACCGATGGCTGCGATCCAGCCGATCTGAACCTCGCCGGGTGCCGCTCCCTCGACCGCCCAGCGGTCCGGCAGGGTCGGGAGGCTAGCGGATGTCGCCTCGGCGACGTCAGCATCGGTACTGAGCGATGCACAACCGGCCAGCACTGAAGCGAGCATTGTGGCTGAAAGGAAAGTGCGGAGGGTCATGTCAAAGCCGCCTCCGTGTTTTCTGCCGGGTCGTTCCGTGCTCCTCCCGTCTCGTCCGTCGAGATGCCGAACACCGCAGCATAGACCACAGGCACAACCACCAGCGTCAGCGCGGTCGCGAAACTCAGGCCGAACACCAGCACCACTGCCATCGATTGAAAGAATGCGTCGAAGAAGAGCGGGATAACACCGAGCACGGTCGTGCCCGATCCGAGCAACACCGGACGGACGCGGCTCGCCGCGCTGTCGACCAAGGCGTCGAAGCGCGGTTTGCCCTCACCAATTTCCAGATCGATCTGGTCAACCAGCACGATGGCATTCTTGATCAGCAGGCCGGCGAGCGAGAGCACGCCGAGGATCGCCATGAACTCGAACGGGACGCCCATCACCACCAGCCCGAAGACCACGCCAACGAGCGAAAGTGGGACCACCGACCAGATTACCAGCGGCTGCCGCAGGGCGTTGAACAGGAAAATGACCACCAGGATCATCGCTCCGAACCCGAAAGGAATTGCGCTTGCCAACTGGCCATTGGCTTCGGAGGAATTGCCCGATTCTCCTTCCCAGATGAGATTGTAGCCCGGTGGGCGCGGGATCGCGTCGACCAATGGCTCGACCCGTGCCTGAAGATCGCCTGCGACCACGCCGGGCGCGGGATCGGCTTGCGCCTTGATCGACCACAGATTGTCGGTCCTGCGCAGCCGACTGTCGCGCCAGACCGTCTGGATGCCATCGGTTACCTGGCCGATCGGCACCGATGCTCCGGTCGGTCCAAGCACCTGGATCGTATCGATGTTCGAAACGTCCAGCCGCTCATTCTCCGGCGCTCTCGATAGAATGGGTATCAGGTCGTCGTTCTCGCGATAGACGCCTACGCGCTGACCCGAATAGTTGCGCGCCAGCGCTTCCCCGACATCCGAACGACTGACCCCGGCGCGTCGCCCCTTCACTTCCGAATAGATCGGTTCGATCGCCGGGACCGGTTGACGCCAATTGTCCTTGATCGCGATCGCGCCGCCATCGCGCTGATAGATTTCCTGAGCTTCGCGCGCGAGACGACGCAGCACTTTGGGATCGGGTCCGGTGAAGGTCGCTTCGATCTTGGACCCGCCACCTGGGCCGAGAACAAATCGCCACACCTTGCCTTGCGCCTGAGTGAAATTGGCGTCGATATATTGCTGCACTTCGGGGATGAGAGTGTCGAGCCGGCGATAATCGTCGAGTTTCACCAACATCTGTCCATAGGCGCTGTTCGAACTTTCGAACTGGTAGACGAGCATGTACCTCAGCGTTCCCCGCCCAACGAGTGTGTGGACATGCTCGACCCCTTCAAGCCCGGAAATGTGCTCTTCGAGCTTGCGCAAATCGGCATCCGTCACCGCGATATCGGTGCCCTCGGGCAGCCAGTAATCGACCACCATCTGCGGTGTGGTCGACGCGGGGAAAAAGCCCGGCGTGACATAGGCAAATCCGGCGACCGATGCGGCGAACAGAGCCACCGCGCCGCCGATCGTTGGCAGCTTCAGTCCGATCAGTTTGCCGACCACGCCTTTGAAGCGTGTCATCAGTCTGCTTTCGGCCTTTTCGTCCATTGGCGTACCGCCGCTGCCTTCATGGCACCGATCCTCGACCGACTTGAACAGGAACGAACACAGAAACGGCGTGATCGTGATGGCGAAGATCCAGCTGTAGAGCAGCGATATCAGGATCACCCAGAACAGGTCGCCCGTAAATTCGGCGGTGTCACCAGGAGCAAGGCCAATCGGAGCAAAGGCGAGAATGCCGACCAGCGTTCCGCCCAGTAGCGGCCACATCGATCGTTTGACAACATCACTGGCAATATCGATGATGCGCCGTCCGCGCTGACACCCCGTGAGGATCCCGTCGGTCACGACAATCGCGTTGTCGACCAGCATGCCCAGCGCGATGATCAACGCACCCAGCGAAATGCGGTGCATCGGGATGTTGCCGATATACATCGTCCCAAGCGTCGCCGCGATCGTCAGCAGCAGGCCAATGCCGATAACGAGCCCGGACTTGAGCCCCATGAAGATCACCAGCGCGCCAATCACGATCGCCAGCGCGATGATCACGTTGACGACAAAATCCTTGACCGATTGGTCGACGATCTTGCCCTGGTGGTAGAACTCGTGAAGCACCATCCCGGCCGGCCGCTGCCGTTCGATCTCGGCCAGCTTGGCAGACAGGTCTTGCCCGACTCTTACAACATTGGAACCCGATACGGCGGCAATTCCCAGCACGAGGGCGGGTTCGCCATTGTAGTATGCAAGGAAATCGGGCGGATCGGCATAATCGCGGGTAACCGTGGCGATATCGCGCAGCTGCACCACTCGGCCATCCGCCGATGAGACCAGCAGGTTGGAAATCGCCTCAACCGAGTCGATATCGCCGCTTGGCGTGATGATCAGGCGTTTTCCGTCGACATCGACCGTGCCACCGGACACCACGGTGTTCTGGGTCGACAGTTGCTGGAATATGGCGCTGACCGTGCTTCCGAGCGCTGCGGCATTCTGTCGCGAGATCTCGACATAGATGACTTCGTCGCGCTCTCCGGCAATGTTGATCTTGCCGACGCCCGGAACGGCCAGGAGATCCTGCCGCAACGTCTTGGCATAGCTGCGCAGCTCGGCCATCGAATAGCCTTTGCCGGTCAGAACGTAGTAGATGCCGAACACGTCACCGAACTCGTCGAACACCTGGCTCGGCTGCGCGCCGGGGGGCATATCGCCCGCCGCATCGTTCACCTTGTTGCGCAGCTTGGTCCAGATCAGCTGCAGGTCTTCCTTTGTCGGCGAATCCTCGTACTTGATCTCGACCGAAATCTCCGAGAATCCGGCTGAAGAGACGGATCGGATCTCCTTGACTTCGGCCATGTCCTGCAGGGCCTCTTCGAGCGGAGCGGAGACTTCGCGAGCGACTTCCTCAGGGCTGCCGCCGGGATAAGGGGTAAATATTTGCGCTTGGCGGATCGTGAACTCCGGATCTTCGAAGCGCGGCATGTTGCTGTAAGCGAACCATCCCGCGAACAGCGACAAGAGGATCACCAGCCACATCACCAGCCGGTTGCGGATCGAATAGGCCGCGAGGTCCATTACGCGGTCCGCGCCCGGCTCACTGCGTTTGCCACGGCCTGACCTTTTCGCCCGCCTGCAGATAGGCGCCGCCAGCCGCAACGATCGTTTCGCCGACTTCCAGGCCTTCGGTTACCACCAATTCTTCGCCCACACCCTCGGCAATCTGCACGTCACGCCGCTCAAGCACGCGTTCTCGGCCCTTGACGGCCCATACATAGCGCTGGTCACCTTCAGCCATGATCGCCGCCAGCGGCACAGACACCCCATCGGGCTGCACGCCCTCGCCAATGTCCTCGGTGTCGAAAAACAGGGTGGCTGCCATTCCGTTCAGCACCACAAGGTCCGATGGCGGAGTGAAGGAGAAATGACCTTCGAAAGTCTGGGTCGAGCTGTCCGCCTGCCCGGTCGCCTCGCGGAACACCGCTTCAAATTGCCGCCCCGGTGCAGCGTCGAGCTCTACAAAGGTGTTGAAATAGCGCACTCGGTTGGAATTGAGGACGAAGCTGCCGGGGACATTGACGATCGCCTCGACCGCCAAGCTCTGCAGCACGAGCACAGGTTGCTGAGGACTGACATTCTGGAACTGCTCGACATTGGTGCGTCCGACGAACCCGTTGAAAGGCGCGCGCAGGACCGTGTCGGAGAGATTCTTGCGCGCGGTGTCGAGCGAGGCCTTGGCAATCTGCCGCTGAGCGTCGCGGCTTTCGACCACGCTGCGCGAGATCGCATCCTCCTCGATCAGACGCAGAGCGCGTTCATATTCGCTATTCGCGTTATTGTACTGCGCCTCGGCCTGTTCGACCGCAGCCTGAAAGCTGCGCGCATCGAGCCGGGCAATCACCTGACCGCGACGAAACGGGGCGCTGTCGATGGCATTCCATTCGACGATCTGTCCCCCAACCTGAAACGCGAGATCGGTGGTTCGGACCGATCGCACCACGGCCGGCAAACTGTTCGATCGCTGGGTCGAGGCGGCTGTCAGCGTCAACAGTTTGGCGGGCCGAGCGGTTTCCGAAACCGGGTCAACATCCGCTGCACCGCAACTCGCAACGATCATTGCAGCAGCCACAGTCAGCGCTCTGGAAAACCAAATCGAAGCAGGAATGTGCATTGCTTCTCCCGATTTTTGCGGCGTGCCCGGCCAGTGCCGAAGGGCATATCCGTACTGGTTCCGATTTGATTCGCAAACAGTGGTTGAAGGCGATCGGTTATTCATCCGCCAACGAGAGTGTGAACGGTTAGACGACGCGTTCGCGACCCGCTACGCACACCGCCATGCGGTTCAATGCGCCATCCTTGCCCGACGACGCAGCGTTTGCACTGCTGACCGCCTGCGGCGACTGGCCCACAGGGGAGTGCCGCAATGAAAAGGTCCGCGCGTGTTTTGCCGCGCTTGAAGGCGAAACGTCCGACTTCCTTCGCCTGGTGAACCGGCATCACATGTCGATGCTTGCGGCCGAGGCGCTCAGGCAGGCCGGACTCGAGCCGCCGCCGCAACTGCTTTGCGTCGAAGAAGATCAGAAAGTCAGAGCGCTGGGGCTGACCGGAGAAGCCATTCGGGTGCTTGATCGCTTGGAGACCGCAGGCATCGATGCGATGCTGCTCAAGGGACCGGTGCTGTCGGAAACGCTCTACGGCGACCCAACAATGCGGCAGAGCATAGACCTCGATCTGCTGGTCGATTGGGAGGATTTCCAACGCGCGAGCAGCATG
>CAZJZO010000037.1:0-27274 GCA_964550495.1 uncultured Porphyrobacter sp. | reverse complement strand
GCAAGGGGCGCTGGATATGGCCGATACGGGCGAGATCAAATTGATCTTCCCGACTCGCCGAAACCTAGAACGGCTGGCGCTGTTCGCCTCATTCGCCGAAGCGCGCGCGCAAGCAGAAGCGATCCCGGTCAAAACGATCGTCCCTAAAGTCGATAGCAGCAGCGGGAAACCGATGCTGACCATCCTGGAAGACGCCGGGTATCCGGTAACGGCCGAGTTGCTGGAGACCGTGGCCCGGGGTTAGCGCCGCGCGAACAGCCGCCGGTTCTGCCTGAAGTTCACCACTCGGTAGCCGCGCTCGCGCATTTCCTTGCGATAATCGTGCTTCGCATCGGCTATTTCGCGGCGATATTCCTCGTAGGCGTCGCGGCGATCTTCTTCGTCGGTGGCGCGCCGCAGATCGCTACGGAGCTCGCGTTTCGCCTCGCTGATGTCGGTGCGATAATCGAGCCACCACTTGTTGCTGTCATTGTTGGGCGAGATCGGCGCACGGTAGCGATCGACGAAGATTTCATCATGCGCTGCCAGCGGAGCGGCTACCAGCGTGGCGGTTGCTGCGAGCGCTGAGAAGAGAATGCGAGTCATTGGGCGGTCTCCTGATTCGGCTTGAACGACTACACTTGTCATCCAAAGCTGAACCAACGCTGTCAGCTCACCCCGCTTCACCAGTCTCGGCGCAAACTGTGTCGGTCGCGCGGTGAAGCGAGAAGGAGTGAGATGGCACGCCCTGCAGGGTTCGAACCTGCGACCTCAGGATTAGAAATCCCGTGCTCTATCCAGCTGAGCTAAGGGCGCGCACCGCCAGCCCAATAGCGTGCTTTGCGGAGCTTTCAAATCACGCTAGTCCGACCGTCGATGGAAACGCACAGCACATCTCCCGATCCTGCCAAAGAATTCGACGCGGACCCGAATGACGGCATCGTCAGCACCAGCCACGCGCCCGCGACATTTCGGTATTACGACTTTGTCATGGCTGCCTTCGTGGCGATCCTGTTGCTGTCGAACATTATCGGCGCAGCCAAGCTGACCTTCGTGGATGTGCCGTTCTGGCCGGACGGTTGGTGGCCCGCCCCAGACGGTGTGTTTATATATGGGGCCGGGATCCTGTTCTTTCCAATCGGCTATGTCATCGGCGACATCCTGACCGAGATTTACGGCTTTGCCCGCGCGAGGCGAGTGATCTGGACCGGCTTCGCCGCAATGCTGTTCCTCGCCTTCATGAGCTATGTCGTGGTCAGCCTGCCCGCCTTCGATGGCTGGGCCTGCGCAGCCTCGGACAGTCTGGCGATGCAGAGCGAGCCTGACGCCGCAACCGGATCGATCTGCCAGCAGACCTACGTCTCCGTGTTCGGAAGCACCTGGCGGATCGTGCTCGCGTCGATCACGGCGTTCTGGGCGGGAGAATTCGTCAATTCGTACGTCATGGCCAAGATGAAGGTCTGGACCAAGGGCAAGGCGCTGTGGTCGCGCACGATTGGGTCGACCGTTGTCGGCCAGGGTGTCGACAGCCTGATCTTCTATCCGATCGCGTTCCTCGGCATCTGGACCACCGAAGCGGTCATCACGGTGATGATCACCAACTGGCTGCTCAAGGTCGTGTGGGAAGCGGTGCTGACGCCCGTAACCTATTTTGTGGTCAACCGCTTGAAGAAGGCTGAAGGGGTCGACCTGTTCGATCTTGAGACCGATTTCTCGCCGTTCTCAAAGGAGAAAGCGGCGACCTGATCGGGGCTATTTGGCGCCGACGGCCGCCTCGTCCGGATTGTTGCGCAGCTGCTCATCGGCGACGACGTCGACCCGAAAATCGCGCCCGAGCCAGCCGGACAGCAGCTTCATGTCCTTCTCGGTCGTCACCCCGAATAGAGCCTGGTGACTTTCCGCGAGGCGCAGGATGAGATGCGTGTCGTCCACCAGCAAGCGGCTGACCTGAAGAGACCGCCGCGAACGCGCACCGATGCGCCGGGCCAACCGAACCGCCAGGCCCCAGCGGATCGCCTCGGCCAGCGCCTCTTCGTTGGCCAATTCTCGCACCTCATCGGGCAGGTCGAGTTGGTTGCCATTCGCCGCGATTGCCGCTGCCAACATCGCGCGATCCTGACCGCTCACGGCAATCCAGCGCTTGTGCAGCGCCCAGTCTATCGCCTGCGGAAGACGAATGTTGGGTTCGATCTGCATCGAGGCCAACGCAAGCATCGTCGCCGCCAAGCGCAGCCGTTCACTGCCATGTTCGCGCGCGGGCGCAGCGTCGAGAGTCCAGGCCGCCATGCGCGCTGCCAAGGTCGGCGGGGCTCCGCGCTGGGTCGCAAAGAACGAGATACCGGCGAGCAGTGGATCCTGCGCCCGCGCATGTGGCTCCAGCCCATCGTAGAGCCAACCCTCTCTCAGGCCCCAAGACGAGAACACCAATCGGCTTGGTTCGCAGCGCGACAGGAGAGCTTCGAGCAGCACCGCCGCGTCGGGCAGTTTGTCCGCGCGCATAGTCGAAATGCGATCTCGCATCTTCAAACTGTCGGGGCTTTCGGCAGCGAGAGCCTTGGCGAGCTTGCCGGCCGCCTTGGCATCGAGTTCGAAACCGTGCGGGTCCGACAAAGGATGGCCCTGCTCCTGCATCGCAAACACTGCCATGGTTCGAAGCGTACCACCAACTAGGTAGAGCGGACGCCCCTTCTTGATACCGTGAGCGCCCTTCTTGAGCGCCTTCTCGAGCGATTTGCGCATGCCGGATCGCCCGTCTCCGCGATAGTCGGGCAAGCGCAAGGTGCCGAGCGGAAGCGATACTGCGTCGTGGGTTTCACCGTTGTCGATCGCGACCAGCTCGAGGCTGCCCCCGCCAAGATCGACGACAATCCCCGACGCGCCCGGGAATGCGCCCAGCACTCCGTGCGCGCTCAGAACCGCTTCCTCCTCACCGGACAGAATCCGTGGCTCAAAGCCCAGTTCACGCAGCAAATCCACGAAGTCCGGACCGTTGCTGGCATCGCGCACCGCAGCCGTTGCGACGGTTTCGACATCGCTGATACCCAGATCATCCAATAGCAGCGCAAACCGTCGCAGCCCGAGCATTGCAAGCTCTATCGCCTCGTCCGCCAACTTGCCGGTGCGGGCGATGTCGCGTCCGAGTTTGGCCGTGACCTTTTCGTTCAGCAGAATTGTCGGAGCGCGCAGAGATCCGCCGAAAATCACCATGCGGACCGTGTTCGAACCGATATCGATAATCGCTCTTTGCGGTGTATTGCCGGAGAAAGTCCCGTCGCGGTTGTTCCGCTTGCGCCTCAGGTTCATCCGGCCCGGCCTCTGCGCAGCGACAGCTTGGGCACTGCGCCGGCCTCAAGCGCGCCGCCACGACCGGACAGCGACGGGTTGGTCATGAAGTACCGGTGGCAATTGAACGGCTTGTCCGTCGGCCCGACCCGCGAATAGCTGCCATCGCCGTGCAACCACCAGCTCTGTTCGGTATCCAGCATATTCGCAAGCAAGACCTGTTGCAGCACCTGATCATGGACCGTCCGGTTGAGGATCGGGATCAGGGTTTCCACCCTCCGATCGAGATTTCGACCCATCAGATCGGCAGAGGAGATGAACACTGCGGCCTGTGGTCCAGGCATCGGCTTGCCATTGGCAAAGGCATAAATGCGGCTGTGCTCGAGGAACCGCCCGATGATCGATTTGACGCGGATATTCTCGCTGAGGCCCGGCACACCCGGTCGAAGACAGCAAATGCCGCGGCATACCAGTTCCACCGAAACGCCGGCATCGCTGGCGGCGTAGAGCCGGTCGATAATGCCCTTGTCGGTGATCTGGTTGGCTTTCATCCAAATCGCGGCGGGCAGCCCCTTGCCAGCGTTTGATATCTCCGCGTCGATCCGTCGATAGAGTTCTTCACGCAGATCAAGCGGCGCGAGCGAGACCAGCTCCAGCCCATTGGGCTCGACGTAGCCAGTGACGAAATTGAACATCTTGGCGGCGTCTCGGCACAGCTTGGGATCGGCTGTAAAGAAGCTGAGATCGGTGTAGATCTTGGCCGTAACCGGGTGGTAATTGCCAGTGCCAAAGTGGCAGTAGGTGCGAAAACCGTCGTCCTCTCGGCGGACAACCATCGCGCATTTTGCGTGGGTCTTCCAATCGGTGAAACCGTAGATCACCTGGACGCCTGCGCGCTCAAGCTTGGTCGCCCATTTGAGGTTTTGCTCCTCATCGAAGCGCGCCTTGAGCTCAACCACGGCGGTGACCGATATCCCCGCCTCTGCCGCTTCGATCAGTGCGTTGATCACATTCGACTGCGAGCCTGCGCGATAGAGCGTCTGCTTGATCGCAACCACGTCGGGATCTGCTGCAGCCTGGCGAATGAAATCGACCACCACTTCGAAACTCTCATACGGGTGGTGGATGATGATGTCTTTCTCGCGGATAGCGGAAAAGGCATCGCCGTCATGCTCGCGAATGCGCTCGGGATAACGCGGCGAGTAGGAATCGAATTTCAGGTCGGGCCGATCTTCGCCGACAATTTCGGCAAGGCCGTCGATCCCGATCATTCCGTCGGTCTTGATGACCGCGGCTTCGTGAACTCCGAGTTGTTCGAGCAGGATGGCTTCGGCCTGGGTATCGAAGTCCTCTTCGAGCTCGAGTTGGATCACCTGACCGCGCCGCCGCCGCTGGATCGCGCTGCGGAAGGTTCGAACCAGGTCTTCGGCCTCTTCTTCGATCTCGATATCGCTGTCGCGCAAGACCCGGAACAAGCCATCGCCTTCGATGGTGAAACCGGGGAACAGTTTCTTGGCATAACGCTGGACCAGGCTCGCGATCGAAATGTAGATGGCCTCGCCCGGATCGCTGGCTTCGCTGGGAACGCGGACAAAGCGCGGGAGTGCGCTGGGGATCAGCACCATCTCGATTATCTGCTCCTGGTCCGCTTCGCGGCTGAGCGTGAACAGCAAGCCCATTCCCTCATTCTGGATGAAGGGAAATGGGTGGGCCGGATCGAGGGCTTGGGGTGTGATGACCGGCAGGATTTCTTCGAGGAAGAAGGCTTCGAGCCACTCGTGCGCAGCGCGGCTGACGCGCTGTTCATCGGCAATGTGAATGTCGCTGTCGGCCAGCCGATCGTGCAGGTCGCGCCAGATGTCTTGTTGCCGTTCGGACAGGATCGCGAGCTTTTCGCGTATCGCCGCGAGTTGCTGGGTTGGCGTGCGGCCGTCGATCGAAGGCTTGTCGATCCCGCGCTGAGCCTGCCCTACCAGACCGGCAACGCGGATCATCATGAATTCATCGAGATTGCTACCTGCAATCGACAGGAACCGCAGCCGCTCAAGCAACGGGTACTGTTCGTTGCGTGCCTCCGCCAGCACGCGTTCATTGAACGAAAGCCAGGACAATTCGCGATTGAAGTAGTTCTCGCCTTCCGGAGACGAGACCGGGGAGACCGGGCGCGTTTCACCCGGAACTTCAGCGGCGTTGATCGTCGGTTGACTGCTCATCACTTCCCTGCCCGCACCGGCCATTCCCGAGGTCCAATGCTCTGGCCGTGCAATTTCGTGCCCGAGCCCCATGTTCGTGCGCTGGCGCGGTGTAAATCACCAAGCCCGGATTGTCACATGAATGTCAATTTTGCGGCTGGCGGGCCGGCGTTGTCTTGATCAAAGCAGCGAGCCGCTGTCGGCGATAGCTACAATTCCTCGCTTGCCATTGGCATCGCGGCCGAGTTGCACGATCACATCGATGACGCTCGCAGCGTAAGCGATCGTATCGGATCGGGTCAGGCCGATACCGGTCTGCATCACCATCAGCGACAGTTGCTCCAGAGCGCCTCGCAGCGAGTTGGCATGAATTGTAGAGAAGCTCCCGGGATGTCCGGTGTTTATAGCGCGCAGGAAACTCACGCTTTCAGCGCCGCGCAATTCGCCCAGCACGATGCGGTCCGGACGCAGGCGCAGCGCTGCCTGCAGCAACTCGTTCGGGGTGACCTTGGCTTCGCCAAGCTCGCCCTTGACCGCGACGAGACCAACCGAGTTTTCGCCGGGGAACTTGAGTTCGGGCGTATCTTCGACCAACACCACTCGTTCCTCGCGCGGGATCTCGCCGAGCATCGCGTTTAGGAAGGTCGTCTTGCCGGTACTGGTGCCACCCGAAATCAGGATCGTGCGGCGGTGGCGGATCGCTTCGCGCAAATATTCGATCGGCTGAAACTGCGGATCGGGCATCTCAATCTTTTGCTCGCCGGAAAGCGGTCCGGTGTCATAGGCGTCGAGCGGCAAGTCGAGCCGCCGGTGGCGCCGGATCGCCATGACCCAGTTCTTGCGGCTCGCCGGCGGTCCGCAAAACTGGATCCGAGCGCCATCGGGGAGCGTCGCACCGAGCAGCGGGTGCTCGCGATTGATACCCTGATGGCTAACTCTCGCGACCTGTTCGGCCAGCCGTTTCACCAGACGATCGTCGATCTCGGGCGTGTCGATGCGCTTGATGCCCGGGTCGGAGGCGTCCTCCACCCAGACTTCGCCTGGCTGGTTGACCATGATCTCGGTCACCGTATCGCGGTCGAGCCAGCGCTTGAACGGCGCCAGATACGCGTCGAGATAGACGCTGCGCTCGCCACTGCCGATCGCCGCAGCGTTTTCGGAATCCTCTCCTCCGACCTGCGATGCGAGATTGTGAATATCGGCAGTCATGATTTCGGTTCGATCAGATCACTGCGTGACGGTGCTGAAATCGAGATCACGCGCGGTGAACACGCGGATCGGCTCGCCCATCGGCACGCGAATGGTCGGACTGATGTCGCCATCCTGCTGCGCGGCGACGCTTGCAGCGCCCTGCCCCGCTCCGCCAAGGATCACCGACCCGCCACCCGAGGCGATCGCACCAAGTCCCCCGATCACCGAGAGTAGCATCGAAGATCCGAACCGACGGAAGAAGTGATTGTCGACATCGCCGGCCAGGCCGGTCGTCCCGTCGAAAGCCACCGCAGGCGAAGCGATATTCACCGACGCACCGTCGGGACGGATCAAGCGTGTCCAGATCACGTAGGCGCGCTTCTGCCCTTGCTGGACGCCGGATTGATACTGGCCGATCAGACGCGAAGAGCGCGGGATCAGCACCTTGCTGCCATCGAAGCTGCGTACGTCCTGGCTCACGACTGCGCGAACATAACCCGGAACATCGGTGTTGATCGCGGTCTCGAGGATCGCGGGAATCATCGTCCCTTCGGTGACGGTGGTGGTTGGGTTCACCATCGGGCGCGCTTGTGCGGGCGCGCCACCGACACCGCCAATCCTGCTGGCAAACGCCGCCGCTGAACCGGCAGCGCCTGAATCACCAGTGCTCGAAACGGGAGCCGTTCCCGCGCCGGAAGGCGGCGGTCCGTTCGGCTGCACGGACCTTGCGGCCACGCTGCCATCGAAGACCATCATCGGGCTGGCATAGGGATTGACGGCAGGCCCTGCGGCGACGCGCGGATCGTTCGCAAGGATCGGGGCCGGGGCCGGATCAGGGCGGTTGGGCGCCGGTACATTCGTCGCAGGAGCCGGCACTTCAGGGTCGGAAGCGGGCGCGGCGGCCTGCTGCGGCGGCGCAACATCGGGATTGCCGACGCTTTCAGGCGGTGCGAGCCGGGCCGCATTCATGCTCCACAAGGTCACCGCGCCGAGGCCGAATACGATCGCTACCCCAGCCGCGAGCCCCAGGCCCTCGGTCTTGGCCTTACGCTCGGTTACCGCCGGAAACGCGCTACGGCTGGCAAGATCGATGATTTCGGCGGATTCGCTTTCGCGCGGATCGCCTCCGTCGCCGGGGCCATTGCCGCCCTTCTTGGGCGGAAGACGCATAGCAAGGCGCATTACTTCACCTCCATCGTATCGATCGTCATTGGGTGATTGGCACGCGGCGTCATCATGAGCCCCGCGTCGAATTGCGAGCGGATCGAGCGCTTCGAGCATTCGCAGGTGCCGGTCCGTTATTGGTGAGCGTTGCGGTATCGCCGCCGGATCGCAGGATGATCTTGGCCGGAACGATATCGAGGATCACCGCGTCACCGCGGGTGGTGAAGTTGACCGGGCCTTCATCGCCCTCGTGATTGGTCACCAGAATGGCCGGGATCGGCGTCCCTTCGGGCCAGATCAGAAACACCGCCTCTCCGTTATCGTAGGCACGCGTCGGCAGCAGATCGGCTTCGCCTTCGCCTGCCCACGCGAAGTTCAGACTGGCAGGATCGGCTACGGCGTAGGGATCTCCTGCTGCTGCAAGCTCGAGCGCATTGGCCTGCTGACGTTGCTGCTGGGCCTGCTCCGCTGCGGCGAGCCTTGCTTCTTCTTCGGCGCGTTCGGCTTCAGGATAGCTGAACTGCAACACATAGAGCGGGGAATTCCTCGGACTGGCGACCAGATCGAACAGATAGGTCCGCTTGCTGGTGACCACCGTCATGTTGGTTTTGGCGTTGGGAGCCAGCGGCTTCACAAACAGGATTGTCTGCGCCTTGTTGGGCTGCACCTGCCAAGCAGCGCTGTCGCCGATCGCAACATTCTCGATCGCTTCATCCTTGCGGAACTTGATCGTCGTCTGGACCTTGACCTTGCCCTGGATGGTCACGACTGCCGCCTCGTCGAAGACGTGGGTGACGAGGCGTGGATCGCCCTCGGCTTCACCATCCTGCGCAAAGGTCGGGCCTGCGACGACCGGCGCGCCTGCAAGGGCGAGTGCCACGAGGGTGAGCCGAAGAGTGTCGGCGCGAATCATTTTGCTTTCTCCGAACTGCGCGAAATCCTGCCCGCGCCCACCGAGCGGAAACGATTGCCGATCCCGCGTGTGCGCGAGGTCGACGGATTGAGCGGGGTCACCTGACCGCCGCCGGAAGAGGTCGCGTAGACCTTGGTCTCGCGGGTTGTCGATGTTGCCGGACCAGCGTCATTGGCTGCAGCGGCCGTCTGCACCGGCGCGACATCGACGCGGCGTTGCTGCGTCGCTGCAATGGCCGCGGGTGCGACCTGCCTCGCTCGGTCGGGCGCTGTCACTGGCGGCGAGACTGGAGGCGTGCGCATCGCGTCCGCACCGCTCTCCACTTCCTTCGACGGCACGAGGCCGAACACTTGCCAGCCTGCCACCATGCTCGACGTGACCTTAAGCACCATGAACATCAGCGCGACATGCACCGCGCCGACCAGGAAGAACGCCATCGCCGCTTGCTGATCGATCTCGCCCGGGACGGCCACCAACGCAGCCAGGATCGGCACCGCCAGTTCGAGCATGATTGTGCCGCCAAGCACCGCAAAGAGCGGAGCAAGCGAAAGCATCACGACGCCTTTGAGCCAGCCGGTGAACAGGCCGCGCGTGCCGTTGAAGAGCGCCAGCACGACAAAGATCGGACCGACTGCGAGCAATAGCGCCAGCCCGATCCGGGCCGTCACGAGCAAACCGACCGTGCCGAGCAGTAGCAGCATCGCGCCGAGCCACATCATTCCTGGTGGCGAAAAGGCGGCGATGTCGATCTGCCCGGTGCTCGCCTGTTGCACCGCGAGGAAGACCACATCGAGTTTCTGCGCAAAGGTCGCCGTTGCCGAACCGTCGGTTCCGGTCAAAACGCCGGCAATCTGGTCAGGCCCCTCGACAAACAGGTTGTAGAAGACGGTCGAGAATGCGGCGAAGCTGGTCGCGAAAGTCAGCACCAGCCCCAAGGTCATCATCTTCGGCAGCAGTGCCCGCACCGAAAGGTTCGAGCGGCCAAGCATCAGGCTGATCCCGAAGAAGGCGACATAGAAGATCAGCAGCATCGTGAGCACCAAAGCCAGTTGACCATCGGTGCCGAAAATACGCCCGAACGCCTGCTCGCTGACCTGCGAGGCGATGCAATCGACCGCGGTCAGCGCCGATGCGACGCCGGTGCCCATTTCCTGGGCGGCAAGATCGCAAGTCGTCGTCATTCGGCAGCCTGCCAGACGGGCGCACCGTCTTCATCGACATCGCTTGCGCCGTCGGGCCACGCCTTGTTGGTAAGCGCAGGATACCACGCGCTGGGTTCGTCGCCGACGGCCTCACGCAGAAGGTCCAAACGGCGCACGGCAGCCTCTCGGCCAGACAGGACGGTCAGCACTTCGGGCGCACCCGACAGGTCGAGCCGCACGACGACGCTGGCATCGGGTTGCCGAACCAGGAAGCACCGGCTGTGCGCCGGCAACGTCCGGATCAGCGCGAGTTCGTGTTCGGTCAGACCGAAGCCGTCGCAATAGTCTTCGGGCCTGGCGCGGCTGTTGGGCATGAACACCATTGTCGCGGTCTGCTCTACCAGCGCGGTCGAAATACGGCTTTCCAGCGCATCGCGGGCGGATTGTGTCGCAAATCCGACCAGCGCGTTGCGCTTCCGCAGAGTCTTGAGCCAGTCGCGGATGCGTGCAGCGAAGACTTCGTCGTCGAGCGCTTTCCAGCCCTCGTCGATCAGGATCATGGTTGGATCGCCATCGAGCCGCTCATCGATCCGGTGGAACAGATACATCATCACCGGCGTGCGTAGCCGCGGGTTCTCGAGCAGTTGCGTCATGTCGAAACCGAGCACGCGCTGGTCGAGGTCAAGCAGATCGGTGTCGTTATCGAACAGCCATGCATGCTCACCGGCATCGCCCGAAGCACCGCCGATCCACGCACCTAGGCGATCGGCAAGGTCGCCGGGTTCGGGTCGCTTGGCTCCGGCGAGGAGCTCCTTGAAATGCCGCAATCGTCGCAAGCTTGGATCGTTCTGATAGGCAGCATCGACCGCTGCGCTGATCAACGCGAATTCCTCGGGTCCGTCTGCCTTGAGCAAGACGCCCAGCCAATCGCGCAGAAACGCTCGGTTGGCTGGAGAATCCGGCAATGAAAGCGGATTGAAGCCGGTCGGCTCGCCCGGGCAAATGCGGTCATAACGCCCGCCGATCCCACGAATGAACAGCTCCGCCCCACGATCCTTGTCGAACAGGATGGTACGCGGGCTGAACTTCTGCGCCTGCGCGGCGAGAAAGTTCATCACCACGGTCTTTCCCGATCCACTCGGCCCGATGACCGAGAAATTGCCGAGATCGCCGTGGTGGAAGTTGAAGAAAAATGGAGTCGCGCTGGTGGTCTCCAGCAGCGTCACAGCGTCGCCCCAATGATTGCCGCTGGCCTGCCCCAGTGCGAAACCATGAAAGCTGCCGAAGCTCGCCATGTTGGCCGAGGATATCAGCGCGCGACGTACTATGTATTGCTCGTTGCCGGGAAACTGCGCCCAGAATGACGGTTCGAGATTTGTGTCCTCGCGCACTGCAATTGCGCCCGTATCGGCGAGTGCCGCAGAGCAAGCCGCGGTCGCATCGTCTAGCCTATCGAGCGAACGCTCGCGAACCAGCACGGTAAGGTGGTGATCGCCAAATCCCACACCGCCATTACCCAGAGCGTCGCGCGCGGCCATCATGTCCGCACGCTCAGCGGCAGCCTCCTCGTCGACCGACCGCGAGCGACGCAAAGCAAGATCGATCCGCTCTTTTGCGGTCGTCCGCTCGTTGGGTGCGTAGCTCTCCGTCACGATCATCTCGTAGGGAAGCCGCAGCAGGCCATCGAGCAGCCCTGGCGAGGTCGCTTCGGGATAGTCCTTGAGGCCAAGGATTGCCGAGAAATCGGGCTGGCCAGAGCCACGCAATTCCATCGCGTCGAGACCGAAGCTGGCCCGGCGATACGGCAGCATGTGGCCGATATCGGTGTCATCAGCGGGGCGACGCACAGGTCGCATCTCGCCATTATAGATCGCCGAAAGCAGTTCGAGCATTTCCGAATTGGTGCCGCCCTTGTCGCTGCCAGGCGAGCGATAATCGCCGAGCACCGCGGCACCATAAGCCGAGAGCGAGGCAACCAGCCCGGTTACGGCCGCTTTCAGGCTGCGAATGTCCTTCGGGTCAGCCTCCAGTTCTTCATTGCCTCGGCGTGAGAAGAACTTGCTCATCCGCTCCGGCAGCCCGGTCTTCCCGCGGGCAGGACGACGGATCAGGGTAACGAACTGGTCATTTATGAAGAGCGAACCGCCCGCCAGCCGCTCTTTCCATCGTGCATCGATATGGCGCGAGAGCGGATCGTCGAAGTCGGCTTCGAGTTCCACCTCCACCCGGCGACGAATCACGTGGTGATACATCACGAAGCGCGCATCGAGTGTCGAACGCAGCATCACCTCGCGGGTCGCGGCGTGGGCGTTGAGCGCGTCGGAATCCTCGGTTTCGAACAGCAGGCCGGGCACCTGGATCGCGGACATGACCGACCCGTCGCGCAGCAGCACGGTGTTCTCGTCGAGCAACCGCTCATAGGGTAGCCGATCGCCGACGCGTGCTTCCTTCGCGCTCCATGCCGCCGGGCCAATCCACTTTGCCATGTCGGGGCCTCCTCTATCGGGCCGCAGTCGAGTTCACGTCAGGGCGCGTAGCTGTTGCAACCCCAGCGCCGGTAATTCGGTATGCGCGGGCATTTCGAAACCTTGGTGATCCAGAGATCGAAAATGCGCGGTTCGCGCAACGAAGCGAAATAGCCGATGGCGTGCATGATCACCGGCACTGGCAGGATCCACCAGCTTTTCAGGATCAGGAACGCGATCGTCGTCACCATCAAATTGACGATGAAGAAATTCATCGTCACGCCCGCAAACATCTGCGGACGGGTGAGTGCGCGGTGCACCGGATGGCGGACGAGATCGGTCACTTCAGCGCTCTAGCCTGCAGCCGACTGGATACCGGCGACGATGGTGGTCGCGCCGAACAGGATGAACACTCCGATGATCACGGTCGCGCCAAAGCGCCAGTTCATCCGACCCGTAAGCATCATGAAGCCGATCGCCGCGACCGCCATCACCGCAACGGTGGTTGCAACAGTGCCGAGCAGCGTGCCCTGCAGCCATGCCAGCGCAGAGACAATCGGGCCCGAACCCTGCGGATCAGCCTGTGCCAGAGCGGCGCTCGGCGTCATCAGCACCGCGACAAGCGCGGCAAATCGAGCTGGCAGTCGAAACAACGAATTCATCAAATTGGTCACTTTCCTAGTCTTCACTTCCGGCGCTTGAACCGGGCCTTACTGGCCGTCGACACGAGCATGGCTGGCCAATCGCCCCATGATCGCGGCCACATAGAGGCGGGTTTCACGAATGTTTGGAATGCCGCCCGCACGGATCACACGGCCGGGCCCGGCATTGTAGGCAGCCAGAGCCTTTTCCAGGTCGCCATCGAACCGGTCGAGCTGCTCACGTAAGTAGCGCGCGCCGCCTTCGAGGTTCTGCATCGGATCGTCCGGGTCCACGCCAAGATACCTTGCGGTCCCGGGCATCAATTGCGCCAGCCCGCGCGCACCGGCATGACTGACCGCATTCTCGCGCCAGCGGCTCTCCTGCCACACCAGCGCTTCGAGCAGGCTGGGGCTGAGGTCGAACCGCCTCGACAGCTCGGCGATCTTGGCGGCGTAACGCACCGGAACCCCTGCGGCATTGCGGCGAGTGTCCGCGACGATCGCTTCGGGTATGGCGAAGCCGTCAAGATTGACGGGCTCGACTGCGGTCTGCTGCGCGAGCGTGTCGACAGGCATGGCGGTTCCGCCGGCAACCCAACGGGCTCCGTCAGCGTCCAGTTCCATCACATCCGCGTGAGCAGGTGCAGCCACCAGAGCGAGCACCAGGACCAGCGGGGCTGCGACACAATTCAAGCTCGCGCGCGCGAGAATCATCACTTGCCCTCCAATTGGCCCCCTTTGTCTATCGTAAATGACATGCAGGTGACAAATGCGGTTCGGAGGAGAGGCCGGCGCCCGCCAGGTCTTCGTCCGCAAAACGAGAAACGGGCGGGCAACTCGCTGGTGCCCGCCCGCAATTCACGATCCTTTTGCGCTGCCACGGCGCAGGATCAAATGTCAGTCGCGCTGGGCGACCCGGCTCGTGGCGACCCGGAAATCGCCGCGCTCCAGCATTGCCAGAGCCTTGCGGGCCAAACGCCGCGAATCGGTCGTCTTGCCGTTTGCGGTCTCGAGGTCTTCCGGGTCATCGCTCTTAAGCGCAGCGTTGAACATCTCGCGCGCCTTGGCGTCCTTGCCCATGTGTGCATAGGCAATTCCGAGATTGATAAGCAATGCCGGATCGTCGGGGAATTGCGCCCGCTCGATCTCCAGCGTTGCAATCGCCGTCGTCGTCTCGCCGCGCGCAAGCTTGTCCGCTGCCAGTTCGACATCCGCCTCGGACGATCCCGAAACCTGTGCCGTAGCCGGTGCTGCCGCGATGACCGCAAGCGAACTTGCCGCGGAAAGCGCGATGGCAAGTGCTGATTTGGTCATGATCATGTCTCCTCTGATGCGTCACCATAGTGAAACATGTTTCATAAGAATGCAACATAACTGAAACAATGTCATATTTGCTTGGCAAATACGCCGTATATATCTGTTTTCCTGATGTAATTTTTCTGCAATTTTGTCACTGAATTGCCGCCAAAATGAAATTTTTTGGGTCAGATTTGTCGTGTTTGAGTCATAATTTCGAATTTGCCGCCGTTATGTAATCCTGAAAGAATTCTGTCATCCGCGACCCCTAGCGACCCCTCAGCGCATGCTCTTGCGCATAACCGATTCTCGGGTTTTTTAGGGGACCGCTCGCTGTGAAGAACATTACTCGCATTCTCGTTTTGGGTTGCAGCACGGTCGCACTGGCGGCCTGCGGCGCAGACGAAATCGTCTCGCCCGGCACCAGTGGCGACATCATCATCAACAACCCGGCACCGACGCCAACGCCGACTCCGACGCCGACGACAACGCCGACAGTTACGCCTGCGGGCGGTTGTCCGACGATCAACTCGACGGGTGGCCTGACCGATGCGGGAACGCTGAGTGGTCCGACCGGTGAGTATCGCGTCTGCACCCTCCCGGCGACATTTGACGTCGATGACACCCTGCCCTTCGTAAACGGCCTCGTCTATCAGATCGAAAATCGCGTGAATGTCGGCACCGATCAGGGCTTCGGCAGCACCGGCACCGATGTGACGCTGAATATCGAGCCGGGCGTAATCCTCTACGGTCAAGGCGAAAGCTTCTTCGTCGTCAATCGCGGCAACACGATCCAGGCCAACGGCACCGCCACACGTCCAATCGTCTGGACCAGCCGCGACAACGTCATCGGCGTTGCCAACGAAAACAGCCAGGCACAGTGGGGCGGCGTCGTCCTGCTCGGGCGCGCGCCGGTTTCTGACTGCTCGACCCAGGTGTTCAACACCGCTGCCAACCCGAATGCCAACGCTCAGTGCGAACAGCAGCTCGAAGGCACCGTGGTCGCCACACCGTTCGGCGGAACCGACAGCGGCGACAGCTCCGGCTCCTTCACCTTCAACCAGATCCGGTTCTCGGGCTTCGAATTACAGCAGTCGAATGAGCTGCAGTCGCTGACCACCGGCGGCACCGGCTCTGGCACGACCATCGAGAACCTGCTGTCGTTCAACAGCTCGGATGACGGCGTCGAATTCTTCGGCGGATCGGTCAATGTGCGCAATCTCGCCGTGGTCGGTGCGTCGGACGACTCGCTTGACGTCGACTCGGGCGCCCAGGCCAATGTCGAAACGGCGGTGGTTGTTCAGCGGTCGAACACCGGCGACAGCCTGATCGAGTTCGACTCGCCAGATGATCTCGCCGACGGCACCCCGGGTAACGCCTTGCCGCAGTCGACCCTGCAAGTGAACAACTTCACTTTCGTCCAGCGCTCGTCCTCGTCGAGCCAGGTGGTCCGCGCTCGCGGTGGCCCGGCACTCGGCCTGACCAACGGCGTGATCGATGTCGACACCGCCGACGACGTCTGCATTCGCATCGACGAGCAGATCACGCTCGCCGCAATCATCGGCTTCGACTCGGTTGTCTGCGACGGTGCCAACCGTCCGGTCCGCGGCTCGTCGGGTGTGACGGATGCAGAAGTCCAGGCGGTTGTCGACGCAGGTACGAACAACGACCTGCTGTTCACGCTCTCGCTCACCAACACATTTGTGAACGGTGCGAATGAGAACGGCGTGACGGCATTCGATGCAACCGCACGGTCGAGCTTCTTTACCACGTCGACCTTCATCGGCGCGATCGAATCGGATCTCGCCGCTACCTTTGGCGACTGGACCTGCAACTCGGCGACCATGGACTTCGGTAGCGCAACGGGCGACTGCACTTCGCTGCCAGTCTACTGATCGCGCCTTTCGAATGGAGGGGAGGCGCCGCCACTCGCGAGCGCCTCCCTTGTTCGTATTACCGGACCCGGCCGGGTCCGTAGATATCAAGAGACCTATTCATGAGGGGGTCTAGCATTATGTCGACTGGCACGCGCCTCGCAGGGCTGCTGCTTCTCACCACGTCGCTCACCTTCCCGGCGGTTCTTCACGCACAGCAAACAGAGGAACCCCAGGCCGAGGAAGCCGGCGAAGAGCTGACCGATCAGGTTCAGGACGCTCCCGAAGAAGAGTTCGAAGAACCCGACATCTCAGTGCCCGGCGGCGGGATCATCGTGACCGGTCGGCGCAATCGCGATCCCGAGCGCTCCTCGACGCAGGTTCTCAACGTCCTTTCCGAAGAGGATATCGCGCGCACCGGTGAAAGCGACATTGCCGGTGCGCTCGGTCGCGTGACCGGCCTTTCGGTGGTCGGTGATGGCCGCGTCTTCGTTCGCGGCCTCGGCGATCGCTATTCGCTCGCTCTGCTCAACGGCCTTCCTCTGCCAAGCCCCGAACCGCTCAGCCGTGTTGTCCCGCTCGACATCTTTCCGACCAATGTGATCTCTTCCTCGCTGGTCCAGAAGACCTATTCCGCGAACTATCCGGGCGAATTCGGCGGCGGTGTGATCAACCTGACCACCAAGGCCGTGCCGGTCGAGGACTTCCTCAGCTTCAGCTTTTCCGTCAGTGGCGATACTGAAACCACATTCGAAAACGGTCTGACCTATTTCGGTTCGGACTGGGATTCGTTCGGCTTCGACAACGGCAACCGCGACATTCCGTCCAACCTTCAGGCCTTTCTCGACAGCGGCGAGCGCATCGGCGCGGTTCCAATCGAGGTCTCCGAGGGGATCGCCGGGCAGCTGATGCCGCTCAATCTGGTTACCCTGCAGCGCGAAGATAGCCAGCGGCCAAACTTCTCGGGCTCGATCACCGGCGGTCTGACCTTCGACGTTGGCGAAGACTCCTTCCTTGGCATCATCGCCACCGCTTCTATCAAGAACAGCCTGCGCAACCGCACGGTGATCAGCCAGGGCGGGAGCTCGGATCTGTCCGAGCTGTTCCAGGATTTCAGCACCTTCATCACCGATGAGAACGTGCTGGTAAACGGTCTGATCGGGATCGGTTTGGATTTCGGCGAGCATACGATCCGCTGGACCAACCTCTATATTCGCGACACGCTCAAGACCGCGCGTCTTGAACAGGGCACGGATATTCTTCCGGGCTTCGACGGGTTCGACTTCCAGAACCAGCAAACCGCGTGGTTCGAACGTCAGCTGATCGACACGCAGCTCGTAACCGAGCTCGATTTCGACCGCTTCGATATCGACTTCCGCGCTGGTTATGCGCGCACCGATCGCGAAGCGCCGTTCAACACCAATGTCAGCTACACCCGGACCAACATCCCCGGCGATCCCTTCGGCGATCAGTTCGTCGCCTATTTCAACCAGCTATCCGATGCCGGGATCACGACCATCGCGTTCGATGACCTGCAGGAAGAGAATATCTTCGGCGGACTCGATCTGTCCTATGAGATAACCGACAGCTTCTCGGTCACAATTGGCGGTGCCTATACGGACACCGATCGCCGTTCTTCCAGTCGCGAGTTCCGCCCGTTCATCACTGGAGACGTGCTCGACGATTCGCTGGTTCCGGCACTTGGCCTGCGCCGTCCTGGCGATATCATCAACGGGGCGACCCTTGCGGGTTTCAATGTGACGCTGACCGAGGCGAGCCCGTTCCCGGTGTTCGATGCCGCGTTGGAGATCTACGCCGGTTATGGCCTGATGCGCTGGCTTCCGACCGATCGGCTGACCCTCGAGGCCGGTGTGCGTTACGAAGATGCGACCCAGACGGTCGATCTCGACCAGTCGATCTTCAACACACCGATTGCCGGGGCCACCCCGACCAATCTCAACAATGATTACTTCCTGCCGAGCGGCACCATCACCTGGGAGCCGATCGACGACTTGCAATTGCGCCTGTCGGCTTCGCAGACGATTGCCCGCCCGCAATTCCGTGAACTGGTCGAGCAGACCTACTTCGATCCGGATTCGAACCGTCGCTTCCGCGGCAACCCGTTCCTGACCGACAGCGAGCTGATCAATGTGGAAGCGCGCGCCGAGTACTATCTTGGCGGCCCCAGCCGGGTCAGCGTCGCCGGTTTCTACAAGGAGATCGACAACCCGATCGAGAACACGCTTGTGTCGGCCTCGGGACAGGTGCTGACGAGCTTCGCCAACGCTCCGGCTGCCGAACTGATCGGTGCCGAGATCGATCTGGTTTACGGCATCGACCTTTACGGACTCGGTGGCACGTTCTTCGAGACCAAGCAGCTGCTGTTCCTCGCCAACTACACCTACACGCAGTCGGAAATCTCGGTTTCGCCGGGTGATACTGCGCCGGTGCCGGGCAACCCGTTGCAGGATGCCAGCCAGCTGTTCGACGATGGCGCGCCGCTGGTCGGACAGTCGGATCATGTCGCCAACTTCTCGATCGGCATCGAAGACACCGAGAAGACCCAGCAATTCACCGTGCTGTTCAACTATGCCAGCGAACGCGTGACCACCCGCGGCGGCGCGCTGCCCGATGTGGTTGAAGATCCCGGCCTGACGGTCGACGTCGTAGCCCGCACCGAACTCGACCTGATCGGCGAAGGGATGGAGCTGAGCCTTGAAGCCCGCAACATCTTCGGCCGCGACAATTTCGAATTCCAGCAGCTCGGAGCGAACCGGATCGAGATCAACACGTTTGAAGTCGGCACCTCATTCTCGCTCGGAGTGAAGGTCGAATTCTGATTGCAGATGAGTCCAACTGCGAAGGGGTCGTTCCTGTACGGGAGCGGCCCTTTTTCTTGAGCACCGGGTCAGGGCAAGTCGAAGACGTAGCCCATCGATCGCACCGTGCGCAGCGGATTGCCCGCACCGGCAGCCTTTAGCGCGCGTCGCAAGCGGCCGATCCAGACATCCACCGTCCGCTCGTCGATCGGCGGCTCGCGCTTGCCGAGACCGCTGATCAGATCGTCGCGGCTCAGCACCTGGTTGGGATTCTCCGCGAAGAACCGCAGCAAGCGGAATTCGTTGGGCCGCAAGTCGATCGGCTCGCCGTCCCAGCGTGCCTGCAGTGCCGCGAGATCAATCGAGAGGTCGCCCAGTTCGACCTTGCGCGAGGCGTGCCGCTCCTTCCCCCGCAACTGCAGCGCCAGCACCCGGTCGAGCACGGCGGTGCGATCCAGCGGCCCAACAACGTAATCGTCGGCTCCCGCCTTCAAGGCACGGCGGCGATCTTCGGCATCATCTTCTTCGAGCACTATCGTTATGTGCGCTTCGCTGGTGCGCGGATCGGCGCGCAACCGGCGGCACATTTCGAGGCCGGCAAGATCGTCCATCACCCAGTCAACAAAGGCCCACATCGGCCCTTCGACCAGGCGCCTGGGCCCATCGGGACCGAGCCGGTCGAACGTGAAGCGACGTTGATCGTGGACGAAGTCTTCAACCGTCTCACCAAGCTCGTTCGTGAGGAAGATGTTGATTACGTCCATGCCCGCCCCGCTCGGTTGCGGAGCGAGAATTGGCCAGCATCTATGACGCGTTCGTGACGGGTTTTTGACCAGCTCTATCAGGCTGTCACATTAGGCCGATTTAACCGTCAGCTGTTGCATCGGCGGCATTGGCATGCCGATGCCGGTCGGCAGCTTCGGGCGATAGGGGCCCTCGACTGACGCGATCTCGTCATCGCTCAGTTCGAGTTCGACCGCGGCCAGCGCAGCATCGATATGGTGCGGTTTGGTCGCCCCGATGATCGGAGCCGTCATGGCTGGCTTGGTGAAGTGCCAGGCAAGCGCGAGGCTGGCCATGGCGACACCGCGCTGCTCGGCAAGGTCGGAGAGCGCGGTAATGATCGCGCGATCGGCTTCGTCCTCGTCCTTGTACAGGAGCTTGCCGACCCCATCAGTCTCGCTGCGCACCGTCTCCTCGCCCAGCGGCCGCGCCAACCGCCCGCGCGCCAGCGGGCTCCACGGTATCACCCCGACGCCCTCGTCCTCGCACAGCGGCAGCATCTCGCGCTCTTCCTCGCGATACAGCAGGTTCAATTGGTTCTGCATCGAAATGAACGGGGTCCAGCCATTGGCGCGCGCGGTTTCTTGTGCCTTGGCGAATTGCCACGCATACATCGAGCTGGCCCCGATATAGCGCGCCTTGCCCGACTTCACGATGTCGTGCAGCGCTTCCATCGTTTCTTCGATCGGCGTTTCATCGTCCCAACGGTGGATCTGGAACAGGTCGATGTAATCCATCCCCATCCGGACCAGGCTGTCGTCCACCGCATGCATCAGGCTCTTGCGCGAATTGCCGCCCGCATTGGGCGCCTGTCGCCACGGGAAATAGGCCTTTGTCGCGACCACGATCTCGTCGCGCATCGCCATCTCATTCAGCAGCTTGCCGGTGATTTCCTCCGACGTGCCGCCCGAATAGACATTGGCTGTGTCGAAGAAATTGATCCCGCCTTCCAGCGCCGCGCGAAAGAACGGGCGGCTTTCGTCTTCGCCCAGCAGCCAGTCACCGTGCCAGCCCTTGGTGGTATCGCCATACGACATGCAGCCCAGACACAGGCGCGAGACCATGAGGCCGGAATTGCCAAGACGGGTGAACTTCATGGTGACTTCCTCTCCAATGCTGGGCTTCAGCCTTTACAGTTACTTAGTCGAGACATGGACCGCATGTTACACGGTCCAGAAGGCAAAACTCCCGAATGGCCATAGCAGGGAAAACGCGGCTTTCCAGCGAGTTGAAATGACAGCGCGGGCCGGTTTCGATCATGCCACCGGGCTAGACCGGAAAGCCACAGTAGGAAATCCAGGTTCGGCTTTGAAGACGTCCATTGGCCGCCACAAAGGCCGTTGGTGTGGGTGGGAGCGAACGCGCCACTAATCCACAGGATCCGCGCCCGCTCCCACCTTGCTCAGAAGCCGAACGCTACTCCCACGCGTCCGCCGGTGCTGTCTGGTGCAGTAGATCCGGCAACTCCAGCTGAGATGTAGACTCTTTCGGCCACGCGCGCGGATACCGATCCGGCAAAGCCCTGTTCACCCTGATAGGTCGACGCGTTGAGGCTGAACGAGATGTTGGAATCCGGCACCACCATCTGGCCACCAAGCGCCATCGACGCCGCGATCCCGCCGGTCAGCCGCTCGTCGACATCCTGCAGCTGGAATTCCAGCCCGCTCACCCGGCCATCGAGCGCGAGCACGCTGCTTTCGAGCTGCCCGAACTGAGCCTCGCTGACCTGCGACAAGGCGTTGAGCGAGGTGCGCACATTCTCGACCGAGGCGGCAGTAGCGACCGAAGTCGTGCCGAGCGTACCGCTTCCGTCGACCGTCACCACGTCGACAGGGCCGACCTGCGCCGCAGTGCTCGCGGCAATATCGCCGATCCGGACCGAACTGCCTGCGCCACCTAGAGTGACCTGGTTGGCCGCCGTGGTGGTCGCGCCGGTGCCGATTGCGGTCGAACCCGTTTGTGCCGCCACTGCATCGCGACCGAGTGCAGTCGAGCGCTCGCCGCTTGCCTGCGATCCCTGACCTACAGCCACCGCGCCGGTGGCCGAGGCCGTGCTCGATGAGCCGAATGCGAGTGAAGAGGGACCGCTGGCATTGGCGAAGGATCCAATCGCAGTGGCGTTGGCCCCGCTCGAGTTCGCGAGCGCGCCCAGCGCAAAGGACAACCCGCCGCTCGCCTGCGCATCCGCACCGATCGCCAGCGAAAAATCGCCCACCGCGCTCGCCCCCGCACTGTCGCCATCGATTGGCGCATCCCCGCCAATTGCAATCGCACCTGCGCCCGTAGCCGTTGTCAGCGTCCCGAAGGCCAGCGTGTTTTCGCCCGTAGCCACCGCACCCGATCCGATGGAGGTCGCTCCGGTGCCGGTGGCCCCTGCGCCCGAGCCGAACGCAATCGCGCTTGCCTGGGTGGCGACGGCATCGGCACCGAGAGCTATTGCGCCCGATCCGGTCGCTTGCGCGCCGTCGCTGTCGCCATCCGAACTGTCACCACCGATAGCGATAGCGCCAGCTACAGTCGCATCGCTATCCCGACCAATCGAAACGCTGTTCGTGCCGCCAGATTGCGCGTTGTTGCCAAGCGCAATTGCGCCCGAAGCGGTGGTGTCCGAGAATGCTCCGATGGCCACGCTGTTGCTGGCGCCTGCAGTCGCAGCAGAACGGCCAATCGCAATGGCATCGCCCGCAGAGGCATTGGCTTGTCGGCCCAGCGAAATTGCACCGATCGCGGTTGCCTGAGCGTCGGTGCCAACCGCAATCGCAGCGGTGCTCGTTGCATCACTGTTCTGACCGATTGCGAGCGCTTCGCTGGCACTGGAAATCGCCAATCGACCAAAGGCTGTGCCGAAAGCGGCGGCCTGCGCACCCGCACCGATGGCGGTCGCATCTTCGCCATTTGCCGCCGCATCCCCGCCGACGGCCGTCGAGTTGTTGCCCGACGCTATCGAGCCTTGCGACCCGCCATCGGTTCCGTCTGCCCCGATGGCGACGGAGTTGGTGCCGGTGGCATCGCTGTTCGAACCGATCGCAATCGAACTGGCACCACTGGCAAGCGCCGAACTGCCTAGCGCCATCGCGTTGCTGGCCGTGCCGGTGCTCGCCCCGACGCCGCACGCCAGCGAGGTATCGTCGTTGTTCGAATCTGCCCCGCCATCATTGTCTGTTCCCGCGTCGACGATCCCGTCATCGTCGCGGTCGAGCAGACAGTCGTCGGCCTGCGCGCGTTCGACCGGCACAATGAATGTGGTGGCAGTAGCGCCCAATACGAGCGCGGTCGAAATCAGCAGTCTGTTCTTCATGAAATTCCCTTTCATTCATGATGAAAGGGGCGGTCGGAGTGCGACCCAACCTCGTGGCAGTTGCCACGGGTTCCGGTGCGTCCGACCAATCCCCTTCCCGTTCGAAAGCCCTGATGGCGGAAAGGAGAATAGCGGGAAGCGAGCCGATTGGCTTGCCCTAAGATCGAGATAAAGGGCACGCGACGCTCTTGCACATGATCGTGCCATGAGTCCTGCAATGCCAGTCTTTCAACGGTAGCCGAGCCCACCAGATGAGGAAGTGGGCCTGGACGAACAGGGCGCCCAATACGGTGCTCCATATTCACGGTTCACTTTGCTTGCGCGCATAGTCCGCTTTTGCGTCATTGGCAGAGTCGCGGAAAGGAGAGGTGACCGACAAATTGCGTCACACCCACTTCCCTCAACTCAGTGTCAGCCCACCGTCGACCACCAACGTCTGTCCCGTGACGTAGCTTGCCAACGGCGAGGCGAGGAACAACGAAGCGCCCGCCATGTCTTCGGGCGTTCCCATCCGCCGCAGCGGGATCGATTTGAGCGCGCCTTCGCGGCGTTCGGGATGCTCGGTCGTGACGGAAGTGAGCTTGGTCGGGACCAGGCCGGGTGCGATGCCGTTGACGCGGATCCCGTCGCGCGCCCAGGCTTCGCCCAGCGTCTTCACCAGGCTCGCCGCGCCCGCTTTAGACGCCGCATAGGCGGGGGTGCCGATCGTCGATTTGAACGCCGCGACCGAGGACACGACGATCATCGATCCGTCGTGTTCGGCCAGCCCCGAATGGAACGCGCGGGCGCAATCCATCACCGAGTTGAGGTTGACGTCGACCACAGCGTCCCAGCCCTCGCGCTCGAATTCCTGTCGCTTGTAACGCACCACACCCTGCGACTGGACGAGCACATCGACGGCTCCAATCTCCGCTGCCAGCGCGTCCGCTGCCTCGCGGTCGGTCACGTCGAGCTGTCGGTATTCAAGCCCGCTGAAGTCACTGTCTTCGGCTTCGAGGTAGTCGCCCGCATCGGGCCGCGTACCGGTGACAAGGACGGTCGCGCCGCGCGCCCGGAAGCCGTGCGCGATGCCATTGCCGATCCCGCTCGACCCGCCGATCACGAGCACAGTTTTGCCGGCAAAATCGAGTGGGTCGTTCATATCGATCATCTCCTCAGATCTCGCGGCTGATCACTTCCTTCATGATCTCGCTGGTGCCGCCATAGATGCGCTGGACGCGTGCGTCGCGCCACAGCCGGGCGATGGCGTATTCGTTCATGTAGCCCGCGCCGCCATGCAGCTGGAGGCAGGCGTCGACCATCTCCCACTGCATCTCGGTGTGCCACAGCTTGGCCGAGGACGCTTCGCCGGTGGTCAACTTGCCGCGCAGGTGGCGCGAAATCGCCCAGTCGAGATGCGCCCAGCCGACCTGCAGCTTGGCCTGCAAATCGGCGAGCGTGAACTTGGTGTTCTGGAACTCGAACACGGTGCGCCCGAACGCCTTGCGATCCTTGGTGAAGTTGACCGCCTCGTCGAAAGCACGCTGTGCCCCGCCCTGTGCGGTGACGGCGATGGAGAGGCGCTCCTGCGGCAGCTCTTCCATCAGATGGATGAAGCCGCGCCCTTCGCTGCCGAGAATGTTGGTCTTGGGCACGCGGCAATCCTGGAAGAACAGCTCGGACGTGTCGGCCGAATGCTGGCCTATCTTGTCGAGGTTGCGGCCTTTCTCAAAACCGGGCGTGTCGGCGTCGACCAGCACGAGGCTGGTGCCCTTGGCGCCCTGCGAGGGATCGGTCTTGGCGACCACGATCACCACGTCGGCGTTCTGGCCGTTGGTGATGTAGGTCTTGGAGCCGTTGATCACGAGGTGATTGCCATCCTCGACCGCGGTGGTGCGCACGCCCTGAAGGTCGGATCCGGCGCCCGGCTCGGTCATCGCGATCGCGGTGATGACATCGCCCGATATCATGCCGGATAGGTACTTTTCCTTCTGTTCAGGGCTGCCGAGCCGCTCAAAGTAATTGACCGTGATGTCGTTCTGGAGCGTGAAGCCGGCGCTGGTGCCGAGATAGGAAAGCTCTTCGGCGATCACGCAGTTGAAGCCGAAATCGAGCCCCAAGCCGCCATTCTCTTCCTTGACCGTTGGGCACAGCATCCCGGCGTCGCCGAGCGCTTTCCAGGCCTTCTTCGGAACAATGCCCTCGTCCTCGTGCTGGTCGAGATAGGGCTCCATGTGCTCGGCCAGAACTTTGCGAACGGTGTCGCGAAACGCCTCGTGGTCTTCGTTGTAGGCGGTGCGATGGGCGGTATTGAGCATTGGATACGGACTCTCTCTTCGGTTCAGCTGCGCGTGGCAACTGGCCCGAGAGATCACCCAATGTAAAGTGCGAAACCGCTAGTCGGGATCAGCCGACGAATGCGCGCTCGATCGCGGATTGGCCAGGCTCTTATCGTTACTCAGCAGGAAGTCAGGCTCGGTTGCAGAGCACCAGCACCCGGGCCGTTCTTCCATCGCCCCCGAACACTTGCGTGGCTTCACCCGCGGACAGTTCCCGCAGCGCATCCTTGAGATCGGCTGGCAACGCAGAGGCGCTGATGAAACGGTTCCGCTTCACGTCGGCACCGAGCGACTTGGCAACTTCCTTCGCATCCCGGCACGACCGAATGGTTTGGGTCTTTGCCTTGAATTCCGGGACGCTGATGTCGCGCAACTCGACCGACAATTGCATCAGATCATATCGCGGAACAGGTGAGGACCGCTCATTCTGCGCATGGAGCGCGGCGGGGACAAGCGCGGTCGCGGCGAGAATGCACGCGGCGCCTAGCGAGCTGATATTGCGACGTTTCCTCATCCGCGCAAAGCTGCGCCGGCAAGCCTGAACCTGAGGTGAAAGCGCTAGCGCGGTGGCGGACTGTGCTACCCGACGAACGCGCGTTCGATCACGAACTGGCCGGGCTTGTTGTTGGCGCCCTCTTCAAAGCCGCGACGTTCGAGATCGGCCGCATGATCCTTGATCATCGCCATCGATCCGCACAGCATCACGCGGTCGTCTTCAGGGACGAAACGCTGCGGGCCCTTCGACTGTTCGAACAGGCGGCCATCGTCGATCAGCGTCTGTATCCGGCCCTGCGTGCGGAAGCTCTCGCGGGTGACGGTCGGCACGTAGATGAAGCGTTCGCGGTCGTCATCCTCGAGCAGCGGATCGCCTTCAAGCTTGCTTTCGAGCAATTCGCGATAGGCGAGGTCTTCGACGTGGCGGACCGAGTGAACGACGATCACTTCGTCGAACATTGCATAGACTTCGGGGTCGCGGGCGAGGCTCATGAACGGCGCAAGGCCGGTGCCGGTCGACAGCATGAACAGTCGCTTTCCCGGAAGCAGAGCGTCGGTCACGAGCGTGCCGGTCGGCTTCTTGCCGAGATAGATCGGATCGCCGACCTGGATGTGCTGCAGCCGCGAGGTCAGTGGGCCGTCCTGGACCTTGATCGACAGGAACTCGAGCTCCTCGTCATAGCTGGGCGATGCGACCGAGTAGGCGCGCAGAAGCGGTTTGCCGTTTTCCTGCGGCAGGCCGATCATCACGAACTCGCCCGAGCGAAAGCGGAAGCTGGCCGGGCGCGTCATCTTCAGCGTGAACAGCTCGTCATTCCAGTGATGAACATGCGTGATCGTCTCGACGGTCAGCGCGGCGTTTTCCTGAAACTGGTCGCGGTCAAGGATGGGCTGGTTCACGGATGGGCCTCAAGGTTGCAAGAATGGCGCGGGGCTGCGCTAGGTCGGGGCGCAAATGGACGTTTCGCCCGCGCGCTTCAAGGTAGTTTAGTGATAAGGGCTGAAAGCGCGCCTTGATCGCCGTCAAGCGGCGGGCGCGCTTTCGTTGCTTCAGTTCCAGCCGGCGCGATCGAAGCTCTGCACAGCCTGTGCCTGGTTCTTGCCGATCTCGGCAGCGTTGAGCGTGTCGGGCTTGAACGCGCCGAGCTGTTCGACCGCCGAATTGGCCTCGAGCCCGTCGACTGCCGGGTATTCGTTATTGCCGTCGGCGAAGTAACGCTGCGCGCTTTCCGAGGTCAGATATTCGAGAAACAGGATCGCATTTTCGCGATTGGGCGCAGTCTTCACCAGCCCCGCCCCGCTGACATTGATGTGCGTCCCGTTGCCGTCCTGATCGGGGAAGATCACACCCAGCGCGTCGAAGATCGCCTTGGCTTCGTCGTCGCCGCCGGCGAACCGGGCGAGGTAGTACGAATTCACCAC
>CAZJZO010000036.1:0-27737 GCA_964550495.1 uncultured Porphyrobacter sp. | reverse complement strand
TGTCACGCCAATTGCGCGATGGAAGTCGATATCGAGGATGGAAAGGTTCTTGCCGTGCGCGGCGATCCGGCAGATCCCGAATATGGCGGCTACACCTGCATGAAAGGTCGCGAACTCCCGGATTCGCACAATGCCGAGCATCGCCTTGTTCACAGCCAAGTGCGCGACGCGAACGGAGACTTCCAGTCGACGCCGATGGACGAAGCCCTCTCGCACATCTCCGACGAGTTGCGCCGGATCATCGACACCTACGGACCGGACAGCGTGGCCGTCTTCATGGGCTCGGGCGGGTACCAGAACAGCGCCGCCTGGGCGGCATCCTATTCGTTTGCGCAGGCGATCGGATCGAAACATTTCTTCACCTCGGTCACGCTTGACCAGCCGGCCAAGGTTTTCACCACCGAGCGCTATGGCAAGTGGGAAGGCGGAGTGAACAACTTCTCCGACGCCGATGTCGCGCTGTTCATTGGCAACAATCCCATCGTCTCGCACTATGCCCCGGTCGGCGGCGTTCCTCCTTTCAGCCCCTCGCGACGGATTCGCGACCGGCAGGCCGAAGGGATGAAATTGATCGTCGCCGATCCGCGCCTCGCAGAAGTGGGCCAGCTGGCCGACATCTACCTGCCGGTGAAGCCGGGCGAGGATCCCGCTTTGCTCGCCGGGATGCTCAACGTCATCATCGAGGAGGAGCTCTACGACCGCAACTTCGTCTCAGCCCACGTCGACGGGTTCGAGCAATTGGCGCAGGCTGTTGCGGCCTTCCCGCCCGAAGTCGCCGCCGAACGCGCCGGGGTCGAGAAGGATCAGCTGGTCGCTGCAGCGCGGATGTTCGCCGGAGGATCGAAGGGCTGCGCGGTCACGGGCACCGGACCGGAGATGGCCGGGAATGGCACGCTGACCGAGTATCTGGTGACCTGCCTCAATACGATTTGCGCGCGGTTCATCCAGGAGGGCGAGAAGTCCAGCGCCCCGCGCGTCTTCACCACACCGCGTGCACCGACCCGTGCGCAGGTGGCAGCGCCAACACCATTGTTCGGTGCAGAGGGCATGGCCAAGTCTCGCTTCCGCAATCTCGGACAACTCGGCTTCGAAATGCCGTGCAACGTGATGGCCGATGAAATCCTCACCCCCGGTGAAGGACAGATCCGCGCGCTGATCTCGGTCGGCGGCAATCCCGAAGTCGGCTTCCCCAACCAGCTCAAGATGCGCAAGGCGCTCGATGATCTTGAGCTGTTCGTGCAAATCGATCCCTGGATGAGCGCCAGCGCACGGCGCGCCGACGTGATCCTCGCTCCGAAGCAATCGCTCGAGCGCGACGACATCACCAACCTGTCCGAATGGTGGCACGAAAATGCCTATGCCCGCTACGCCGAAGCGCTGGCCGATGCCCCAGGTGACGTGATCGACGAATACGAAATGTTCTGGCACCTCGCCAAGAACTTGGGCCTGACGCTCGAAATGGCAGGAGGCTCAGTGCCGATGGACGGCGATACGCCGCCGCCCAAGCACCTCTTCCTCGACCTGATGACCGAGGGTTGCCTTGTTCCACCAAGCCAGGTGCGCGAAGATGCGCGCAAGGCCGGCGGCGCGGCAGTGGTGTACGAAGACCTGCACCCGAGAGTCGAGGCTGGCGATCCGGATGACGAATATCGCTTCAACCTCGCGGCTGGCGACATGCCAATCGAGATCGAGAAGTACTCCGCCGATGCGGCGCGCGCAGCCGGGTTCGATTTCCGCCTGATCTCGCGCCGTTCGAAGCATCGCTTCAATTCGATCGGCCAGCCGCTCGAAAAGCTCGGGAGGACGGTCACCACCAACCCGGCCTATATCCATCCGGACGACATGGCACAGCGCGGGTTGAAAGACGGCGACGTGATCGAAATCACTTCGGCGCATGCTTCGATCCATGGTGTGGTCAAAGCCAGCGACCGTGTCCGTCAGGGCCTGATCTCGATGGCGCATGCGTTTGGCGATGCCGATGCAGGCAAGCACAATGTCCGCGAGATGGGCGGATCGACCAACCGTTTGACCAGCGACGAGGTCGACTACGATCCGATCACCGGCCAGGCGCTGCAAAGCGCGATCCCGGTGCGGATCGCAGCAACCTAAGCATACTCTAGCAAAGGAATTTCCATGCCCGACAACCGGCGCTTCCTCCTCCAGCGTCGCCCCGATGGCGAGCCTGTTCCCGAAGACTTCGAACTCGTCAGCGAGCCGACACCCGAGCTTGCCGAAGGACAGTTCCTGATCCGCAATCACTACGCCTCGCTCGACCCGGCGATGCGGGGCTGGATGGACGCAGGCGGGAATTACATGCCGCCGGTTCCGCTCGGCGCGGCGATGCGAGCGAGCACGATCGGAGTGGTCGAAGAAAGCCGCGCCGAGGGATTCGAGCCGGGTCAATGGGTGATGGGCCTGAATGCGCTCGAAGACTACTCGGTCAGCGCGGTAGGCGGCTTCACGCAGCCAATCGATCCAGGTCTTGTGCCGAGCGTCACCAATTACCTGTCGATTTTCGGCGCGGTCGGGATGACGGCCTATTTCGGCTTCCTGGAAGTGTGCGAGCCGAAGGAAGGCGAAACGGTCCTGGTCACGGGAGCCGCAGGCGCTGTCGGCTCGTTGGTTGGCCAGCTTGCCAAGATCCGCGGCTGCCGTGCGGTAGGCATCGCAGGCGGACCGGAGAAATGCGCCAAGCTAACCGAGAAATACGGCTTCGACGCTGCGATCGATTACAAGGGCAAGGACGAAGCCGCGCTTACCGCTGCGATCGCCGAAGCCTGCCCCGACGGGGTCGATGTGATCTTCGAAAATGTTGGCGGGATTATTCTCGATGCCGGGCTGAGCAACCTCAATCTCTATGCCCGTGTCGGGCTGTGCGGGCTGATCAGCGAATACAACACCGAACCGCGCGGATGCCGAAACCTTTGGCAGTTGATCGTCAAGCGCGCTTCGATTCGCGGCCTGCTCGTCGCCGATTATGTCGAACGCTTTGGCGAAGGCGCGGCAAAGATGGGCGAATGGGCCGCCGCCGGGAAGCTCTACAGCGAGGAGCATATCGATGAGGGGTTGGAGAACGCCTATGACAGCTTCATGCGGCTCTTCGCCGGGTCGAATCAGGGCAAGATGATCCTCAAGATCGCGACCTGAGATGGCGCGCTCGCTCCTCGTTTTGTCGGGTGGTCACCCCTACGAGGAGGAGCCGTTCGAAGCGTTGATCCATTCGCTCGGCGATTTGGCCAAAGAGACATGGGACGTCACGCATCTGGTCCATCCCGAAGCCGAACAGGCAGTGGCGGACGGCGCAGCGGATGCCGCCGATGCCCTGCTGTTCTACGACATGGCCGGATACAGTTTCGGCGACGGAAAGGTAGCGAGTCGACCGCCGTCGGAGGGTTTCAAGGCCGCGCTCTTACGCCGGTTTGCCGCGGGCAAGGGCGCAGTCGCCATGCATCATGCGCTGGCCGGGTGGGCCGAATGGCCGGAATGGCACGATTGGCTCGGCGGGCAATTCCACTACCGGCCGGGCGACCATGGACCGGATTCCGGTTATCGCCATGATGTGCGCTACACGGCCAAGGTGCTCACCGGTCACCCGGTGACCGAAGGCATACCGGAGACCTTCCCCGTCACCGACGAACTCTATCTTTGCCCGATCGACGAAGCAGCGATCACCCCGCTGATCCGCGCCGAGGGCTTCGGATTCTCGTCCGAAAATTTCTACTCCGCCGACAATGCGGTCGCAGGAAAGATGTTCAGCCGCGAGAATTGGGACCATCCGCCCGGCTCCAGCATCGTCGGGTGGGAGACCCGCGCCGAAAACGCGCCGCTCGTCTACCTGCAATTCGGCGACGGCCCGCAGACTTACGCCAACCCGCATGTCCGCCAGATCATTGCCAACGCTCTCAACTACACAGCCGGAGAACAGCCATGACCCCGATCGACACCATCACCGCCTTTATCGCCGCCTGGGACGAATACGACCTCGAAAAGATCTTCTCCTTCATGGCGGAGGACGTGGAGTGGACCGACATCCCGCTTTCGACCGTCAACGGGATTGATCAGGTGCGCGCCAAGATGGCGATGTTTCCCGGCGTGGAGGCGTGCGGGTTCGACACCCATCACATAGCCGCCAACGGCAATGTCGTGATGACCGAGCGCACCGATTGGTTCCAAATGAAGGGCCGCAAACGCGTCATCAAGGTGATGGGCGTGTTCGAGCTGAATGACGATGGCAAGATCGCGAAATGGCGCGACTATTTCGACAGCGCCGAATTCCAGCGCGAATTCGGCGATCTGGCCGAGGGGTAATCCGACCCTAACACATTCGCGCATCGCCTCTCGGACCTGCCTGCGGCTAGGAATCGCCTGAGACATTCCTTGGGATGGGAGCCGCAAAAGTGAACAAGCCCGAAGCGATCAAGGACACGAGCGTCTTTGCGCCGGAAACACTGCTTGATCCGTTCGATTACTATCGCGCGATCCACGAAGCGGGGATCACGATCGAGCACCTGCCCGAGATGAACACCTACGTGGTCTACAGCTACGATTTGTGCAGCGAGGCGACCGGCAAGCCCGAAATCTTCTCCAACGATTTCACCATGCTGATGGGCCGGGAGGAGGACGAAGAGCTCAACGCCATTCTCGCCGAAGGCTGGCCCGACGAAGCCACGCTGCTGACGGCGGATGCGCCGGTCCACACCCGCAACCGCAAGCTGGTCAACCTCGCCTTCTCTGCGCCGCGCGTGAACGCGATCGAAGCAACCATGCGCGACAAGTCGATTTCGCTGATCGAGGCCTTTGCCGACAGGGGCGAATGCGAATTTGTCGAGGAGTTTGCGATCCCCCTGCCGGTGTTCATGATTGCGGGGCAGATCGGCCTCGACAAAGACCCCAAGCAGGTCAAGGCATGGTCCGACGCCGCAGTCGATCGCTTCAGCCAGATGGTCGATCATGAGCGCAAGAAGGAATGCGCGCGCTCGCTGGTCGAATACCAGCATTACATGAAAGGCCTGATCGACGATCGCCGCGCCAACAGCGGGGACGATCTGCTGACCGATCTGGTTGAAGCGCGGGTCGAAGGCGAAGAACCGCTGACCGATGCGCAAATCATGTCGATCATGCAGCAATTCATGGTCGCTGGGAACGAGACGACGACTTCGACCATCGCAGGATGCCTGCTGCAGCTGATGCGCAATCCCGACCAGATGGCGAAGGCCAAGGCCGCTGCCGGAGGCCGCGATTCCAAGCTGATAGGAAACATGGTCGAAGAAGCGCTTCGCTACGAGACGCCAACCGCAGGCATGTGGCGGATCGTCAAGCAGGATACCGAGCTGGGCGGCACCGCGATCCCTGCAGGAGCAATCGTGCAGTTGCGCTACGCGGCCGCCAATCGCGATCCCAAGAAGTTCGAGGATCCCGACACATTCGACATCGAACGCAAGAACGCCCGCGCGCACCTCGCCTTCGGCAAAGGCCCGCATATGTGTGTCGGCAACATGCTCAGCCGCAAGGAAATGCTGGTCGCGTTTGATGAACTGCTCGAACGGCTGGACAGTTTCGCCATCTCCGATGAAAGCGGGATCGAAGTGCTCCCCAATATCCTTTTGCGCGGTGTAACCCGCCTGCCGATCACGTTTGCGAGGGCGGGCGCGTGAACTTCGATCTCAGCGAAGAACAGGAGCTGTTCCGCACCAGTGTCGAGCGTTTCTCGGCGCCGATAGATGTCGAAGCGCGGCGCAGACTGCGACTGTCGTCCACGGGCTATGATCGCGAGCGCTGGACTGGGCTGGCAGAGCTGGGCCTGATCGCGCTCGCGGCGTCAGAGGAAGCGGGCGGCATGGGCGGTTCGAATATCGATCTCGCTCTCGTGGCCGAGGCCATTGGCAAGGCCAATTCGCCCGACCCGTGGCTGGAACAGGGCGTATTGCCAGCCTTGCTGCTTGAGCGCGGCGGCGCCGAAGGGGCGCTCGAGAAAGTTCTTGGCGGCGAACAGGTCGCGAGCTTTGCGTGGGCCGAGCGGGCGCAGCGTTACAGCCTGACGGCGAAGACCATGAAGGCCGAGGGTTCCACACTGACCGGCGAGAAGACGTTCGTGATGGGCGCATTGCTGGCCGACCTGTTTGTCGTGACAGCCGACCTCAATGGTGAAACGGCATGCTTCCTCGTTCCCCGCGATGGCGACGGCGTCGAAGTCCGCGCCTATCGCCTTGCCGACGGCAGCATTGCCGGCGAGCTGAGGCTCACTCGCGCCGCCGGGACGAAGATCGACATTGACGCTGCCGACCTGTCTGAAATCGTCAGCGCAGCGAGACTTTATGCGGCTGCCGAAATGGTCGGACTGGGGCAACGGCTGCTCGACGATACGCTCACCTATATCAAGGAACGCGAGCAGTTCGGCGTGGCGATCGGCAGTTTCCAGGCGCTGCAGCATCGCATGGTCGAGGCTTATGCGCGGATCGAACAGTGCCGCTCCATGCTGTATCGCGCCGCGCTTGCGGACCCATCCGATACGGCTGCCTGGCAGCGCTCAACTGCCGGAGCCAAAGCGTTCATCGGCGAGAATGTCGACGCGATCGCGCGCGAAGCGGTGCAGATGCATGGCGGGATGGGCATCACCGACGAGCTTGCGATCGGCCATGCGATGAAGCGCGTGATGGTGCTCGCTCGCCTGTTTGGCGACACCGACACCGTGCTCGCCGAATACGCGCTGGCTGCTTGAGAGGTAGGCGATGGGCGAGAAGATCGATCCGAACCTGTGGAGCGACGACCCGGAGCCGCACTTGATGGGCGGAAGACTCCCATCGGGCGAGGTCGTGTTTCCAATGCCGGTCGGCGACGCAGCGAAGGACGTCGAACCCTACAAGCTCTCGCGCATTGGCAAATTGTGGTCGTGGACGACCCAGGGTTTCCTGCCGAAGGAACCCTATGAAGGGCCGGGGTCGGGGCCTGACGAAGGTCCGCCCGACTTCGAGCCGTTCCTGCTCGGTTATGTCGAACTGCCCGGCGAAGTGATCGTCGAAAGCCGGATTGTCGGCGCCCGGCTCGAAGACCTCCATCTCGATATGCCGCTCGAATTCTGCATCGTGCCGTTCAACGCCCGCTACGACACTTTCGCCTTCCGCCCCATCGCACAAGCCGAGGACCAAGCCGCATGAGCGAGAATGTCTACATAATCGGTGCTGGCATCCACCCCTTCGGTCGCACCGAGGAACGATCGGGCCGTGAGCAGGGCGTCTATGCCGTCCGCGAAGCGCTGAAAGACGCGGGGCTCGACTGGCCGGATATCGAATGCGCATATGGCGGTTCGGCGGCGGCGGGCAGCGCCGACATCATGGTCAATGAGCTGGGCCTCACCTCGCTCCCCTTCACCAATGTCGCCAATGGCTGCGCCACCGGGGGGAGTGCGCTCGTCTCGGCGCAGATGGCGATCGCCAGCGGGATGTACGATCTCGCCATCGCGGTCGGGTTCGACAAGCATCCGCGCGGCGCGTTCAACGCGAAGCCAAAGGATTACGGCCTCCCCGATTGGTACGGCCAAACCGGGATGATGCTGACCACCCAGTTCTTCGCGCTCAAGATCCAGCGCTACATGCAGCTGCACGGGATCAGCCGCGAAACGCTCGGGCGGGTAGCGGAAAAGGCATTCCGCAACGGCGCGGTTACGCCGCATGCCTGGCGCCGCAGCGAAATCGATCTCGAGACGATCATGAACGCGCCGATGATTAACGATCCGCTGACCAAGTTCATGTTCTGCGCGCCTGCCGAAGGCGGTGTCGCGCTGATCCTTGCCAGTGAGAAAAAGGCGAAGGAACTCGGCGCAGACGGAGTGAAAATCGCCAAGATCGCTGTGCGAACGAGGCCACCCGACAGTTTCGAAGTGTTTCAGGCGGGCGTGAGCGTCAAGGAGGGCGGCAAGCCGACCGTGCTTGCCTCGCAGGCAGCCTTCGAAGGCGCGGGAATTGGCCCGGAAGACATCGATGTCGCGCAATTGCAGGACACCGAAAGCGGCGCGGAAATCATGCACATGGCCGAAAACGGCTTCTGCAAGGATGGCGAACAAGAAGAATGGCTCGCCAATGGCTGGTCCGAACGCGGCGGGAGACTGCCGATCAACACCGATGGCGGCTGCCTTGCCTGCGGCGAGCCGATCGGGGCGTCGGGCCTGCGCCAGGTTTATGAGAATGTCGAGCAATTGCGAGGCCGTGCGGGGGAACGGCAAGTCCCGGGCGCGCCGAAGACGGGTTACTCTCACGTCTACGGCGCGCCGGGACTTTCCGCCGTTGCAATCCTGGAGCGCTGAATGGGCAAGATGGACAACAAGGTCGCATTGGTCACCGGGGGCGCCGAAGGGATCGGAGCAACGGTCGGGCGGATGATCGTGGCCGAGGGCGGCAAGGTATTGCTGTGTGACGTGCAGATCGACAAGGCGAAAGCGCTGGCTGAAGAATTGGGTGAGAATGCCGAGGCGTTCGAACTCGACGTGCGCAATCTCGACCAATGGCATGAGGCGGTGAAGGCCGCGCAAGAAAGCTTCGGGAAGCTCAATGTCCTGTGCAACGTCGCAGGCATTTCGGAACCCGGCAATGTCGTCGATGGACCGCTCGACACGTGGGAGCGGACTATCGATATCAATCTGAACGGACCCTATTACGGAATGCGAGCCGCGCTTCCGGCAATGGAGGCGAGTGGTGAGCCGGGAGCGATCGTCAATATCGGTTCGATGATCGCGATCCGGGCTGCGGCATTCGTCGCTGCCTACAGCGCCTCAAAGGCCGGGCTGCTTGGTCTCACCCGCAGCGTCGCGCTCGATTGCGCCGAGCGCGGCGTGCCGATCCGCGCGAATATGGTCCATCCCGGCGCAATCCGCACCCCAATGTACGATCGGTACAAATATTCGGGGGCCGACACGCCCGAGAATATCGAAACCAATTTCGCCGCGACGCATCCGATGAACCGTATCGGAGAGCCCGATGAGGTCGCGAAAGCCGTGGTATTCCTCGCCAGCGACGAAGCCAGCTTCACCACCGGATGCGACTTCACCGTCGACGGCGGCGGGTCGATCAGGAGCTAAGCGCATGGGAGAACAACCAGCCACCCGGATCGACGCGCATTTTGTCGCGGCAGGCAAGTATCACGATATCGACTACCCGCGCCTCGAAGTGCTGAAGCTGCTCGCCGAGCATCCGCATATCCGCACCACCGTCGCGTGTGATTATTCGGGCCTCGAACGGCTCGACCAATGCCGATTCCTCGTCACCTATACCTGCGACCTGATGCCAACCGAGGATCAGGCGAAGCAGCTGCGCGCGTGGCTCGAGGCGGGCGGAAAATGGCTTGCGATGCACGGGACCAACTCAATCCTCGTCTTCACCGAGGACGGCCTCGTCGATGCCCCAGAAGAGCGCCCCGACGTGTTCGACATGCTCGGCACCCAGTTCAAGGCGCATCCGCCGATCGGTCCGTTCGAAGTGGAAGTGGTGAACACGGATCACGAGCTCACCCGCGGGATCGACGATTTCGAAGTGGTCGACGAACTGTATCTGTCCAAGACCACGGCTGAGATCGACACGCTGATGCAGACCACGTTCGAAGGCGAAGCGACCGGCTTCGTCGATGCGAACTGGGAGAAGACCGCCGTGCCGATCCTCTACACCCGCGACATCGGCAAGGGGCAGATCGTCTACAACACGCTGGGCCATTGCCGCGGCCATTACGACCTGCCGGGCATGCAGGATTTCTACCCGCACAAGGAAATGTGCGCCTGGAACTACGACGTTTATTACGACATGCTGCGCCGCTCGATTGCTTGGGCGATGCGGGAAACCGGCGAATAGAGGGACGCAATCGCCATGGACATGAACTTCTCTTCCGAAGACCTCGCCTTCCGCGAGGAAGTGCGCGATTTTCTTGCGACAAGCCTGCCCGATCGGCTGAAGGACGGCGCTCGCATGACACCCGGCGTGTTTGTCGAGCCCGATATCGGAATGGAATGGCACCGAATCCTCAATGAAAAAGGCTGGGTTGCGCCGCTTTGGCCCGTCGAGGACGGCGGCACCGGCTGGACCCCGGTGCAGAAGTTCATCTTCGAGAAGGAATGCGCACTCGCCGGCGCTCCCTCGCTGTCGATCCTCGGACTGAAGCTGGTCGGCCCGGTGATCTGCGCCTTCGGCACACCCGAACAGAAGGCAAGATTCCTGCCACGCATCCTCTCGGGTGAGGATTACTGGTGCCAGGGCTATTCGGAACCCGGCAGCGGGTCCGACCTCGCGTCGCTCAAGACTGCCGCGAAACTCGACGGCGACGAATATGTCGTCAACGGTTCGAAGATCTGGACCACCCACGCGCACCATGCCGACTGGATTTTCGCGCTCGTGCGCACCGACAATTCGGGGAAGAAGCAGGCGGGGATCACTTTCCTGCTGATCCCGATGGACCAGGATGGCGTAGAGGTGACGCCGATCCATTCGATGTCGGGCGACCATGAAGTCAACGCGGTGTTCTTCACCGATGCGCGCACTTCGGTCGACAACCGGATCGGAGAGGAAGGCGCCGGTTGGGCCATCGCCAAATTCCTGCTCGAAAACGAACGCGGCGGATCGTGCTTCGCCCCGCGCATCCTGCAGAGCATCGACAGGCTCGAGGCAGTTGCCAAGCAGCAGCCATCGGGCGTTAACGGCGCTATGGCGCATGATGCACGGTTCCGCGACCGGCTTGCACGCGCGCGGCTCGACGCCGAAGCGCTCGAATTCACCGAACTGCGCATTCTCGCCGAGCTGGCGAAGGGGCGTGCCCCCGGGCCGCAAACGTCGCTGGTCAAACTGCTGGCGTCGAACCTGATGCAGGAGGTCGATACGCTCAAGCTCGACCTGCTCGGGCCGGACGCGCTGCAATTACCGCTGGAACGTCCGCTCTATGGCAACGAGGCGCCCGAACCGGTCGGCAGCGAGTTCGCGCAGACGGCGATGGGTCGCTATCTCAACAATCGCGCGGCGACGATCTTCGGCGGATCGGATGAGGTGCAGAAGAACATCATTGCCAAGACGGTTTTGGGGCTTTGACGCCACCGCTCCTCGTCATTGCGAGGAGTGAAACGGAGTCGCAGACGGGCCATAGGCCCACCAAGCAATCCATGGACATGCGCACGCATCCGAGACCGATGAGCCATGGATTGCCGCGCCGCCTGCGGCGGCTCGCAATGACGAGTAATTGAAGGAAAGACTTATGGACGTATCGAAGCTGATGTTCCGCGACGGTTTGATGGACGGCGAGCGCATTCTCGTCACCGGTGGCGGGACCGGGCTTGGCAAGGAAATGGCGGAGGGATTCCTCAAGCTGGGGGCCACAGTCTACATCTGCGGCCGGCGCCAGGGGAAGCTCGATGAAACCGCTGCCGAATTGCAGGAGAAGCACGGCGGCAAAATCGTCGGCATGGCCTGCGACATTCGCGACGCAGATGCGATCAAGGCGATGGTGGATGCGATCTGGGCCGATGGCGGGGCACTGACCGGGGTGGTCAACAACGCTGCAGGCAATTTCGTCAGCCGCACCGAGGATCTCTCGGTCAACGGCTTCAACGCCATCGCCGATATCGTGATGCGGGGAACCTTCTATGTGACGCTCGATATCGGCAAGAGGCTGATCGCGGAGAAGAAGACCGCAAGCTTCCTTTCGATCCTCACCACCTGGGTGTGGTCGGGCAGCGCCTTCGTCGTCCCGTCCGCCATGTCCAAGACCGCAATCCACGCCATGACGCAGAGCCTCGCGACCGAATGGGGCCGCTATGGACTGCGCTTCAACGCGATCGCACCGGGTCTCTTCCCGACCAAGGGCATGAGCGCGCGGCTCAATCCCGGCGGATCGGGCGGAAATTCGAACAATGCGATGAATCCGATGGGCCGCGCAGGCGAAATGCACGAACTCTCCAACCTCGCGGTGTTCCTGATGGGGCCGGGAGCGGAATATGTGAACGGCCAGACGATTGCGATCGACGGCGCGGGCTTCCAGGCGACCGGTGGAACATTCTACCCGATGCTGCATGGCCTCGGCGATGCCGAATGGGATCAGATGCGCGCGATGATCAAGGGCACGAACGAAAAGGACAAGGCCGAGCGAACGACGGGCTGAGGAGTTATCGGTCCCGGCGCCGCACTACTCGTACCACTCCATGCGCCGACGCTCGCGGCCCAAGAGCTCAGCGATCGCATCGTGGCCATTTTTCTCCGCGACGTCGCTGGCGGTCTTGCCGTCTGAATCCGTCTTCTTGATGAGAGCAAGTCTCTGGCAGCTGAAACCGGTACCCGGGAGTGAGAAGACAAGCTTCTCGACGGCATCGAAATCGCCCATTGCTGCGAGCCGGATCAGTTGGGTCTGTCCGAACTGGTCCATAGCGAACGGATCCGGCTTCTCAGTCACGATTGGTATCCTCCTCCGCCAACCTCAGTGCCGTCTTGTAGTCCGGCTTGCCGTTGTTGAGCCGCAGCGACTGGTCGGTGAACACATAGAGGCGTGGGATCTTGTAGCCGGCCAGCCCTTCGCGGGCTTTCCCGTCCAGCGCATCTTCGAGGGCGTCTGGAGCGGAACCTTCAGGCTGGATAACCGCCACAACCTTCCGACCGAAGCGCGGATCGGGCAGGCTCACCACCCGCGCATCGTGGACTGCGGGATGCTCCATCAGCACCTTTTCGACTTCCTCGGGGAAGACCTTCTCGCCGCCGGTGTTGATGCACATATTGTCGCGGCCGATGAATTCCATCGTCCCATCCGCGCCCCAGCGCGCGCGGTCTCCCGTCATCAGCCAGCGTTTGCCATCGATCGTCGGAAAGGTCTGCGCGTTCTTTTCGTCCTCACCGAGATAGCCGAGCGGCAAAGGTCCGGTGCGCGCGACGATACCCACGCCGTCGTCCCCCGGCCTTATCTCTTTCAGATCTTCGCCGAACAGCTTGGTCTCGCGGCCCGGCAGCGGCTGGAACTTGCCTCCTCCGGTCGAACCGGCGGCGGTGGTGACAACGACGCCCGTGCCCGAACTCTCCGATGAGCCGAGCGCATCGATGATCGCCATCATCGGGTGATGCCCCAACAGACGCTGCTTGAGCGTGTCGGAAAACACCGCGCCGGAGCTCGTGATCGAGCGCAGGCTGGCGAGCACTTCCGCGCCATCACCGCGTGCGTCGAGCCGGTCTGCAAGCGGCAAGGCGAAGGCGTCGCCGACGATGAATATCCCGCGTGCGCCGAGCCGTTTGACCTCGTCGAGCGCAAGGTCGGCATCGAACCTGTCGGCCGGGAGCAGCGCCAATGTTCCGCCCTTGAGCAGGTGGATCACACCGGTGAACTGGCCGGCACCGTGCATCAGCGGACTGAGCAGCAACAGCGGCGATGTGCTGGCCGGATGGTCGGGACCGATCGTCGCAGCGCGTTCCACCTGCTTGGCAAGCGAATCGGCCACGAAAGGCGGCTCGCCCAGCCCGGTCTGCCACACCGAAATGCTGAAGGCCTGCCACGCTTCGGCCATCGGCCACATCACCGCTTTCGGCATCCCGGTGGTCCCGCCGGTTGCCGTAAGAAACAAGGCTGCGGGGTCGGAGTGGACAGCAAAATCAGCCGGGAGGTCGCTCTCGCGCAGGGACATCCACTTCGAATCGCCAACATCTACTGTCAGCGCCCCCTTGGGCATCGCCCCCGCACCGGCCTCGACAAAGTCGCTCTCGACGAACAGCGCCTTCAATCCAAACCGTTCGAATATGTCCGCCAGTTCGCGTGCCTTGTAGTGGTAATTGACGTTGACCGGAGTCACGCCCGCCTTGATGCATCCGAAATAGGCCAGCAGGTAATCGGGGGTGTTGCGCAGCATCTGCCCGGCAATGTCACCAGCTTTCAGCCCCTGCGCGCGCAGGCCCGCAGCAATCCGGTCGGTCTGCCGGTCCAACTCGCTCCAGCTGACGATCCGATCGCCATGGATCAAGGCTGGCCGATCAGGCTCGATCTGCTGTGCGAGAGTTTTCAGAGCTACGCCAAAATTCTCGCCCTGCCATACCATTGCCTGATTCTCCTTTATGGTGCGCCTAGCTAGCACGAAGTCCTGCCGCCCCTACGTAAAGTGGGAGGCACCCAACCAAAAAGGGATGCGCTAGTCCCCCGGACGGGAGCCTGAGGAGAGGAAGACAGATATGGTCGGCAACGTCGTCGAATTGCGTACACCGCAGGGCCGGGAAAAGCTCGAACAATTACTCGATCAGGTGACGATCACCTGTCCCGAAGATATCCATGACGCAGCCGTGGCGATGGCCCGTGTCGCGCAGGAGCGCGGGATGCAGATCGCGATGTGCGATGACATCTCTTCCAAGGAACCGATGGTCGATGCGGACGGAACAATCCTCAACGCCGACATCTTCCGCTGGCTCGATGATGGCGCGCGCTGGTGGGAGGACCATCGTCTCGCGCTGCATTCACCCCTTCCCCGCGCCTGCCGCTACGAAAGCGAGCCATTCTGGGTGAATCGCCATGGCTTCAACACCCGCTGGCGCAATTCCTATCTCGAGGAACTGGACCTCAGCGATTTCGAGAAGCGATCGCTATGCAAGGCAGCAATCGTGATCCCCGTCCACCTGCCATTCGGGCAGATCTCGGCCAACAGCTTCATCAGCATGGATCGCGAGAAAGAGGATCTGTCGGAAGAATTCGCACTGCACGGCTCGCTGTTCTCGCAGCTGACCCGGCGGTTCGTCGCGGGCTATGTCCAGGCCCACCGCACCAAGCGGCGGATTCCGTCGGATTGCGTTCTGTCGAAGCGTGAAGTGGAATGTCTGCGCTGGGCGGCGATCGGCAAGACCGACAAGGAGATCAGCATGATCCTTGAGCGAAGCCACGCCACGATCCGCTACCACATCCACCGCGCCGGCGAGAAGCTCGACAGCGTCAACCGCGCGCAGACGATCTTCAAGGCCGGACAGTTGGGGTACTTGGGGGCGAATAGCTAGGATTTTTTGCCTTTCGCACCCGCATCCGCGGGCGCGTCCTCGCTAGACGTCCTTCGCTTCGCTACGGACCCGCTGCGGGCGGCCAGTCGGCCTTGCGGTCGCTATCGCGACCGTGCTCCGCCTCCAAGCCACGAAGGATTCGCTGGTTCGACGCCACAGGCGCCGCAAGGGCGACCGCGCGCCCGCAGCGACGCGACGCGACCTTCAGGTCGCATGGGCGAGGATTTCGCACGCCGGATGGCGTGCGGACACCATAAGAACTCCTACCCCAAGCTCCTTAACGGCTCGCTCCCGTCCCAATCTTCACCGGCCTGTTTGATCATTGCGAACAGCCCGGGTCCAGCCTCGCCCTGCTGGAGGATCTCGACAAGGCCGCCCGGTCCGCGTCCGGGATCGACATAGATCACCTTGCTGTCGCCCAGCGCGCCCTCGATCACGATCTCGGCCCCCTGCTCGCCGCACACTCGCCGCGCATGTTCGATATCGTCGACGAGGATGCAGACATGGTGCAGCCCGCCATTCACGTCGGCATATTCGCCCGAATAGATCGAAGGATGCTCGTCGCGCGGGCGGATCAGCTCGATCTGAATGTCGCCCCAATAAGCAAGCGCAAGATCGAACACCGCATCGGTCGGCTCGCCCTTGTACTTCATGCCTTCAAGATGGATCCCCTCCATCAGGAAGAACGGCCCGACACCCATCACCTCGGTCCAGTGCTTCACCGCCGCATCGAAATCCATCGGCACAAAGGCCAGCTGCATCACTTCGCCGAGCCCGGCAATTCCCCCGGTTTGCGCCATGAATCCTCTCCAATCCGATAGGGTGACCCTGCCGCGAACCTGTGTGATATTCGCGAGCGCGAACACTGCATAAAGTGCGAGGACAAGGGATCGAGACCCGCCATGAATGAAATCAAAGACGTCAACCGAGACGATCGTTGCCCGGGAATCAGCTACACCGACATGCTCAACGGCGACACGCGCACGCCGCCCGACTATCTGTTCGAGGAAAATGTCGCCGAAATGGGCGACGATCCGATCTCGGTCGAGCCTTATGTCAGCGAGGAATTCGCACGGCTCGAGCGCGAGAAGATGTGGCCCAATGTCTGGCTGTTCGCAGCGCGTGAGGACGAGATGCCCGACCCCGGCGACACGGTCGTGTTCGAGATCGCCGGAAAGAGCTTCCTGCTGATCCGGCAAAAGGATGGCTCGGTGCGCGGCTTCTACAACGCCTGCCTGCACCGCGGGCGCAAGCTGCGAACCGAGTGCGGGCCATCAATCCAGCTGCGCTGTCCGTTCCACGGGTTCACATGGCGCAATGACGGATCATTGAAAGAAATCCCCAGCGAATGGGACTTCAAGCACCTCAAGGACAAGGACATGAGCCTGCCCGAGGTGCGGATCGAGTTGTGGCAGGGCTTCGTGATGCTGACTGAAAACCACGACCTGGCCGATTTCAAGACCTGGCTCGGCCCGGCCGCATCGCATTACGAGCGCTATGACTTCGAGAACCGCTACACCGGAATGTGGGTGCAGAAGCGGATCCCGGCCAACTGGAAGGCGACCGCCGAAGCCTTCATGGAAGCGTGGCATTCGATCGTCACCCATCCGCAGCTGCTGCCGTTCCTCGGCGATGCAAACACGCGCTACGATCACATCGGCGATCATTTCAATCGCGCGATCACCCCTTCGGGCGTGCTCAGCCCGCATATGAAGGGAAAGGATTCCAACTATGTCCTCGAGAAAATGAACGAATTCTCAGGCGGGGACGACGCAGAAACCAATCGCCGCTTCGCCGCCGGAGACGGTGCCGCGGAATTCGACCCGGCCGACCCGCTGGGCGCGCGCAAGGTGTTGGCCGAAGCGGGCCGGCAAGGCTTCGCCGAGCAATATGGGTATGATTATTCCGAGGCTTCGGACAGCGAGATCCTCGACAATTTCACCTACAATATCTTCCCCAATTTCGCGCCATGGATCGGGTATCTTCCAACTTTGGTCTATCGCTGGTTGCCCGACGACACGCCGGATTCGTGCATCATGGAAATCCGCCTGCTGTTCCCCACGCCCAAGGGCGAGGAACGCCCGCGCGCGGTTGAAATGACCTACATCCCGGATGACGAACCCTTCGCCTGGGCCGCCGACAAGATGGGCCCGCAACTCGCCAATGTGTTCGATCAGGACATGTCGAATCTGCCGCACGTGCAAACCGGGATGAAGTCGATGCGCGACGGCTTGATGGAGCTGGGCTCCTATCAGGACAGCCGCGTGCGGCATTTCCAGACGACGCTGAAGAAATACATCGATGGCGAATTGCCCGCGACGAACTAACGCGGGCGCATGACACTTTCCATCGACCTTACCGGGCGGACCGCACTCATCACCGGCGCATCCTCGGGCCTCGGCTCGCGCTTCGGTCGCATCCTTGCTGCCAACGGAGCAGAAGTGGCGTTGGGAGCGCGACGCAAGGACCGGCTCGAAGCCCTGGCCGCCGAAATCGGCTCACAAGCCGCCGCGATCGAAATGGATGTGGTTCGCGAAGCCGACATAATCGCCGGGTTTGACGCTGCCGAAGGCGCTTTCGGAACCGTCGATACCGTGGTCGCCAATGCCGGGATCGACGGCGCGGGAATGATTGCCGACATGCCCGAGGACGAGATCGAGCGCACACTCGCGGTCAACCTGAAAGGCGCAATCCTGACGGCGCGCGAAGGGGCGAAGCGGATGATGGCGGCGGGCGTAACCAAGGGCCGGATCGTGATGATCGCCTCGATCACCGCATTCGAACCGTCACCCGGCCTCGTCGCCTATTCGGCCAGCAAGGCCGGCGTGATCCAGGCCGCCCGCAGCATGGCCCGCGAATGGGCACGCCACGGCATCTGCGTCAACACCATCTCGCCAGGCTACATCCGAACCGCGATCAACGATGCGTGGTTCGACACCGAGCCGGGCAAAAAGCAGGTCGCCCGCTTTCCCAAGCGCCGCCTGATGGCCGAGGAGGGCCTTGACGGCCCGCTGCTGTTCTTGTGTTCGGACGCAGCGGAATTCGTGACCGGCGCGGACTTCGTGCTGGATGATGGTCAGACATTGTAGGCGCACACAACGCGATGCGTCGTTTCACCCACAATCGGTTTCTCGCGTCCAAATTGTGACGAACGGTCGCTTTCTGGTCGCGATCGACACGCGCCCATAATGTAATTGTATGCTGGCAGCCCTATAGTCTGACTGCAAAATCGCGGAATTTTCAGCAAGCGGGTTCCCAATGCTCGACACCGAGGCTCCTCCTGGCGCCAATGCCTGGAACTTCAAGGCCTGGATCTTGGCCGGCCTGATCCCCGGCTTGTTCTTTGCGTTCGAAGCAATCTCGATCTCTACCTATCCTGCCCTGCAAGCCCCCAATGTCAGTGTATTCCAACAAATTGGAATGATGGGTGTGTTCTTTGGCATCTGGACCGTCGTGCCCAGGATCGCGTGGTCTTACATTCCATCGGCCCCACTCAGGACAGCCCCTCAAAGGTGGCGTCGAGCCCTAGTTGCGCTGGCACTCATTGGAGGGGCCCTTGCGGTCGCACACCTTGGCCTGCTGACGGCAATACTCCGCATTATGCATGCCCCGCTAGGAGGCCAGTTGGGCGATTTTCTCTACTCGTTTGGAGAAGTCATGATCGGCCATGCGCCAATCTGGATTCTCGCATTTGGCGTGGCAGTGGCCTTGTCGGCCTTTTTCAAGACTCGGATTCCTCAATCGGAAACCGGGCCAAGTCGCATCGAAATCCGCGATCGCGGTCACATTCGAATGATTGAGACCGATCAGATCGAATGGGTGCAGGCCAGTGGCAACTATGTCGAGTATCATACCAACATCGGCAAGATCCTCGCGCGGCAATCCTTGAAGAAGCTGGAGCCGATGCTGACCAAAGCAGGTTTCATCGCTTCGCATCGCAGTGCGATGGTCAATCCAATCCATATCGCGTCGATAAAGACAGCCGGCCAAGGAGCCGCGCACAGCGTAATCTTCAAGTCGGGCAATGCAGCCCCTTTGAGCAGACGCAACCTCAAGGAAGTTCGTCAGACTGCGCTGGGAACGCAGCCCGCCCACTGACCGCTTGCGGACAAAACCGGACCGTTCAAACCAAACCGATTGCCGTGCCGCGCACCTCACTCCCCAATTGGAGTCATGAAAGAGGAGCCAAGCATGAAACGAATGGTAGTGAGGCAAATTCTGACAGCCGCAATAGTTTTGGGTGTGCATCAAGGTCTGCATGCACAATCAGAAAATGCTGAGGGTCAAGCAGCGATCGTCAGTCCGCAAAACGAAACGAGCAATATCGAAGTCCCACACGATTACATTGCTCAATACAGCAGTGCCTTTTCGCCAACCGGAGCCTTCACGCTGATTGGGCGAAGAACAGGCGACGGCCAGTCGCTGATGCTGGCGGACATCATTCCCATGCCTGACAATGTCATCGTTTCCCAGCGGCATATGGACCTGCGCGATATGCGGATGAAGTTCTGGGCGGGCCCATATCTGGCGTGGGGCTTCGAATTCGTCGTGAGCGCAGCCTCAACTGAAGGTCATAGCTGGACACGAATCCCCATAGCTGGAGGCAAGCCAGAGGTGTTCGTTGGCCCCCAACCTCACGGAGGCTATTATTCGGACATGTTCTCGCCATTCCTTGCCGGATTGATGCCGAAGGAAACTGGCTCAACTTTTCGCGCCCCAGCGGCCTACCCACGCGCTGACGAGACGGTTTCGATCGAGCTCGATACATTCGAAGTGCTGGCTAGGGAGAGGATCGAGTTGAGTAACGAGATTCGATGCGAATGCTGGAAGATCGAAAAGCGCGGTTGGGACGGTTCGATCGAACACATTTGGGTGGACCGGCAGGCTCCCTATGTCTTCAAACGCGTCCGGAACCCGGGCAGTGAACGCGAAATGACTTCGAATTTGTTGAGCTTTCAGGTTCTTGAACGATAGTTCGTCGATGCAAGCGCAGGTTGCCGGACATATCGTGATTTTCCTACACGCGGCGCGCCGGCTACCTTAGCGCTGGCTCTTTCACACCGTGGTTTCGGATCGTCCTGATGCTCCGCCGCGCGTGGATCTCATGCGGCCGCGATGCACGCTCTCCAGCCGCGTGTGAAAGGTGACAGCATAAGGCTCGCTTCTCCGTCTTTTGCCGTTAGTTTTCAGATGCTTGTGCGCGTGCAATAATTTTCGAAAAACCCCGGTTCTGCGTCACCTACAAGCCCGGGCGATTCACGCTTTGGCTGCAACTTCGGCGGCGTCGAAATAGTGGATGCGCAGTTCCTTCAGCAGGCCGTCCTCGAAGGTGCCGGCTTCGTTGACCGTCTGCGAGAAGGTCTCGCCGGTGCGTTTCGAGGTCATGGTTAGAGTGAGCACGGTCACCGCCCAGCTGTCGCCGCCGGTGATGTCGTGAATGTCGACCTTGGCGTCGGCCCAGGTGCCGTACATCGCCGCTGCGCAGCGTTGGAGAGCATCCTTGCCGCGCCATTCGCCACCAAACGGCAGGCATTCGGCTTCGTAGAGCACGAAATCGGGATGGATCAGGCTTTCGACTGTGTCCCAATCGCGCGCACCAGCGGCCGCGTAAACGGCTGACAGCATTTCGCGCGGACTTGCCATCGACCTACTCGATAGTCCCAATAACGTCGCCGACCTTGTACTTGGTACCTTCTTCGCCGGTCGGGCGAATGATGCCACCCGCCTGCGCTTCGATCTCGACCGTCGTCTTGTCGGTTTCGGCGGTGTAGATGATGTCGCCCTGCGCGACCTCCTCTCCGTCGCCGAACATCCATTCGGACAGGGTCACTTCGGTCGCGCTCATGCCGAGCTTGGGGATGCGGATCTCTTCGGCCAAAAGTCAGTCCTTTCCTACCGAGGCTTTGATCTGCTCGACGATCTCCGCCTTGGTCGGGATCCAGGCCTGTTCCAGATGCGTCGCGAACGGCACCGCCGAGAAAGTCCCCCCAATCCGCCGCACCGGGCCTTTGAGGTCGTCCCAGCATTTCTCCTGGATGTTCGCGGCAATCTCCGCCCCGGTCCCGAACGGCCGCACCGCCTCATGCAGAGTCAGCGCTCGGCCCGTCTTGCGGACCGAAGCCAGCACCGCTTCCTCATCGTATGGTGCGATGGTGCGCAGATCGACGACCTCCACGCTGATACCTTCCTTCTCCAGTTCGCCCGCGACCTCGAGCGCATCGAGCACCGTGCGGCCGTAGGTGATGAGACTGATATCGGTGCCTTCCTTGGGCACCGCCGCCTTGCCCAGCGGCACGCGGTAGCCCGGCCCCGGATCCTCGGAGGTGAGGCCGTAGCACAGGATGTTCTCGATGAAGACGACCGGGTCGTTGGCATCGATGGCCGAGCGCATCAGCCCGCGCGCATCGGCGGCATTGGAAGGTGTAACCACGTGCATCCCGGCGACATGCGCGAACCACGCTTCGAGCATGTCCGAGTGCTGGCCGCCAAAGCCGACGCCGACGCCGGTGGTGGTGCGGATCACGATCGGGCACGGCGTCTGCCCGCCCGACATGAAGCGCAGCTTGGCCGCGTGATTGACGATCTGGTCCATGCATACGCCGACGAAGTTCATCAGCATGATTTCGGCAATCGGTCGCTGCCCGGCAAGCGCCGCGCCCACCGCCGCGCCGATTATCGCCGTCTCGGAGATCGGCGTCGCGCGGATCCGGTGTTCGCCATACTTCTCGGTCAGGCCAGACGTGATCTTGAACACCCCGCCCCCCTGCTTCGCGGCGACATCCTCGCCCAGACAGAACACGCCGTCGTCCTCCGCCATCGCCTCATCGATTGCGAGGTTGAGCGCCTGCGTCATCGTAATCTCGGCCATCAGGCGGTCTCCTCAAGCACGTCTTTGTAGATCTCGTCGGTATCCGGCAGCGGCGCGGCCAGCGCATGCTCGACTGCAGCGTCTATCTCCGCATCGATATCGGCGACGATCTTGTCGAGCTCTTCCTCGGTGAATTGCCGTTCCAGCATCACCGCGCGCAACTTCGGCAGCGGATCCTCTGCCTGCATTTCGGCCAAGTGCTCTTCGGGCATGTAAGAGAAGTCCGATCCGAAGAAGTGGCCCATCATGCGGTAGCACATGGCTTCGACCAGCACCGGACCCTTGCCCGAGCGTGCGTGTTCGACCGCCTGTTCCATCGCCGGATAGATCTGGTTCACATCGTTGCCGTCGACCGTAACGCCCTTCATGCCGTAGGCGGCGGCGCGTGACCCGATATTGGGGCTGTCGGTATGATCGGCATAGGCCGTGTGTTCGCCATAGCGGTTGTTCTGGCACAGGAAGACAACCGGCAGTTTGTAGAGCTGGGCCATGTTCATCGCTTCGTGGAAGCCGCCGATATTGGCCGCGCCGTCACCGAAGCTGACCAGAGTTACCCGTCCGTCGCCATTGTTCTGGCTCGCCATTGCCAGGCCGTTCGCGATCGGCAGGCCGGAGCCGACCACGCCGGTGGTGACCATGATCCCGGTGTCGGGGTCGGTGATGTGCATCGTCCCGCCCTTGCCCTTGCAGGTGCCGGTCGCCTTGCCGAGGCATTCGCCCCACCACTTCTCGATCGGGATGCCCTTGGCGGTCTGCTCGCCCTGTCCGCGATACGTGCACACGACGTAGTCGTCGTCATTGAGCGCAGCCATTGCGGCGGCAGAAACCAGCTCCTGCCCGCGCACGCAGTAATACATGACCGCCACCTTGCCCTGCATCAGCAGCGCGCGGAACTTCTCGTCGGTGCGGTTCACCTTCATCGTGCGGGTGTAGATATCGAGCAGCTTGTCGCGATCGATCTCAGACATGTGTTTCAAACCCTTTCCAAGTCCCGTTCGCGTCGGGCGAAGTCGAGACACCAAGCCACTGCCTCTCGACTACGCTCGAGGCGAACGGAGAATTCCGACTAGAATTGAACGCGCTGCGTGAAGCCGCCATCGATGACGACATTGGCACCGGTCATGTAGGGCACCGCCGGGCTGGCGACGAAGACGATCGCGTTGGCCACCTCCTGGTCGTTGCCGAAACGGCCCATCGGCATCTTTGCGAGCGTGCCCTGGAACAGTTCGGGCATCGCGCCTTCGATCACTTCCCAGTTGCCGCCGGGATAGTAAATCGCGCCGGGTGAGACGCAGTTCACGCGGATGCCCTGCGGAGCCAGAGCCTGCGAAAGTTGCGAGCCGTACGTGATCAACGCCGCCTTGAGCGCGTTGAAAGCTTGTGGAGCGATGAAAGTCTCGAGTGCAGCCGTCGAGGACATGAAGACGACCGAGCCGCTCGATGAATTGGCGAGATGCGGGGTCAGCACTTCGACGCCATTCACGGCGCCCATGATGTCCATGTCGAGCCCGTTCTGCCAATCGCCGGTCCCGCCAGTGCCTGAAGACGAAGCGGTGTGGATGAAGATATCGCATCCGCCCAGTTCGCCCGCTGCTTTCTCAAGCCACGCTTTGTAGGCGTCGCCGCCCGAGGCCATGTCGAACACTTCGGCAAAGACCTTGCCCGGTCCGGCTGCATCGATCTCGGCCTTGGCAGCTTCGATCTTGTCTTCCTTGCGGCTGAAGAACGCGACGTCGGCGCCCTCGGCAGCGAACAGCTTGAGCGAGGCAAGCCCCAGCCCGTGCGCACCGCCGTTCATGATGACTTTCTTGCCCGCGAGTCCCAGATCCATAGCACGCTCTCCATCGCAAATGTTTGATGCGAGGGAGATAGCGGAGCGCCGAGCGCAGGCGTATCGTCAAAAGTGGGGGGAGGAGGCGCTGTAGCAGCGAAGCGATAGCGCGAAGAGAAATGGTGCTGCTGGAGAGAATTGAACTCTCGGCCTCACCCTTACCAAGGGTGCGCTCTACCACTGAGCTACAGCAGCGCCGGGAAGAGGCGCGCCTATCTTATCGACGGCGCGCAATGTCAAGCCATGCTTGAACCTCGCGGCCCATAGCGGCAAGGCGTTTCATATGAGTGAAGAGACGGGCAAGAATATGTCGCGCGAGAAGCGTTTGGCAGCGAAACTGCGCGAGAACCTGCGGCGGCGGAAGGCGCAAGGGCGTGAAATGCGCGAATCAAGCGGGGTTCCCAAAGACGAAGAGCAAAGCTAACGCGTGGTGCTCCTGAACGCCGGAGCCATTCCTTGCCGAAACTAATCCTTGTTCGCCACGGCCAGAGCCAGTGGAATCTCGAAAACCGCTTCACCGGATGGTGGGATGTCGACCTGACCGAAAAGGGCATCGCCGAAGCGAAAGATGCGGGCGTCCTGCTGAAAGAGAAAGGCGTGCTGCCGACGGTCGCCTTCACCAGTTTTCAGACTCGCGCGATCCGGACCCTTCATCTCTCTTTGCATCAGGCCGGGCGGCTGTGGATCCCGGTCAACAAGGACTGGCGGCTCAACGAGCGGCACTATGGCGGGCTCACAGGGCTCAACAAACAGGAAATGCGCGACAAGCACGGCGATGAGCAGGTGCATATCTGGCGCCGCAGCTTCGACACGCCGCCTCCGCCGATGGAGCCGGGCAGCGAGTTCGATCCGGGTGCCGACCCGCGTTATGAAGGGATCGACGTCCCTTACACCGAAAGCCTGAAGCTCACGATCGAGCGGGTGCTACCATATTGGGAAAGCGACATCCTGCCGGTGCTTGCCAGCGGTGAGACCGTGATCATCTCAGCCCACGGCAATTCGCTTCGCGCGCTTGTGAAGCATCTGTCGCAAATTTCGGATGAGGACATCACCGGTCTGGAGATTCCCACCGGCCAGCCGATCATCTATGACTTCGACGACAATATGGTGCCGGGCGAACGGTACTATCTGAAGGACAGCTGAGGGGCGCCGATAGATGGGAGGCAAAGTCGCGATCGTTATGGGCAGCCAGTCCGACTGGCCGACCATGCAATTTGGCGCCGAAATTCTGGGCGAACTCGAGGTCGAGCACGAAGCCCGGATCGTCTCCGCCCATCGCACCCCAGACCGGATGAGCGCCTTTGCCAAGGGTGCCGAAGGCGAAGGGTTCGATGTGATCATAGCGGGCGCGGGCGGCGCAGCGCATCTGCCCGGAATGATCGCCGCGATGACGCATCTCCCGGTGCTCGGGGTTCCGGTCCAATCGAAGGCGTTGAGCGGCATGGATAGCCTGCTCTCGATCGTGCAAATGCCGGCTGGGATCCCGGTCGGCACGCTGGCAATAGGCGAGGCAGGCGCCAAGAATGCCGCGCTGATGGCGGCAGCAATACTGGCTCTGTCGGACGAGGAACTGTCCGAGCGGCTGCAGGACTGGCGCGCTGCCCGAAGCGCGGCGGTCGGAGAGGCTCCGAGCGACTGATGCCAGAAGCAAACCGCCTCGCGCCCGGATCAACCATCGGAATTCTTGGCGGCGGCCAGCTTGGCCGGATGCTGGCGCAATCGGCGATCCAGCTCGGTTATCGCTGCATCGGATACGCTCCACCCGGAGACAATATCGCCAGCGCGGCCTGTGTCGATTTCTTCGAGAATGGCTGGGGTGATCGCGATGCGCTCGCGGCCTTTGCCAGCCGCTGCGACGTGGTGACGTGGGAGTTCGAGAATGTCCCGCTTTCAGCCGTCGCCGCTATTGCACAGCACATGCTCGCCCCGCAGCCCAAGGCGCTCGAAATCGCGCAGGATCGGCTGAACGAAAAGCAGTTCGTCGAGCAGCTTGGCGGCACCTGCGCACCGTATATGCGGGTGGAAAGCGACGAAGACCTGATGCGTGCGGTCGACCGGATCGGAACGCCCGGAATCCTCAAGACCGTGCGTGACGGTTATGACGGCAAGGGCCAGTGGCGCATCGCCAGCCGCCGCGACGCCGCAGGGGTGCGCTTTCCCGGACGGCCTTGCATCTTCGAAGGCATGGTCGAGTTCGAGACCGAATTCTCGGTGATCCTCGTGCGCTCGACTTCCGGCGAGATTCGCATCTGGGACTCGACCGCCAATGAACACGACGGCGGAATGCTGGCCCATTCGGTTTTGCCCGCCGGCGAACTGGTCGAAAGCCAGGTCGATCAAGCCCGCAAGATCGCTGTGCAGGTCGCGGGCGCACTGCAATATGTCGGCGTGCTGACGCTCGAGTTCTTCGCCACCAAGGCCGGGCCGGTGTTCAACGAAATGGCACCGCGGGTGCACAATTCGGGGCATTGGACGATCGAAGGCGCGGCAACCAGTCAGTTCGAAAATCACGTCCGTGCGATTGCGGGCCTGCCGCTTGGCGGAACCGAGACCCGCTTCGCCAGCATCGACATGCGCAATATCGTCGGCGAGCAGGCGCTGACCGCGCATCAGATATTGAGCGAAGGGGGAGAGCCGCACTTGCACCTCTATGGCAAGAAGGAAGCGCGCGAAGGCCGCAAGATGGGTCATGTAACCCGAGTGAGCCACGAACTGCCGTAAGCCCATGTCGGAACTGGAGATATTCCTGATCTACGCCCGCGCCGCGAATGGCTCGATAGGGCATGAGGGCAGATTGCCCTGGCGCTTGTCTGCCGACTTGAAGCGCTTCAAGGGGCTCACCATGGGCAAACCAATGATCATGGGCCGCAAGACGTTCGAAAGCCTGCCCGGCCTGCTACCCGGACGCAGACACATCGTCCTCACCCGGCGCGAATCGTGGGATAGCAATGGGGCGGAGCAAGCGCGGTCGATCGGCGAAGCGCTGGCGCTGGCCGAAAAGGGCAACGAATCGGGTCAGATTGCGGTCGTTGGCGGCGCAGCGATTTACGATGTCTTTCGCCCGCTCGCACAGCGGATCGAGTTGACCGAGATTCACGCCGATTTTGCGGGCGACACGTTCATGAAACCGCTCACCGAAGGGTGGGAGGAAAAGATGCGCGAAGATTTTGAAGCGGAAGGCGCCTTCCCGGCATATTCCTTCGTCACCTATATCCGTAATGCCAAGGAAGCTGAGTAATGCGCTGGCTCGACCACCGCGAGCCGGTCGCAGATGCATTGCGCGGCGCGGTGATCGCGCTCGGCAATTTCGATGGCTTCCATCGCGGCCACCAAGCCGTCGCAGGAGAAGCGATCGAGTGGGCCCATGCGGACGGGCGACCTTCGATCATCGCCACTTTCGATCCGCATCCAGTGCGGTTCTTCCGGCCTGATGTCCCGCCATTCCGGCTGACCACGCTCGAACAGCGGCAGGAACTCTATCTGGCAGCCGGGGCGACCGCGATGCTGGTTTTCCATTTCGACGGCGAACTCGCCGGAACCAGTGCCGAGAACTTCATCAAGGAAATCCTGATCGAACGATTCGGTGCGCATGGCGTGGTGACCGGCGGCGACTTCACATTCGGCAAGGGCGCAAAGGGCAATGTCGACTTGCTCAAGTCGCTTGGAAGTAACCTCGGCCTGCAATCGCGGGTGGTCGAATCGGTCGAGCAGGACGGTGTTGTCTCCTCCAGCCGAATCCGCGACGCTTTGCGCAATGGCGACCCGCAATTGGCGGCGAACCTGCTCACCCGCCCCTTCGCGATCCGCGGGATCGTCGAACATGGCGACAAGCGCGGGCGCGAAATCGGCTATCCCACCGCAAATCTCGCGATCGACAAGTATCTGCGCCCGAAATACGGGGTCTACGCCGTGACCGGGCGCATCCTCGCCACCGGCGAAGAGCTGAAAGGCGCGGCCAATATCGGCATTCGCCCGCAGTTCGAACCGCCTAAGGAGCTGCTCGAACCCTACTTCTTCGATTTCTCCGGCGACCTTTACGGTCAGGAAATCGAGGTCGCCTTCCACC
>CAZJZO010000035.1:0-27949 GCA_964550495.1 uncultured Porphyrobacter sp. | reverse complement strand
CGGAGAGCACACTCGAATCCAGTCACACCTTGGCCCAGTTTGCAATTGCACGAGCGGGGAACTGCATCTTGGCGACATCATCGCCGCTGTTGATCGTTTCGAACATTCCGCCGAACAGGCCCGCCGACATCCAGTAAGCGGCCCGTCTCCCCTGCACCAAGCTGTCGATCTCGATCGAGGCAAGCCGTGCTTTCGCGTCATCGTCGCCCTCTGTAGTGGATACCTCGGAGGTTTGCGCACGCGATGGCCCGGCCATGGCGTGATTGGCAGCGCACCCGGCGAAGCTGAGAATTGCCATGGTTGACAAGAGCGGTGTGGCAGTCAGAAATTTCATCGCAATTCTCCGGTTGCAGATAATCGGCCCATTCCTTATTTTATCTACATTGTAGAATATATACGATGAAACGCAATCCCAACAAGAATCTCGGTGAGTTTGAGATGCTGGTGCTCGCATCGATCGTGCGGCAAGACGGCACCGCTTACGGCGTCAGCATCAAGAACGATATCGAAACTCGCACGGGGCGATCAGCTTCGCTGGGAGCGCTTTATGCGACCCTCGGACGGCTCGAGGACAAGCTCTATGTGACTTCGTCGATGGGAGAAGCCACAGCGGAACGGGGCGGCAGGGCCAAGCGCTATTTCAGGATCCAGCCGTTGGGACTGGAACTGCTTGAACAGTCCCTGTCTGCAATCCGCGCCATGACCGATGGGCTCGACACCGCAAAGCGACCGGCATGAGCCGCCCGCCCAAACCGGACATTCCCTTCCTCGTACGCAAGATCGTGGAGTTGCTGGCCGACGGGCAAACCCGCGAGCATATTCTCGGTGACCTTCGGGAGCTGTCGGACCTGAGTTCCGGCGATGGCAAGAGCGGTTCGCGCGTCTGGCGCGAACTCTTGATGTCGATGCCGGGACTGATCCGATTGCGCTCGGCCAAACTCGCATCGAAGCCTGCGGTGGTCAGCATTGGTGCGACGGTTGTTGCCTATTTCGCTCTCGTGCTGTGGAGTACCCTGATAACCCGCCCGCTAATGATCGAGCTTCAAGCGGGGGGTATGTTTGCCGATCGCAGCAACTACCTGATGTTCTACCTCCCGGTCCGGCTCACCGGGGTGGCGCTCGTCAGCGGCGCGGTCGCTTATCTCGCTTTCAGGCAGAGCCGAGGGTTTGCAGCAAACCTGGCTGCGCTGCTGATCCCGCTGTTCCTTCTGCTGGCGCTCCCGCAATTCTACTTTGTCCTTTTCGCGCACGAATCCGGCCCCTCCGGCGGAGTGTTGTTGCGAATTGTGGGGGATTTTCTTGCGATCTGCCTCGGAGCATCGATCGGGAACTGGATCCGGCGGCACCCTTCTCGGCGCTAGATCCCAGGGCATGTTCAGCGCTTTCTCGCTCTGGACATTTTTGCTTTCGCCACCGGGCGGGATGTACCGCGCGAGCCGAAACGGGAGGCTTGGAAACCGATTCTCAGGTCATCCAAGCAGTCTGCCCCGGGAATAAGGCGTGGAAGACCCGGCCGCAGTCGCTCGGTCCGATTAGCCCCATTGGCCCGCCATCTGTTAAAACGGTTCATCGCAATCGGCGCCCGAACGGCCCGTACAAGACGAGGTTTCACATGTTCCGTTCATCTGCCAGCAAGGTTAATCTTAACAATCGGGCAAAACATTTCGCACATAGAACGCCGCGAGATGAAGGGGGCTATGACCACCGGACACACCAAGACGGGGGGACGCGGTAGGGTAATCCGCGTTACGAATTCAGCCGGATGGTGGAGTTTGAAGGAGTAACATAATGCGTGTCATTTCGAAGAAACCGACAACGATCGCCGCGTTGGCCATGATTTCCATGGCTGCGCCGGGCAGCCTGCTGGCACAGCAGCCAGTGCCGGTTCCTACGAACAACGAAGGCGAAGTGCTGACCACCGTGTACGGCTCGCCGCCCACCGATCTGGAGGGACTGACCGAAGGACCGGAAGTGGAAGGATTTATCTCGGCGCGCCGCGGAGACGAGGTCCAGATCACCACCCTTGGCGGTGGCAACACCGTCGTCCGGCTCAGCCAAGGCACGGAAATCCGCGCCAGCAAGGGCCTGTTCGGGATCAACCGCAAGCGGCTGACCTCGGACGACCTGCTGAACGGCGTTCCGGTCAAGGTTCGCACGGTGGAATGGGCCAACAACCTGGTCGCCAGCCGGATCAACCTCAAGAACAGCGATCTCAAGACCGCAGCGATGATCCGCAACGGCACCGAACAGCGCTTTGGCGAACAGGGAGCCGCGATCGAACAGAACGCGGCGGCGACCGAGGCCCTGCGTGGGCGCGTCGGCGATATCGACAAGTACAATATCAAGGGCACGACCAACGTGTACTTCGATACCAACAAGTACAATCTGTCGGCGGAAGCCCGCGGCGAGCTGTGTCAGGCAGCTGCACAGGCCGACGCGATGGACAACGCGCTGTTGCTGGTGGTCGGCTACACCGATTCGACCGGCAGCTACGAGATCAACCAGGCGCTGAGCGAGAAGCGTGCTGCCCGGGTGACCAACTATCTCCAGCAGCAATGCGGCTGGAAACCGTGGCGGATGCTGACCCCGACCGGAATGGCCGAAGCCGATCCGGTGGCGGACAACGACACCGCCTACGGCAAGGCGCAGAACCGCCGCGTGGCGGTCAACATCCTCGTCAGCAAGAGCGTCGACGGGCTTTGATCTGAAGCGATTTGAATGACGAAAGGGGCGGGCCGCAAGGTCCGCCCCTTTTAGTTGGAGGCCGGCATGGCGCCGCCGCCGGATCGATCCGCTTTGCGGGATTGCTCGCGATCCCGGATCGGTCGTTCCAGCGAGTTCATTTTCCGGCGTCGGAACGCTCGGCCGCCAGTTCCACGAACGGCATGGCCTCGACCAGCCGATATCCCGGCATACGCTCGGCAAAGTGCTTGAGCCAGGTCGCATGGCCGCTCCCGGCAATCACCAGCACCCGATCGCCCGGCTCGGCGATCATGTCGATCTTTGCGAACATCTTGGCGTTGCGCATGTACCAATATGCATTGAGTTCGGCTCCGGGTTGATCGTTGCCATCGCCGATCTTGAGCAGCGAGTAATACAGTTTGTCGTGCATGGCTCCGACCTGAGCCCGGTCGTTGTGCGTCAGAAGCGATTCCGCGACCGACTGATTGGGCAAGTTGGCCTGTTCTTCGGCAACCATCGCCTGCACCTCGGAGAAAAGTTTCGCGAGCAGCTCGGTACCGCCGTTTTCGGCGGCGTGAGCTTGAACCTTGCCCATCGGGAAGTAATCGGGTTCGCCTTCGCCCGGTCGTTCATCATAGCCGTAGACCGCCTCGTGCCCGAGTTGGCGGGCCAATCGGTATCCGATCTGGATGCTCTCGTTCCGATCTGACTTGAGCAGATCGGCTGTCCGGGCATAGTCCGTCATCTTGAGGTTCGGAGGTTCGGCCATGTTTTCGACCGCAATCTTGGTCGGCCGCCACTCGCCGAGTGCTTCGACCAGGATCTGGATCTCGCGTTGGCGGCGCGGCGCCAGAACATCGTCGACTTCGAAATTCACGACGTCGAGACCGGGATTGGCAAAATGATACACGCCAAGGACCATGACCTCGACGGACTCAGGCGCTGCCGATTCCTCGTCCGCCATCGCCGGAGCCGCCACAAATGCCGCCGCCATGGCAGCCAGTCGCATCCACTTCATTACGCTCTCCCTCGGTGTATTATTACACTGATACACCGAGGGGTCAGTCGGTCAAGACGCGGTTGCCTGCTTCACGTTCACCACCAGCATGTCGGCTTCGACACTGCGCAGCAGGTCGCTGGTCACGCTGCCGATCGCGGCCTGGCGGAATCCGCTGGTGCCGTGGCTGCCGAGGATGACCAAAGCGGTCGGATCGCGCTTGAGGCCGGTATTGATCGCTTGCAGCGCGCTCCCTTCCACCAGTTCGGTGGTCGCCTGCGCCAATCGCGCCTCGCGAGCTGCGATCTCGGCGAGGAAGTCTTCCATCTTCTCCTGCTCGGACTGCGCGATCTCATCGGCAACGTAGCGATCCTGTTGCCATGCCTGGAACGGCACGTGCCAGGCATGGACAATATGCACCGCCGCTTCGGGAAACATCCGCGCTGCGGTGATGATCGCGTGTGCCGATCCAACCGAGAAGTCGGTGCCGGCGACGATCTGGCGATACGGACCTCGTGCGCGATTCTTGACCACCAGAACGGGTTTGCTGGTGTTGCGCAGGAGATAGTCGACCGAAGTGCCGAGAAAATAGTCTCCGAGCGAGTTGTAGCGCGCAGGACCGACCACCAGCAGCGACACGTCCTCTGCCTCGCCCGCGCGCGCAATGGCTCTGGGCGGGGTGCCTTCGGGATAGGCAAATTCGACTTTGCCTTCGGTTTGTTCGGCGCCGATACACTCGCGCATCTTGCGATCGAGTTCGGCTCGATCCGCGGTCTCCGCATCTTCGATATCGAGCGCGTGAAGGAAACGAATCAGGCAGTTCTTTTCGCGACTGAGCTGCCAACCGCGATCGATCGCGCGATCCGCGCGGGCGCTGAAATCGGTGGCAACGACGATGCTGGAATTGGTCACGTTGATTCTCCTTCGGGGTCGCGAAAGAGATACACACCCAACCAAACTATCGCAATTAATTCGCAATAGCGTGGTGGCTCCCAGCTACCGCAAGCTTACCACATTGTCGCTCTGGGCAGTCTTTCGCTCACCGGTAAACAGACTCATCATGGGCTCGTCCGTCACGATGACGCAATTAGCATCGCCAAAGCCGTTGAAACCGGTCTTCATCGCCGCACCATACGCGCCGAGCATGCCGACCTCGATATAGTCGCCGGCCTGGATGTCGCTCGGCAACGGGAACGGGCCACGCATGTAGTCTGCATCGTCGCAGGTCGGGCCGTAGAATGCGAAATCCGTCACCGGATCGCGCAGATCGTCTTCGAGCGCGCGGACCGGAAAGCGCCAGTCGATATGCGCCGCATCGTAGAGCGCGCCATAGGCGCCGTCGTTGATATACAGCTCTTCGCCGCGACGCTTGGTAACCTGTACGATCATCGAGCTGTACTCGGCGCACAGCGCCCTGCCCGGCTCGCACCACAGTTCCGCATTGTAGGCAATCGGCAACGCTTCGAAATGCTTGGCGATTATCGCGAAATAGTCTTCGAGCGGGGGCGGATCCATCTCGGGGTAGACGCTCGGGAAGCCCCCGCCGACATCGATCATGTCGATCACCACGCTGGCCTCGGCGATCGCCGCGCGGGTACGATCCATCGCCTGCACAAAGGCGAACGGGGTCATGGCCTGGCTGCCGACATGGAAGCAAACGCCAAGCCAGTCGCAATGCTGGCGGGCCTCCTGCAATAGCGCCGGTGCTTCGGTGAGGTCGCAGCCGAACTTGGCGGCAAGGCTGAGCTCCGAATATTCCGAAGAAACCCGAATCCGCACGCACAGGCGCAGATCCTGCGCCGGCTCTCCCGTCTCCGGGTCGCTGCACGCTTCGACGATCTTCGCCAGTTCCTCGTGGGTGTCGAGGCTGAAGGTCTTCACGCCGTGCTGGAAGTACGCCTCCGCAATGGTCTTGCGGGTCTTGATCGGATGCATGAAGCACAGATCGGCTTCGGGCAGCGCTTCGCGCACCAGACGCACCTCGGCGATCGACGCGACGTCGTAATGCGTGATACCAGCTTCCCACAGCACCTCGATCAGGTCGGGCGCCGGGTTGGCCTTCACCGCATACATCACCTTGCCCGGAAACTTCTCGACAAAGAAGCGGGCAGCGCGGCGTGCGGCATGCGGGCGATTGAGGATAACGGGCTCGTCCGGAGCGAGGTCGCGGACTACAGCCTTGGCATCGGGGTAGGTGTGCAACTCAAGGGACCTCCTAAGGTTCAGCGGTCAGACCAAACAGTGTGAGGCTGCCTTGCGGTCATGTCCCTTGGGGCAGCGAGAGCGCGGATATAGTCGCAATCCGCGCTCGCGCAATCAAAATTCGCGCACGAACAAATCGTTCCCGAAAATCAGAATGCGACTTGCGGAACCTGGTCGACGGTACCCTTCTCGCTGTCGTCGAGCCGATCGAAGTCAGCCTCCTTGAAGCCGAGGAAGCTAGCGAACAGCACCGCCGGGAATGACTCGCGTGCAGTGTTGAAGCTGGCCACTGCCGCGTTGAGCGCGCGTCGCGCCGCTGCAAGCTTGTCTTCGATGTCCGACAATTCAGCCTGGAGCTCGCGGAAATTCGCGTCGGCCTTGAGTTCCGGATAGTCCTCGCCCAGCGCCAGCAAATTGTCGAGCGCCAGCTTGAGACCCTGTTCGTTGCCCGACGAAGGATTGCCTTTCGCAGCCGTATTGCGCGCCTGGATCACCGATTCCAGCGTCGCGGCCTCGTGACCGGCATAACCTTTCACGGCCTCGACCAGATTGGGAATCAGATCGTGGCGTTGCTTCAGCTGCGCATCGATATCGGCCACGCCCTGGCGCACATTCTGACGCTGAGCGACCAGATTGTTGTAGATCCCGATGATCAGGAAAATGAGGCCGACCGTGATCACCACGATTGCCGAAGTCCAGAACCACCCAAAAATCTCGATCATTTGTGCACCCCTCCTTTACCGGGCAGGAGTATAGTAGCATCAATTGGTTAAGGGAAATCGCCCGGAAAGACGGCAAGGGGACAGCATGCGTGCAGATGTTCAGGGATTGATGGGAGGCGAGCTGGGCAGCTGGCTCGACCAGCAATCCGGCATGCGCGAAACGGCCAAAAAGACCGCGCATGACCGCTGGTTCTACGGCGCGCTGGTCCTGTTGCCGCTGTCTCTGTTCTGGTGGCTGATGGACGACTTCAGCACCCTGAAATTCTACCTCGTCGGGTTTGCCGCGATCGGGATTGGTATTTGGGGGTACCAGCCGATCGCCGAGGCCAAGAAGGAGATCAAGGTCGGCATCAACTCCGCAATCGCGCACAATCTCGGGATCGCTTACGAGCACGATGTTGAACCGGGATCGGAATTCGATGCCGCGAGGAACTACGGTCTCGTCCCGGGCTATGACCGCTCAAGCTTCGAAGACAACTGGTATGGCGAGCTCGAAGGGCACGGTTTCAGCCTCTACGAATCCCATCTCGAAGAACGCCGCGGCTCGGGCAAGAATCGCCGCTGGGTCACGGTATTCCGCGGCGCGATCATCAATATGCAGTTCGGTCGCGAATTCCGTTCAACGACGCTGCTGCAACGTGCGGGCAAGCACAAGAAATGGTTCGGCCTCGGCGGTCGCAAGGACAAGGTAAACTTCGGAGGCCACCAGCTCGATCTGGTCGATCAGGTCCATCCCGACTTCGAGGACGTGTTCGACGTTTACAGCGACGATCGTATTGAATCGCGCGTGCTTGTCCACCCATCCTATATTGAGCACCTGCTCGCGCTGGAAAGCGCGTTCAAGGGCGATGCGGTGCGCGCGCTGTTCCTGCGCGGCGAGGTCATCATCGCGGTTGAGAGCGGCGACCTGTTCGAAAGCGGCTCGCTCGATTCCAGCGGCGATGCAGAGCGAGCCGAGGAAGCCGCCGAGCAATTTGCAGCACTGGCTCGGCTGGCGCTGGCGCTGAATCAGAACGACCGTGGCCGCACGGTCGGCCAGACCGGGCCCGATGATGCGCGCGATCTGGGATCGGAAAGCGTGCTCGCTCCCAAACGCGCGGCTGGCGGGGGCTTCGGGCGCAAAGGTCTGTAATTGCTCACCGCCCTTGCAAGCACCTCCCACTTCGTCGACCATGCGGAAAAGGCGAGCTAACTAGGGGGCGAAAGCAAGCGCAATGGTGGCCATTCCTGATACCGATCAGCTGATGGCAGGGCCGCTTGGCCAATTCCTGGAAGATCAACGCAGCGTGCGCGCGGACGCAAAGGACAAGGCCTGGGGCCGCCTGTGGAAGTCGGCCGTGGTTGCAGCGCCTCTCATGCTGGCGTTCGTTATCTTCGTTCCGTTCGATCTCGGCCCCAAGCTCTGGGCCTGCTTCATTGTCGCTTCGGCCGTGTTCGCCTGGACGCGCAACCCGATCCGCAAGGCAACCAAGCGAGTGAAGGTCGGTATCAACGAAGGGATCGCCGCTGCACTGGGCATGACCTACAACCTCGACGGGGACGGCGGGCGCGAGTTCGAACTGGCCAAGCGATTTGGACTGGTCCCTTCGCACCAGAAGGCCGCGCTGGAGGATTTCTGGAGCGGCGATCTCGAAGGCCATAACTTTCTCCTGCACGAAGCGCATCTGCGCAAAAAGCGCGGCTCGGGTAAGAACCGCCGCTGGGTGACCGTGTTTCGAGGGGCGATCATCCGCATCGGCTCCGGTCGCTCGTTCCATGGCACCACTCTGGTCCACCGCGCCGGCCAGCACGAAAGCTGGTTCGGCCTCGGCGGCCGCAAGGACAGCGTCGATTTCGACGGGCACCGACTCCATGCTGTCGACATGGTCCACCCAGATTTCGAGGATCGCTTCGACGTGTGGAGCGACGATCAGGTCGAAGCGCGCTATCTCGTCGATCCGCTCTATGTCGAGCGGCTGCTGGCGCTTGAAGACGCCTTCGGAGGCAGCGGGGTTTGCTCGCTATTCGTCGAAGGCGATATCATCGTCGCGGTGCGCGGAGGGAACATGTTCGAAAGCGGCTCGATCAACCCCGAAGCCGACCGCCGCATGGTCGAGAACTGCGCCAGGCAGCTGGCGGCAATGGGCCGGCTCGCCAAGCAGGTGCAAGAGCGCCTCGGCTTCACCGATCGAAGTTAGCTCAACCGGTCGCGGAAGTCCTCGTAGTCGAAACGCTTCACGCATTCGAGCGCGTCCGTATCGCTGTCCCACAGCCAGATGCCGGGAAGTTGCACACCGTTGAAGGTGTTGGTCTTGACCATCGAATAATGCGCCTGGTCGAGAAATGCGAACCGCGCGCCCGGTTCAGCAGGCACCGGAAGGCGATAGTCGCCGATCACGTCCCCCGCGAGGCAGGACGGACCGCCCAGGCGGATCGGGATTGTGCTTTCATCAGACAGCTCTCTCAGCATGGCCGGGCGGTAGGGCGCTTCGAGAACATCGGGCATGTGGCAGGTGGCGCTCACGTCGGTGATCCCGATCGGCACTTCGTTGAACATCGTGTCGAGCAAGGTGCCCACCATAATGCCCGCATCGAGCGCGATCGCTTCACCCGGCTCCAGGATGATTTCCGCCCCGCTATCCTCGGCTGCGTCTTTCAGGAGTTCGACCAATTCGGCGCGTTGATAGTCGGCGCGCGTGATGTGATGGCCGCCGCCCATATTGATCCATTTGAGCTGCCCGAAATAGGGCTCGATCGCATCGAACACGCGGTCCCAGGTCTGGCGCAAGGGCTCGAATGTCTGTTCGCACAGATTGTGGAAGTGGATGCCCTCGACGCCTGCCATATGCTCGTCGGTGAGCTGGTCGATCGGAAAGCCGAGCCGCGAACCGGGCGCGCTCGGGTCGTACTTTGGTACTTCGCCGGTGGCGAGCATCGGGTTGATGCGCAGGCCAACCGAGACATCGCCTCCCGTGGTCGCCGCGTGATCAAGGATCAGCGCAGCACGTTTCATCTGGTCGGGCGAATTGAAGATCACATGGTCGGACAGACGGCAGACTTCCTCAAGATCCTCTGGCTTGTAAGCTGCCGAATAGGTCGCGATCTCGCCGTCGTAGAACTCGCTCGCCAACCGCGCTTCCCAAAGACCCGAGGTCGACACGCCGTCGAGATATTCGCCGATGATATGCGCGGTCGACCACATCGAAAACGCCTTGAGGGCGGCGAACACCTTGCAATCGGCTGCATCGCGAATTTCCGCGAGGATCTGGCAATTGGCACGGATCTTTGCCGCGTCGACTACGAAGGCCGGGCTATCGACGCGCGCAAGATCGAATTGGGTGAATGCTCCCGGATCGCCAGCTTGGGTCTGCATTGAATAGAACGCTCCAGAATTCGGGATTTCACTTAGGCATGCGCCGCTTGATCCGGCTTAGTGCCTGCGGAGTCACTCCGATATAGGCCGCCATATCGGCCTGACTCACGCGATCGACAATATCAGGCATGGTTTGGAGCAGGATTGCAAACCGAGCCTCGGGGGAAAGGCTCAGCAGCTCATATTCGCGCCGCTCCTTGCGTTTGCCGTAATTGGACAGGAACGTGATCAGCGCATTGGCAAGATCGACATCGGTTCTTGCCGCCTGTTCGAGCTTGGCATAAGGCAGCGCCACAGCAACACCGTCTTCCACCGCTTGCAGGCCGAACGTGCAGGCATCGCCATCCACCAACGCCACCATGCTGCCGATGATCGATCCTTCGGGAAGGAACGACTTGATATGCTCCTTCCCGTCGGCGCGGATGTAATAGGCTTTCAACAGCCCGGTCTTGACGAAGTAGACGTTCGAATCGCTGTCACCCTGCGCGAACAGGTGATCGCCGGCGCTCAGCGCAATTTCGCGACCGTGCTCGACAACAAGTTCCTGAAATCGCGACAAATGAACCTCGGTTAATTACGGGCGGCGCCGGGTCGGCAATAGCCTACTCGCATGAAACTCGACAACAAGATCATCGTTCTGACCGGAGGGAGTTCGGGCGTAGGCCTTGAGCTGCTCCGCATACTTGGAGCCGCCAACACGATCATCAACCTCTCGCGCACGGCTCCTCCCGGCGCTACGGCATCGGCCGCGCGCGGCTTCACCCAGGTCGAAACCGATCTCGCCGACGCCCAGAGCGTGGCGAACGCCATCAAGGCGATCCAATCGCAGCGCCCCGACGGGATCGACGGGCTGATCAATTGCGCTGCGGTGCAGTTCACGCCGACCTTCCTCAGCCCGGAGTTCGACCATGCAGGGATCGCGAGCGAGACGGCCATAAACTTCACCAGCCCGATCCAGCTGGTTTCCGGGCTGCTCGGCAGTCTGATGGCTCGTCCGGAAGCATTCATCCTCAACGTCAATTCGGGCCTCGGAATCGTGCCCAAGCGCGAATCCGCCGTCTACTGCGCGACCAAGGCCGGGCTCGACAATTTTTCGCGCGGTCTAAGGGCCCAGCTTTCACACACCAATGTCCGGGTCCAACAAGCCTTCCTTCCGCTGGTGGACACGCCGATGACCCAAGGACGCGGCAGCGGGAAGCTCTCCTCTTCCGAAGTCGCGCGACAGATCATCGCCAGCATCGAACGCGGCACTGAAGATAACGACATCGGCAAGGTCAAGCTGCTGCGCACGATCAATCGCCTTTCCCCCTCCCTCGCCCACCGCATCATGCAGAAAGGTGACGCATGAAAACCCTGCTCAAGGTCATGCTGACCATCGCCCTCGTCTTTGCTTCGACCTTCATCCTCGGCCGCGCGCTGGGGATCCTGACCGAGGACAATGTCCGACTGTGGCTCGAAACCGCCAGCACGCTTTCGGCTTTGACCGTCATGGCGGTCGTGATCGGCCTGTTATTTGTCGACCTGTTCGTGGCGGTGCCAACGCTAACCATCGTGATCCTCGGAGGATATTTCCTGGGGTTTGAGCTCGGCCTGTTCGCGGCGATGACCGGTTCGGCGCTTGCGGCGTTCGTCGGCTACGCGATCTGCAGGCGCTGGGGCGATAGCGCACTGGCGAAAGTCATCCGAGACGACACGCAGAGGGCCGACATGCGCACGGCGTTTGAAGCGCACGGTCCGGGCATGATCCTGCTCGCTCGCGCCGCACCGATCCTGCCCGAGGTGACCGCTTGCATGGCGGGTACCACGCGCATGCCGCTGCCCCGCTTCGCGCTGTTCTGGAGCATCGGCACCCTGCCCTATATGGGGATCGCCGCCTATGCCGGATCGGTCAGTTCGATCGACAATCCGATGCCCGCCATCTACGCCGCACTGGGCCTCTATGCGGTGATGTGGACCGGGTGGTTTGCGTATCGCAGGTGGTTCATGCACGCATCCGGCAAGTCGCTGGCGCTTTAAAACCCAACCGGCCCATCAAGCTCCTTCACCCGCCACGGCAGGCCATGCGCATTGAGCATCTCCATGAAAGGATCGGGGTCCATCTCTTCCATGTTGAACACGCCCTCACCTGCCCAAGTCCCCTGCACCATCAGCGCCGAGCCAATCATCGCCGGGACGCCGGTGGTGTAGCTCACCGCCTGGTTGCCGGTCTCTTCAAAGGCCGCCTCGTGCGAGCAGATGTTGTTGATATAGAACGTCTTCTCGCCTGAGCCATCGAGCGCTTCGCCGGTCGCAATACAGCCGATATTGGTGTTGCCCGTTGTCGTCTCTCCGAGCGTTTCGGGTTTGGGCAACACCGCAGCGAGGAATTGCAGCGGGATGATCTCCTTGCCCTGGTATCGCACCGGCTCGATCGAGGTCATGCCGACATTCTGCAGCACGGTCAGGTGCTTGATGTACTCATCGCCGAAGGTCATCCAGAACCGTGCGCGCTCGATCTCCGGATTGAACTTGGCAAGGCTTTCGAGCTCTTCGTGATACATCAGATAGGCCTGCCGCGTGCCGACCTGCTCGAAATCGAACGGGGTCGAGACCTGCATTGCCGGTGTTTCCACCCACTCGCCGTTCTCCCAATGCCGCGCCGGTGCGGTCACCTCGCGGATGTTGATCTCGGGATTGAAGTTGGTCGCAAAGGCCTGACCGTGATCGCCGCCATTGCAGTCGAGAATGTCGAGCGTGCGAATGGTCTTCAGCTTGTGCTTCTTTAGCCACATCGTGAACACACTGGTGACGCCGGGATCGAACCCGCTGCCGAGCAGCGCCATCAGCCCGGCGTCCTTGAACCGGTCGTGATAGGCCCACTGCCACGAATATTCGAACTTGGCCTCGTCCTTCGGTTCGTAATTGGCGGTGTCGAGATAATGCACACCCGCTTCAAGGCAGGCGTCCATGATCGGCAGATCCTGGTACGGCAGCGCGAGGTTGACCACGAGGCTGGGCTGAACCTTGCGGATCAGTTGCACCATCGCGGGCACTTCCTCCGCGTCGATCTCGTAGGTCGCAACGTCGACGCCGGTCCGCTCCTTCACGCTGGCAGCGATGGCATCGCATTTTCGCTTGGTCCGGCTGGCGAGATGGATGTCGGAGAAGATTTCCGCGTTCCCATCCTTTTGTACTTGGGCCATTTTGTGGACGCAGACCGAGCTCACGCCCCCTGCCCCGATCACCAGAACTGTCGACATAGTTAGCTTCCCTGAATTCGTATGGGCCCTCGTCGGCCATCGCATGACGCTCCACATAGGCGAATGCTTGGCGACCGCAATATGATCCGGCATTTCCTACCGGGCGTTGTTGCGGCATAGCGCAATCATGCAGAATCCAGCTCCAACATCCGGCACCAGGGCGGCGACGGAAAATCCAATGAAATCAGTGAAATTTCTTACTTCTGGACCGTGTAACATGCGGTCCATGTCTCGTTGTGAAAATAGGGAGCGGCGCGATGTCTGAAACGCGCATTCCGACCCGCGAAGGTGTGCTCGATGCCGCCGCTTCCATCGCCCGCCAATTGCCCCCGCCCCCGCAGCTGCCGGTCCGTATCAACGATGTGCCGTGCTCCGTGAAATGCGAGAACCTGCAGCCGATCGGTGCGTTCAAGATCAGAGGCGGCTGGTGGCGACTCTCGAACCTGACAGAGGACGAACGCGGTGCGGGCGTGGTTGCGGTCTCGTCCGGCAACCATGCGCAAGGTGTCGCCTGGGCCGCCAAGGTACTGAACATCGAAGCAACCATCGTAATGCCGCGCGACGCACCGCAGGTGAAGCTCGACAACACGCGTGCGCTGGGCGCCAAAGTGGTGCTCTACGATCGCCCCGGTGAGGATCGCGACGAGGTCGCGGCGAAGCTGATCGAACAGCGCGGTGGAACGCTGGTCCACGCATTCGGAGATCCGTGGGTGATCGAAGGTCAAGGCAGCGCCGGGGTAGAGATCACCGAATGGTCGGGAAATCGGCAGCCAAGCCGGATCATCGTGTGTTGCGGCGGCGGCGGCCTAGCGGCCGGCCTGTCGCTCGCCTGTCCCGAAAGCGCGATCCATGTTGTCGAACCGGTCGGCTGGGATATGGTTGGACGCGCGCTTGCGGCTGGCGAGATTGTCCAGGCAGCATCCGATGCACCAAAGACGATCTGCGATGCCCTGCAGCCCACTGCGACGAAGGATATCAACCTCGCGCTCCTTGCTGGTCGCGCCGAGCCCGGCGTCACCGTTACCGATGACGAAGTGCGCTATGCGCAACGCTGGGCCTTTGCCAATTTGCGCATGGTGATCGAACCCGGCGGTGCAGCTGCGCTTGCCGCGGCGCTGGCAGGCAAGGTTCCGCTCGATGAAGGAACCGTCATCATGCTGACCGGTGGCAATGCCGATCCTGCCGCCTTCGCCGAGACGATCGCCTCGGACGAAGGATAGGTTGCATTTGACAATCGGCCTTCGCTTTCGCAGGAATGCGTCCAGAGAGGGGATCAATCGATGCAAGCACAAATCCTTGCGCCAGCCGCGGTGCTGGTCGTCTGGACGATCATCATCCTGTTCTGGATCGTACCAGTCCGGTTCGGGGCCATCGCCAAGGTGGAAGACAAGTCGGTCTTCACCGGCAAGGACGGCGGACGCGGTCAGGATCTTGAAGGCAAGATTCCCGACAAGGCCAATTGGCCGGCGCACAATCACACCCACCTGCACGAACAGCCGACCCTGTTCTACGCGGTGGTCGTCATCCTTGCCATTGTCGGAGCCGGAGCCGTGGATGTGCTGCTGGCGTGGAGCTATGTCGGCATCCGCATCGTGCATTCGCTGTGGCAGATCTTCGTCAACAAGATCCCGGTGCGCTTCGCTCTGTTCCTGCTCAGCACGATCGTGCTGATCGCGCTCGCGGTCAGAGCAGTCATGGCGACCGTGTTTGCCGATCCCGGAGCGGTCGGATGAACGTGATCGAAGCGCAGATCTTCCAGCCCGTCGTCGCGCTGATGATATGGACCATGGTCATGTGGGTGTGGATGTACGCCACCCGCATCCCGGCAATGACCAAGGCGCCCGAGATTGAAGCGCCGGCCAAGCTGGTCGGTACGACCGGGGCGGAGCTGCGCAAGAAACTGCCCGACAAGGTCAACTGGAAGGCCGACAACTACAACCACCTGCATGAACAGCCTACGCTGTTCTATGCCGTTGCGCTGTTGCTGGCGATGGTCGGTCACGGCGACGGACAACACGCCTTCCTGGCGTGGATCTATGTCGGATTGCGGGTCGCGCACTCGCTGGTGCAGGCAACGGCCAACAAGGTCATGGTTCGCTTCGTACTGTTCGCGCTGTCGAGCGTGGTGCTGATCGCGCTGATCTTCCACGCCGCGACGGTCGTGTTCGGATACGTCGAATAGGCGTTATTCGGCGGCTTCGGTTTCCTGCTCGGCCGGCGCGTCTTCGAGCGCTGCAAGATAGCGCTCGCCGTCAAGCGCCGCCATGCAGCCCATACCGGCTGCCGTGACTGCCTGACGGTAGACGTGATCGGTGACATCGCCGGCTGCGAACACGCCGGGAAGCGCGGTCTTGGGCGTGCCTGGCTCGACATCCAGATAGCCGCTCGCATCCATCGCCAGCTTGCCCTTGAAAAGCTCGGTCGCGGGCGCGTGGCCGATGGCGACAAAGGCGCCGTCGACTTCGATCGTCGATGTCTCACCGGTCTGGGTGTCCTTGAGCGCCAAGTGGCCGAGCGACCCGTCCTCCCCGGCCTCGAAGCTCTCGACGGTCTTGTTCCACAAGGTCGAGATCTTGGGGTTCTTGAACAACCGATCCTGCAGGATCTTCTCCGCCCTCAATTCGTCGCGGCGATGGATCAGGGTCACATCGTCGGAATGATTTGTGAGGTACAAGGCTTCCTCGACTGCGGTGTTGCCTCCGCCGATCACTGCAACCTTCTTGCCGCGATAGAAGAAACCGTCGCAGGTCGCGCAAGCCGATACGCCTTTGCCGCCCAATTCCTGCTCGCCCGGAACGCCCAGCCATTTGGCCTGGGCACCCGTGCAGATCACCAGCGTGTCGCCGATATACTCATCGCCGCTGTCGCCGATCGCCTTGTACGGAGGGCCGTTCTCGAGATCGACCGAGACGATCGTATCCCACATCATCCGCGTACCGACATGCTCGGCCTGAGCCTTCATCTCCTCCATCAGCCATGGCCCCTGCACGACATCGCGAAAGCCGGGATAGTTCTCGACATCGGTGGTGATGGTGAGCTGTCCGCCTGGCTGCAGGCCTTGCACCACGATCGGTTCGAGCATTGCGCGCGCTGCGTAGATTGCTGCGCTGTAGCCTGCGGGGCCTGAGCCAATGATAAGTATCTTGGTGCGGTGGGTAGCCATTGTCGTGATCCTGTCTGTTCTCGCCCCGTGATCTAGGACTTTGCCGCTCTGGCTTCAATTCGCGGGTCGATGGAAAGCGTTACTGTTCCACAAGCTCCGCTTTCAACGCATCCCGCATGGGTGCATCGACTCCAAGCTGCTGCTCGAGATAGGTGTCGGTGGAGCCGAATCGATCCGCCAGCGACTGGCGCGCAGCCTCGAGGAAGGCCGGGTCGACACCCATCAGAACCCGGATCGTCGCTTCATCCTTGGCGCCGTACTTTCCTCCCATCAGTGCGCGACCGTGGGCAATCCGCTCTTCATTGCGCGGCGACTGGTTCGTCAGAAGATAGTCTTGCATCGCGTCGTCGGGATGCACGCCAAGCACATGATGGAGCAAATCGACCGCAATTCCGGTTCGATCCTTACCGGCGGCGCAGTGCACGAGGCTTGCCCCGTCACCTGTCGAGAGCGCTGCAAAATAGCGCCGCAGCACCGAGTTCAATCCGACGCGATCCGGCAACGCTGCGTAGAGCTCAACCATCGCCTGATGTGCACCCTCGGCATCGACGCTGCCCTCAGCAGCTTCAAGGTGCGGCGCAAGCCCGGCAGTTTCGCCTTCGAAGAAAACAACTTCCGCGGCAAATCCGTCTGGTCTGCGACAGGTGTGGCGCGCGCGCTCACTGTCACCGCGCAGATCGATAACATGCGAAAGCTGCAGGTTTGCCACGGCTTGCAAATCGGCATCGGTCGCCTCGGCATGGTGCCCGGATCGAAACAGCAGCCCCGTCTTCACGCGCCCGCCATCGCCGGTTGAGTAACCGCCGTAGTCGCGCAGGTTATGAATGCCCTCGGTCGTCAGGAACGGACCGGTTTTAGGATCTCGAATCATCGTCGCGACACTGGCAGCCACCCGCTGACACGGCAACCGGAAGGCGCGACTGAGTCGTGATTTGTCCTAGGTATCCATCCGAACGTCCAGATCAGTCCAAAGTTGGTAGACGGCTGGTTAGGCGGAGAGGCTGAACTACCAGCGAAAGTCTGAATTCCATGGCCTACATTCTGATTGCCGACGACGATGAACTCGTGGCCGAGATTGCCTGTCGCACCTTGACCGACACTGGGCATATTTGCGGTTGGATAGCGAATGCCGCGCAAGCTTGGGACTTGCTCCATACCGGAAGGCGGCCGGACCTGTTCCTGCTCGATCAGGATATGCCGGGCATGTCCGGGATGACGCTGCTGGGAAAGTTGCGCGGTTCGCCGATCCATTACGACCTTCCGGTTGTCATGTTCACAGCCAAGACGGGGATCGAGGATGAGGCGCAGGCGATCCATGGCGGAGCGCAGGGCTTCGTGCGCAAGCCGTTTGTTCCGGAAATCCTGGTCAGCCGAGTGAACCAAGTCCTCGCGAAGCGAGAAGAGCATTCGCGCCAAAGAGACCAACGCACAGTGCTGGCAGGGAATGGCGGTTATGCGCGCGCAGCCAGGATGCAGGCGAGCAAACTTACCCGATAGCTGCCTAGCCGAGAGCGAGATCGTCGCAGAATTTGGAAGTCCACCAGCGCACATTGTCGTCTCGGACGGTCGCAATCATCGCCTCGAACCGCGCCTTGCGCTCTTCCAGCGGCATGTCGAGCGCGGTCTTGATTGCTCGTGCAAGCGCGTCGGGACTGTGCGGGTTGACCAGCACCGCACCTTCGCCGTCCGCACCCAGTTGATGGGCGGCGCCGGCAAATTCGGACAGGATCAGAACACCCGGGTCATCGGGATCCTGCGCAGCGACATATTCCTTGGCAACCAGGTTCATGCCGTCGCGCAGCGGCGTAACCAGACCGATCTTGGCCGCCCGGAAGAACCCATAAAGCTCGGCATGGCTGTAGCCGCGGTTCACATAGCGGATCGGAACAATATCGACCTCGCTGCGCGCTCCGTTGATCTGGCCGGTCTTCTGTTCGAGCACGCCGCGGATGTGTTGGTAGCTCTCCACGTCCTCGCGGCTTGGCGGTGCAATCTGGATGAAAACGAGATCGCGCGTGCGCTCAGGGTGTTGGTCGTAAAAGCGTCCGATCCCATCGATCCGTTCTGGCAGCCCTTTGGAATAGTCGAGCCGATCGACGCCAATCATCCCGACGCGGTTACGAGTGGAAGCGAGGAACCGTTCTTCAGCCGCCTTGGCTTCTTCGGTTGCGCCCAGTCCTTGGAAGTGATCCCAGTCGATCCCGATCGGATAGGCTCGGGCAAGCACTTCCCGGCCTTCATGCGTGATCCGGCCACTATCGTGATCGACTTCGGCGCCAAGTTCGTTCTCGCAATAGTGAATGAAGCTCGACAGCCACTCCTCGGTCTGGAAACCGATCAAGTCATAATCGAGCATTGTGCGCACCAACCGCTCGTGAAACGGCAGCGAGGTGAGCAGGCGGGTCGGCGGCCACGGGATGTGCAGGAAGAACCCGATCCGGTTCTTGGCCCCGCGACTGCGCAGCCTCTCGCCCAACGGGATGAGATGGTAGTCATGCACCCAGATGACATCGTCATCCTCGATCAGCGGAATGACGCTATCGGCGAACCGTTCATTGACCCGCTCGTAGCCCTTGCCGGTCTCATTCTCGTATTCGGTCAGGTCGATGCGATAATGGAACAGCGGCCACAGCGTCGAATTGGCATAACCGTTGTAATATTCGTCGACGTCGCGGGTCGAGAGGTCGATCGTTGCTGTGGTCACTCCTTCATTGCGCTGCAGGTTCATGTTGCCGGTACGGTCCTCGCTTTCCTGACCCGACCAGCCGAACCACAATCCTCCGCGATCCTTGAGCGCCGCATTGAGCGCACCGGCTAGTCCGCCCTGTGCGCCCGCGACACCGCGCGCCTTCGGCACGGCCACCCGGTTCGATATGACAACCAGCCTGCTCATCGCACGTCGCTCCACGGTTTTGATAGAAGCCCCGCGCAGTTGATAACACCAACCAGCGAATAGGTCTGCGGAAAGTTGCCCCACAATTCCCCGGTCTCGTAATCGAGATCTTCGCTGAGCAATCCGGATTGTGTGGTGTGGCTGAGCATGGTGCAAAACAGCGACCGCGCTTCCTCGTCCCGCCCGGCCAGATGCAAGGCCTCGATGAGCCAGAATGTGCAGACGTTGAAGGCTGTCTCGGGCGCGCCGAAATCGTCCTCGGCGGCATAACGCAGCATGTGATCGCCACGCCGGAGGTGTTTCTCGACTGCAGCAAATGTCTGCTGGAAGCGCTCATTGTCAGGGGACAGGAAGCGCAACTCGACCATCTGCAACAGGCTTGCATCGAGGTAATCGCTTTCGAAGCTGGCCCCGTAGTGGCCGCCCATTTCCGACCCGTTCTCCTTCCACGCTTCGGACTCGATCTTCTCGCGGATGGCATCGGCGCGTTCGCGCCACACCGAAGCGCGATCCTCCTTGCCGAGATGCGCCGCTACATTCGCGAGCCGGTCGCACGCCGCCCAGCACATCACGGCGGAATAGGTGTGCACCTCCTGGCGGGTGCGGAATTCCCATAGGCCGGCATCGGGCTGGTCGTGCATCGCCCAGGCCATCTTGCCGACCTGTTCGAGATTCTCGAAATCGTGCTCGGTTGCCGGTCGCAGCAGCCGTTGGTCGAAGAAGCCCTGAACGCTCGGCAGTACGATCTGGCCGTAGCAGTCATATTGCACCTGCTTGTAGGCCGCATTGCCGCGTCGAACGGGGCCCATGCCGCGATAGCCAGCCAGGTAACTCGCGGTGGTCTCGTCGAGCTCGCTCTCACCCATCACCGAATAGAGCGGCTGGATCTGCCCGCCCTTCGCGCCATCGACAATGTTGCGAAGGTAAGCGAGATACTTCTCCATGACGTCGAGTGCGCCCAACCGGTTGAGCGCCTGGATGGTGTAGTAGGAATCGCGGATCCAGCAGTAACGGTAATCCCAGTTACGTTCGGAATGCGCGGCTTCGGGGATCGAAGTCGTCAGCGCAGCAACGATAGCGCCGGTTTCTTCATGTTGGCACAGCTTGAGCGAGATCGCGCAGCGGATCACCTCTTCCTGCCATTCGAGCGGGATCGCCAGCATCCGCACCCAGTTCTGCCAGTATTTGCGCGTGCCCTGCTCCATCGAGCGCACCTGCTCGCGCAGGTTCCCGACAAAGGGTTCGTCCGGGCCAAGGAAGAAGTGAGTATCGGTTTCGATCCGGAAGGTGCGCCGCTCCATGATGTAACCGACCGGAGCATCGGTCGACAGGCGCATGGCCTGCGGGCCGACCAGGTAACGGATGTGATTGGTGCCGTTGGTGGTCTCAGCCAGGGACACGCCGTAATTCTTGGTGGGTGCGAGCACCACCTTTATGCGCGGATTGCCGCTGATCGGGCGGACGATCCGCACATAGGCAACCGGTCGATACATCCGTCCGGATCGCTCGAAGCGCGGGCAGAAGTCGAGAATCTGGACTGCGCTGCCATCGGCCGCTTCGAGGGTTGTCAGCAAGTTTGGCGTGTTGCGGATGTATTCCTGCCTGGCGCTCACCTGCCCTTCGAGTTCAAACCGCCAAATGCCGGCATCGCGCTGATCGCCGTTGAGCAGGGCCGAGAATACCGGATCGCCGTCAACGCGCGGCACACAACCCCAGACCAATGCGCCTTCGCGGTCGATCAGTCCGGAAACCTGACAATTCCCGATCGGCCAAAGCTCGAGATTGGGAGGCTGCTTATCGCTCATAGATCGAGCCAATCGTGGACAGAGGAAACATCGGGCAATTGGAACCGCGCCTGCGTCGACTCGCGCTCGCCGACCAGGATTCCCGCCCCGCCAAGATCGGCACAGGCAACAAATCCGGCCTCATCGGTCAGATCATCGCCGATGAAGAAGGGACGCGCATTGGCAAAGGCACTGGTCTGCATAAGCGCGAACACGGCCGAACCCTTATTGGCATCCTTGGGCACCAACTCGACCACGCATTTGCCGCGCTGGGCGGCCCAGCCATGCGACAGCGCGAGCATTTCGGCAAACCGGTCGGCATCGTCGCCGCGAGCCGGGTTCGAACGATAATGCAGTGCGCCACCGTGCGGCTTGGCTTCGTAGTCGATGTCGTTCTCAGTCGCGAATTCGCGCAACTCGCGTTCGATCACTGCCGGCAGGCCCTGCGGCCGGGCGCCAATCGGATTGCCCGCCGAATCGCGAATTTCGAGGCCGTGAGATCCGGCGGCAGCAATCGCGACCGGGCCTATATGGGTTTCGATGTCCTCGATCGCCCGGCCACTGACCAATGCGCAGCGTCCATCGAGGCGCTCAGCCAAGTCCGCCAGTCTGGCTGCCAGGTTCTCCGCCGGCTTGATCGCATCCGGGCCAGGGGCAAGCTCCACCAGTGTTCCATCGAAATCGAGGAACAGGGCCGCATTGCTCCCTTCGAGCAGGGAAGACAGCGTCGGAGGAGGGCGCAGACCGGTGCTGGAGTCCATGCGTGGATTCCATAGAGGCTTGTCTCAAAGCGTCAATGAAGGTCGACCGACGCGAATACTTATGCGCTTGGACTCAGGCGCCTATTGCACCTGATAGCGAACACGCAGCGTGATGCTCGATCCGGCCGCGAAAGCGCCGCCGGGCCGCACGCGGAAATCCGTCACCGCTGCGTCGCACTGATCCCCATCGGCGGTGGGTACATAGGTAAAGCTGGCACCATCGTCGTTCGAGAATTCGAGATCGTCGGTCGTCACGGCAAGGTCGGCGGGCGGAGTGCCTGCTCCGCCGTAATCGTAAGTCAGGCCGGAATTCCCGCCAGGATCGGCGAAGATCACCGGCCCGCCATTGCGATCGAGCAGGCAGAGCTTGGCATCCGCGGGTCCGTCATCCCAGATCACCACGCTATCCGCATCGGCTGCAACCGGTCCTACATTCGCGACAGTGATCAGGTATTCGATGGTCGCGCCAGGGATGGCTTTGGCATTGCTGCCGCCGTTGACCGGGTCTGCAATCACCGAACTGACCTTGGTCACGCTCAGCTGAGCGAACGGGTTGCATACCGCAATGTCATGCACGCCGATGCCCTGTTGGCCGGGATCGGCGGGTGCGGTGGAGTGGTTGCCATAGCGGACCACGACGGTATCCACGGCCTGTGTGAAGGTGACGACGACATTGCCCAGCGCCTGATCTGAGTTCGACGCTCCATCGCCGAATGCCTCGTTGCCAACCACGAAATTGACATTGCCGTTGGTCAGCGTCGGCGTCACCGCCGACCCTCCATTGGACCCAATCACCTCAACCCGGTCGGCGAACTGACCCGACGCGAAATCGACGTCGAAGATCGTGAATTGCAGGCCTGTGAATGAACGCGGCAAAGTGATCGTCAACTCGACTTCACCCGACTGGTTGGCCTGGTTCGCCAGCACCGTCAGGCTGTCTTCGGCAGGCGTGAGTCCGCCGGAAAACGTGTTCACGACCGTCGGCGACTGCCCGCCAAAGCCCGCATTGTTGATGTAGGCCCCGTCGTTGGTAAGCTGGAAACGAATGTTCCCAAAGCTCGCGAATGCATAGGTGTTGTCGGTCGACCCGGCGGTCCAGCCGGCAATGGCATCCCAATCGAACAGCGATTGCCCGGCCGGACAGGCGAGGACCGGCGGGACGCCGGGCGCACGGCCGCTTTGAACGGTGAAGCTCGAGCTTGCGTAATCGTCTTCCGAGGTCACACCGTTGTTGACGGTCGAGTCCGGGTCATTGGCGCTGCTGGCGATGATCTCGGCAATGTTCGTGAGGGTCGTTCCGGCAGCAGCAGACACTGTTCCGGTCACTGTGATGCTTGCGCTCGCGCCCGGAGCCAGCGAACCAACGTTCCACTGGCCGTTGCCGGAATTGAAGCTCCCGTCACCGCTGGCAGATCCGAACGAGAAGCTGCCGGGAAAGGTGTCTTCCACAACTATGCCGTTAGCCGTCTCGGTCGAATTGGACGCATTCACCACAGTCAGTCGCCAAGTCGCGGTGCCGCCGCTGACAGGCGGAGAACCGATCAGCGACTTTGTCAGCGAAAGGTCTGCACCCTGCCCGTCGAATGCGAAGTCGGAGATTCCGGCAAATTGCCCAGTCGGATCGCCGGTACCGGTGTAGCTGAAATAGACGATCCGGATGCGCCGCACCTGCTGCGCATCGAAATCGAAGGCGATGTCGCCATTGCTGGCGGCAGTCGCAGAGCCGGCAATGCCGCGCCAGCCGTTGACCACCGCGTCGTTGGTGCGAGTGACCGAACTCCCAGTTGTCCAGAATGCGGTGTTGGTTGCCGCATTTGAGAAGCCGCCCGCAAGATCGTCATCGTAGTAGACTTCGATGGCGTCGGTGAAGCTGCCAAGGTCGATATCGCTCAGCGTGAATTCGAGATTGCCGACCGCGCGGCTCAAAGTGATGTCGATGATCACCCGGTCATCGGGGTCGAACGCCGAATTGTTGAAGCTGGTGAGCAGCGGCGATTGGCCGGCGCCGATCTGCCCGCTGAAATAGCTCACGAAATCGCCGCCGAATTCGGGGACAAAGGTGCCGCCGTCGGTCTGGGTCGACCACGTCACGGTCGCAGTCGTCCCGTCCGAACCGGTGACAGTCGTGCCGCTCGGGAAAGGGGTCAGGCTGGCGACCCCAGCGTCGGCCCAGTCGATATCCGCATTCTGGGCGCGCGCCGAGTTCGGAACCAGCAAAGCCGTCGCCGCGAGCATCGTGACCCAAACGCCCAGCAGGCGCATCAAGGAAGGAGACAGACGGCTCATCGTCCCAGCCCCAGGAAGCTAAACGTATCGGTGTCGAACTTCAGCCGAACCGCAGCGAACACGCCCTTTTGCGTATTGCGGGCCTCCGCAAAATCCCCGTCGCGGAAACCTTCCACATTGTAACCGACCGTGAGCAGCAAGCCATCCACCGGGACGAAACCGATGGTCGGGCCGTAGGAGAAGCTGGTGACATTATCCTCGAGGTTGGTCCGCACAGTGCCGCTCGCGCCGATCTCGAACTTCTCGCCGATACCGATGCGCGCATCGAGGCCGCCAAGCAAGGTCGTGCCGGAGAACTCGGTCCCTTCGAACTCGTCGAAATTGTGGCGTGCACCAAGGAACAGCGAGTATTCGTCGCGGCGGGTCTGATGCTTGACGCCAATTTCGTCTTCATCCCAATCGCGCGGGCTCCAATTGGTCGACCAGCTCGCAACCAGCCGGCGGGACGTCGCATCGCCATCGACGATCAGCGCGGTGCGGCCCGCTCCGCCGGCTTCGCCGGCGATAGCGTCGACAATACGGTCGCTGCGATATTCAAGCTTGCCGAGCATTGCGATTTCCGAATTGTCCGGACGATGAGCGAATGCGAGGCTCGCATCGAAAATCTCCGTGGTCGCACCGTTGGGCGTGCCAGCCTTGGTCCAGGTCGCGCCAGAACCGACAATGCTGCCTTCGCCAAGCTGACGGATTGCGCCGAAGGTGATGCCCTGACGGTCGGCCTCTTCACCATCGCGATATTCGCCGCGGGCCGTAACGCTCCAGCGGTCCTTGCGCCACGCCGCACCGAGCGTAACGGCAGTGAAGTCTTCGAAGAGATTGGCACCCGTGATCTGGCCTCCGGTAGCGACCGGCTGCTGCGGGTTGACCACATCGCCGACATCGGGCGCACCGCCCAGCGTGCGGCTGCCATCGAGCGTGGCGTCGACCGACAGGGTCGGGCTCACCTGAACCGTCTGAGAAAGGCCGAATGCCGCGAATGAGCGATTGCCGAATTCTCCGATAGTCTCCTGACCGACAGTGGTCACGATCTGCCCCCCCTGCCACGGAGTAACCTCGATCCCGCCGCGCAGGCTGCGTGCGTCGATCTCTTCGCCGTCGGCAATCTCATAGCTGCCGACCAGCCGTACATCGTCAGTGATCGCATAGCGGACACCCAGGCGGTGACGAGCAGGAAGATCGATGCTCTCGGCCTGGTCCAGCGCGATTGCGGTCGCGGCGCTCAGCTCAAGCTTGTTGTCGAACAGACGCTGGGTCACACCCGCCTCGGCCACCGTAGAGGTGTTGGTCGAACCGTCCGCGAGACGATCGTTGAAATGCGAAATGCCGATCCGCAGATCGGTGCGCTGCCGCGTCAGCTGCAGCTGCACCTGGGCTGCACGGCGGCGCGTGCTGTCAGCGAGGCTGTCATCCTGCCAAACGCTACCGAGAACGCTGAGTGTGTCGGTCAGCAGTACGCGGCCATCGACACCGAACTTGCGGCGACCCAGTTCGGCGCCGTTCTGCTGTCCGATACCGTAATCAGCATCGAGCTGGCGGGCATAGGCGAGCACATCGAGCTTGCCGGTCTGGTGCTGCGCTTCTGCGATCCAACCGGTCGCTGTCTGGCCTTCGCGTCGGCTCGCGCCAAACTCGGCGCGCAATTCGGTCGAATTGCCGATCTGGGCGCGGAGGTCGACAGCGCCGATATCGGTGCGGGCGCCTTCGCCCTTGTCGGTGATCGCGCTCGCACCGATGCGGATACGACCATCGCTGCTGGTCCAGTCGGCGCGCGCGCCGGCATTGAGTTCAGCTTGACCCAATCGATCAGTTTCATATTCGATTACAATGAATTGTGGATTGAGGCTATCATCGCGACTCAAGATCGGGCGAGCGAAAGTGATCGTGCCCGACAACAAATCGATGTTGTAATCGATAAATCTCGTCAATTCCTGTTCTGAAACAATAAGTTCAGAACGGAATCTATCACGTACTTGAAGCACGACGCGTTCGCTGTTGGCGAGGATCTCCCGACTGCCAAGCCGATAGGGTCCGGTGATACCCTGTCCCTGGATCTCCTCACGGCGCAAGCGGGTGGAGATCTCCGCAGCAAAGCCCTGCGTCTTGATCTGACCGAACCGCGCCTCCGCTTTCACCCCGGTTGCAGTACGGTTGTAGCGTGCAAGGCGGGTCTGATCGAATGCGGTCTCGAAGTCACCGTAAAGCGCATAGAAAGTCGCGGTCTCGATCCGGACGTAGAGCTTCTCGCGACTGGCCGCGTCGAAGCGTCGCAGCGAGCCATCGCCAAACACCGTGTAGTACGCTTGCGGGTCGATCGTGCCCAGAACCCGCTGATCCTCGCGCTGCTTGGCACTGTCGTAAGCCAGCGTGAGGAGATACTTCCCGAGCACCCTGCCCTTCGCATACAGCGCAACACGCGCGTCATCGCCCAGATCGCTGTCGAACCGACCTGCTCGTTCCATATTGTCGGCGACCGAACGGGCTCCGATCGTGCCCTCTGCAAGGCCGATAATCGTCCATTCGATATCGCCGGGTTCGATCCAGGCTTCGAGCTCCTGCTGACGGGCAATCTCACCGTCGTCAAAGATGAAATCCAGCCGCAGCGACCCGCTGACCATTGTCGGAGCCAGCTCGATCAATGCGATGCCCTGCTCGCCTTCAACCACCCACCGCGCCGAACTGGCGCCCAGGCCGGTAAGCTGGTTGAGTTGCTGGCGATCGAGCTGCTCGGCGCTTTCATACGGCGCGTTTAGCCGGAATTCTCCTGCAATGCCTTCGCGCAACGGGCGGTTGTTGCGGTCGAGCACCCTGATCGCGACCACCGGACGGGTCCGGCCATCGGCCACGAGGTTCGACAGTTCCGGCACCAACTCGACCTTGGTCGGCGTGCTGGTGAAGAACACGTCGCGTGCGAAAGTCTTGCTGACCTCGCCAAACGAGTTGAAAATCCGGGCCTTGAGCACAGTGCGCTCGTTGATCAGCGGCACGCCGCGCCATGTGCTGACCGCAAAGCGGCCCTTCTGCGGCTGCAGCGTCCCGTCGAATGCAAGCGGATCCACTTCTTCGCCATCCACCAGCAGAACCACTTTCTGGCCACGGCGATGACGGATAGCGACCTTGATTGCCGGTGCGCGCGGGTTTGCATTGAGCGCGGGAGCGAGAAAACCGTCCTCGCCGTCGCCCAAGGCGAGCCAATCCTTGGTCGGAGCAGCGAGCGGACCGCTCGGAGCAGGGCCTTTGACCGCGGAAGCGGTTGCGGCCGACGCCGTGGTCGGCGGCACGCCCGCTGCAATCAGCGTATCGGCGGACTGACCGACCGAGCTCTGCACCGCAGTGCCCTCGGCGATCGCATTGATGGCGCGTGCCCCCGCGCTGTCTGGACGTGTTTCGGCAAACAGCGCCGCCTTGGCAAGCTCCGCCGCAGGCACGGTCGCATGAAAATCGACCACAACGAGGCTTCCGCCCTGCCCGATCACAAACCGTGAATTGTTGCTTCCGGCATTGCGGGTCGAGCGAATACAGTCAACGAATTCAGCACCTTCTGGCAAAGTCATGCGAGATGCTTGAACTACGTGTGTACCCGGCACGACGCCGTCGAAGTGGTAGCGACCATCGGCATCGGTGATCGCGAAACTGCCGTCCTCAAGCATCACGCGGACGCCGGGAATACCGCGACGTTCATCCTCGTCGAGCCAGCAGGGACCGGAGGTAATCCGACCGATGATCGTCATGCGATCTGCAATCGTTTCGCGCTCGATATCGACGACAGCTGTGGCGCGTGCCGTTCGACCAAGCGAATCCGTCACCGCTGCATCGTTCGCTGCCCGGCCCGGAGATGCGTCGGGACGGACCGACACGGCATAGGTCACGC
>CAZJZO010000034.1:13146-28074 GCA_964550495.1 uncultured Porphyrobacter sp. | reverse complement strand
AGGGCCTCGGACGACGAAAACCATTGCTGCGGCGTCAACTCAGGAAACCAGAACCCCAGCACATCCAATGCCTGTTCTGGAAGTTCCCTTGGAGCTGCAGTCATTCTGTTCTTTCGCCCACAGCCGAATTGGCCGCACTCAGCACCGCTCGCACGCTCGCGGTCGCCACGTCTTCGTCGATTCCGCAGCCCCAGATTATCCGCCCCCGGCTTTCGCATTCGAGATAGGCGGCGGCGCGGGCATTGCGGCCCGATCCAAGCGCATGTTCGCTGTAGTCGCGCACCTTGATCTCGATATCGAACGCATCTTCGAGTGTGGAGACAACGCTTGAGATCAGCCCGTTGCCGCGTCCCGAGACGCTTTGTTCGCCGCCGTCGACCGCGATCTTGCCGACGAATATCCGGGTGCCATCGCTGCCACGGCTTTCCTCGTAGTCCACCAGTTGAAAATGCTTGTCGGCGGTCTGGACGTGGTAGGCACGCTTGAACTCTTCCCAGATATCCGCCGCGTTAAGTTCGCGGCCCAGTTCATCTGCCAGGCGCTGGACCGATTTCGAAAAGTCGGCCTGCATCTTCTTCGGCAGTTTGAGGCCCTGATCCTGTTCGAGCACCCAGGCAAAGCCGCCTTTGCCGCTTTGCGAATTGACCCGGATGACCGCTTCGTAGTCACGCCCGAGATCGGCCGGGTCGATCGGCAGATATGGGACGCGCCAGTCTTCGTCGTTCTGCGTGCTGCGCGCTTCGAAGCCTTTCTTGATCGCGTCCTGATGCGAGCCGGAAAACGCGGTGAAGACCAGTTCGCCGCCATAAGGATGGCGCTGGTGCACGGGCAGGTCGTTGCAGTATTCGACCGTCTCGATCACGCGGTCGATGTCGGAGAAATCGAGACCCGGATCGATGCCCTGCGTGTACATGTTGAGCGCGACCGTCACTAGGCAGCAATTGCCGGTGCGCTCGCCATTGCCGAACAGGCATCCTTCGACGCGGTCGGCCCCGGCCATGATGCCGAGCTCCGCCGCTGCCACGCCTGTTCCACGATCGTTGTGGGTGTGGAGCGAGATCACCGCCGCCTCCCGGTTGGGCAAGTTGCGACAGAAATATTCGATCTGGTCGGCGTAAATGTTGGGCGTGGCCGCTTCGACGGTCGCGGGCAGGTTGAGAATGATCGGTCGTTCAGGCGTGGGGGCGAGCATTTCCATCACCGCGGCGCATACCTCGATGCTGAAATCGAGCTCGGCGGTCGAAAAGGTTTCGGGCGAATACTGGAAGTGCCAATCGGTCTCGGGACGTTTGGCGGCTTCGTCGCGCATCACCTTGGCCCCGGCGACCGCGATCGCGCGCACCTCGTCCTTGGACATGCGGAACACGATGTCGCGCCAGGCCGGGGAGACGGCATTGTACAAATGCACGATCGCCGCGCGCGCGCCGGCAAGGCTTTCGAAACTGGTGCGGATAAGGTCTTCGCGGCTCTGGGTCAGAACCTGGACGGTAACGTCGTCCGGGATCGCGTCCGATCCGACCAAGCCGGAAATAAAGTCGAATTCGGTCGCTCCGGCGCTGGGGAATCCGATCTCGATTTCCTTCACGCCAATATCGACCAGCAGATCGAAGAAGCGGCGTTTCTTCACGGCGTCCATCGGATCGATGATCGACTGATTGCCGTCGCGCAAATCGGTTGAAAGCCAGCGCGGCGGCGCGACAATCGTGCGCGAAGGCCATTGCCGATCGGGCAGGTCCACTTGCGGGAACGGCTGGTATTTGCGGGAGGGCTCAGAGAGCATGGTCATGAGAATAAGCTCGTCGCGAAATCTAAGGAGGTCTTGGTGCGGCCGGTCCCTTGGGAGCTAGGCCGCGTCCTGTCGCACGCCGCCGGTCACGCCCAAGGGCGAATAAGTCGTAGCAGCCTGCCGGTATTCTCAATCATGATTTGAGGCATCGCGCAATTTGGCCCGCTTGGCAAGGCAGGGAAATCGCGATGGCGGGGAAGTTTTTTCCCGTGCTTCAAAAAAAATGTAACTTGCAGCCGAGTTTCGGCGAACTCGCTGGTGTTGCCCCGCAACAATGTTATTTTTGGAGGAAATTATGAAGAAGTCACTGTTTGCAATTGCCCTGATGGCAACAGTCGCTGCCTGCGGCGCCCCTGTTGAAACTGCCCCCGAAGGCGACGCCGGAACCACCACCGAGCTCGCCGCCGAAACCGCACTCTATGCCGATCTCGGCGGTGAGAATGCCGGTCCGGTCTACACCCAGACCAAGGCCGATACGCTCGCCGTGCGCGGTTTTGACGTCGTCAGCTATTTCACCGGCGACGGTGTTCCGGTCGAAGGCACGGAAGAATTCACGGTTCGCTACGAAGGCTTCGATTATCGCTTCGCCAACGAAGACAACGCCAAGGCCTTCATCGAAGAGCCGGCCAAGTATGCTCCGGCCTATGGCGGCTATTGCGCCTGGGCGATCGGTGCCAACAACGCACTCGCCGAAGGCGATCCGGAAGTTTACGAGATTGTCGACGGCAAGCTCTACTTGAACTTCAACAAGGACGTTCAGGCACGTTGGGAAAAGGACATCCCCGGCTTCATCGCTTCGGGTGACGAGAACTACCCGACCCACTCGCCGGACGAGCACTTCCAGGACTAAGTCCCAGAAACTATCAGGCTGAAGCAGGCCCCCGTCGCGAAGCTCCACAAGAGGGCGAGCGGCGGGGGTCTTGTTTTGTCCTACCCACAGCGTGCGTCGCGAATAATTCCTGCCGCGTCGAGCATCAGGTTGAGGCGAGGGCTGAGCGGATTGGGCTCGATGTAATTCCCACCTGGCATGACAAACCGGACTTCATTGGTGCCGCCAATCACATTCACAATCTCGCTGCGGGTCGCATCGTCTGCCTGTTTGCCGAGATACGGCCCCATCACATTGGCACCGCACGCGACATTCGGATCGGTGTGCGTTCCGGGCGTGTAAGGTCCAGGAGCAGCTCCCGGTTTGGGCTGCGCGATCGTCGGCTCCACACCGCCCTGCGGTGCATTGGCCTGCCCGCCATTGATGCGCGCCGCGAACTCGTCGGCGGAATTGCTCGCCGGCGTGTCGGTGCCGGAGCCGCACGCGCCAAGACCCAGCGCGAAAGCGACAGCGAGGATTGCGGAATGTCTTGTCATAATGGCCCCGTCTGGGTTGGTTCCTGGTCCGCGCTAAGGCGGCACCCGCGTTTCAGAATAATGACACTACCGCCAGCGCAGGCGCTCGCTGGTGAGTTGGCCGACCCGCGTCACGCCCATTAGCCGCATCCCGCGTTCGATCTCATCTTGCAGGATGCTTAGCGCGCGCTCGACCCCATGCTGTCCCGCGGCAGCGAGGGCGTAGAGGTACAGCCTTCCACCCGATGCTGCAGTGGCCCCGGCGCACAACGCCTTGAGCACGTGCGTGCCGCGCCGCACCCCGCCATCGCAAATGATCTCTATCTCGCCCCCCACGGTATCAACGATCTCCGGGAGCTGGTCGAAGGGGCTGCGCGATCCATCGAGTTGTCGCCCGCCATGATTGGAGAGCATGATCGCGTCGGCTCCGATCTCGACCGCTCGCCTCGCATCGTTGGCACTCATCACACCCTTCAGGACGAACTTGCCGCCCCATTGCTCGCGGATTGCAGCCGCGGTGCTCCAGTCCATCGAGGTGTCGAGCATGGTGTTGAAGTATTCGGCGATGCTCACCGCCTTGCTGGAGCCTTCGCTGACATGGGTATCGAGGTTGGGGAGCGTGAACTTCTCGCGGAACAGGTAGTCGAGCGTCCAGCGCGGCCGTGTGGCGTAGCTCCAGACACTGGCAGGCGTGAAGCGGGGCGGGGTGGTGAAGCCCGATCGCAGGCACCGTTCGCGCTTGCCCGAGACGATCGTATCAACTGTGAGCGCGAGCGCATCGAAACCTGCCTCCTGGCAGCGTTCGATCATGTGCGTGTTCAATCCCTTGTCCTTGTGGACGTAGAGCTGAAACATCTTCGGCCCGCTGGTCAGAGCCGCAATCTCCTCGATCGACCGGGTCGCCAGGCTTGAGATGCCGAACCACAGGCCGAATTTCTCGGCGGCTTTGGCCACCGCTGTCTCACCTTGCCAGTGGAATGCGCGCTGCACGGCTGTCGGCGACAGCATCAGGGGGAGGGCGCTGCTGCGGCCCAGGATCGTGCACGACGTATCGATCGTCTCAACCCCGGCGAGCACATCGGGAACAAGGTCGCAATCATCGTATGCGGCGCTGTTGCGAACCTTGGTGGTTTCAGCGTCGGCAGCGCCATCGATGTAATCGAACACCGGGAACGGCAGTCGCGCTTTGGCAAGGCGCCGGAAGTCGTCGATATTGTGGCAATCCGAAAGTCGCATCGCTGCGGCTCTGGCGCATTGCGCAAATGCTGTCGAGTGGCGCAACGAAAGCGATGAAATCGTCCGCCCGCAAATTTTTTTCATGCAGGCTGTCACCAATCCGGAATTTGGCGCGAACCCCTGATGTGCGCGGCCACTCGGCGGCTCTCAGGAACACCATAGCCGGTTACCCCTGCTGGCTACCCCCTGACGAACCCCCTGCCTGAACGCCGACCGTGTGGCCGCGGCACAACGCAGAATTCAGGAGAACCCCCCGATGAACCTCAAATACCTATTGATCGCAGCTGCCGCGGTTGCCGCTCCGGTTGCGGTTACCGCTCCGGTCCAGGCCGATGGCGGTGTCTTTGTCGGCGTCGAAGGCGCCACCATCGCTGTCAGCGGATATGACACGGTCAGCTACTTCCAGGGCGACGGTGTCCCCGTCAAAGGCGATGCTCGCTTCATGGTGAAATACAACGGTGCCGAATGGCATTTCTCGAGCCAGTCGAATGCCGACAAGTTCAAGGCCAATCCCGAAGCATTCGCGCCGCAATATGGTGGTCACTGCGCATGGGCGATGAGCCGCGGCGCGCTCGCACCGGGAGATCCCACGCTCTACAAGATCCACGGCGGCAAACTGTATCTGAACTTCAACGACAATGTTCAGAAGACATGGCTCGGCGACATCGAAGGTTTCATCGCCAAGTCCGATCCCGCCTGGACCAAGATCCCGGACGGCAAGCGGTTCGGCGATTGAGATCATGCCAGCTAGGCGCCCCGGCTCAATCCCTGACCCCTTGAACCCCTGAGCCGGGGCGTCGTTTCTCGCAAGAGCTGAGAAACGAGCAAAGTAAAAACACCAGAATATCAGATGGATGTTGAAAGGAATTCCCCGATGTCGAAACCTCAGAGCCTCACCAAGATGTTGATGGTCGCAGGCGGTCTTGCGATTGCTTCGACCGCGTCGATTGCACCTGCTGCTGCGCAATGCGGACCCGCGGCTTGCGCAGCCAGTGCATGTGCCGGCGCGGCCTGTGCCGCCAACGCCTGTGCCGCCAAAGCTTGTGCTGCCAAAGCCTGCGCAGCGTCTGCCTGCGCTGGTGCCGCCTGCGCCGCAGCTTGCGATGCAAGCGCTTGCGCAGCGAGTGCTTGCGCAGCCTCTGCCTGCACCGCGTCGGCCTGTGCAGCGAGCGCTTGCGCCGCGTCAGCCTGTGCCGCCGCCTGTGATGCCAGCGCCTGCGCTGCAAGCGGATGCGATGCCGGAGCTTGCGCGCCGAAAGCCTGACGGCGCGCTATTTGGGTGTGGCCGGAGGGGCTGTCCTCCTAGTTCCTTCGGTCACACTCCTTTTTCTAGGCAATTCGCCGCGAATGCCCCTTCTCGCGGCGAAACCTTTGAGCCCCTAGGGTCGCACTTACGGGCTCTACCAAGCCGCTCGCGGAAGTTGAACGCCGCGAGCGGCACCCGTTTTTAGGTGCGCAGGATCGATTCCATCTTCTTGCCGCGCGCCAGCTCATCGACGACTTTGTCCATGTATCGCAGCTCGCGCATGATCGGGTCTTCAACCTCTTCGACACGCACTCCGCACACCACACCCTTGATCAGCTGCCTGTCCGGGTTGAGCGGTGCCTCTTCGACAAAACCACGGCAATCGACCTGTCGTTCGATCTGGCTGTCCAGCTGCTCCTGCGAATAGCCGGTAACCCAGCGCAGGACTTCATCGACTTCGGCCTTGGTCCTGCCCTTCTTCTCCGCCTTCTGGACATACATCGGGTATATCTTCGAAAAGGCCATTTTGAAGACGGGGTGATCGGCCATGTGGCGGGCTCCTCGCTTTTGAGTGCCCGCCATACTGAGCCTAGTTCTTCGACTTGTCGACCAACTTGTTGGCGCCGATCCAGGGCATCATAGCGCGCAGTTCGGCACCCGTCTTTTCGATCGGATGCGCCGCGGCCGCCTTGCGCGAAGCCTTGAGCTCGGGCTGGCCAGCACGGTTGTCGAGCACGAAGTCCTTCACGAACCGACCCGACTGGATATCGGCGAGGACGCGCTTCATTTCGGCCTTGGTCTCGTCGGTGATGATACGCGGGCCGGTCTTGATGTCGCCATACTCGGCAGTGTTGCTGATCGAATAACGCATGTTTGCGATGCCGCCTTCGTAAAGAAGATCGACGATCAGCTTGGTCTCGTGGAGGCATTCGAAATAGGCCATTTCCGGTGCGTAGCCAGCCTCGGTCAGCGTTTCGAAACCGGCCTGGATCAGGTGGGTGATGCCGCCGCACAGCACCGCCTGTTCGCCGAACAGATCGGTTTCGCATTCTTCCTTGAAGTTGGTCTCGATGATGCCGGAGCGTCCGCCGCCGACGCCGCTGGCATAGGCGAGGGCCACATCGTGCGCGCTGCCGCTCGCGTCCTGATGCACTGCGATCAGGCAAGGCACGCCGCCGCCGCGCTGGTACTCGCTGCGCACCGTGTGACCCGGGCCTTTCGGCGCGATCATGATCACGTCGATATCGGATTGCGCTTCGATCAGCCCGAAATGCACGTTGAGACCGTGCGCAAAGGCGAGGGCGCTGCCCGGCTTCATGTGTCCGGCCAGATCGTTCTCCCAGATCGCCGCCTGATGCTCGTCGGGCGCGAGGATCATGAGGATGTCGGCCCATTTTGCAGCGTCGGTGTTCGAAAGCACCTTGAACCCGGCCTCTTCGGCCTTCTTGGCGCTCGAAGAACCTTCGCGCAGGGCAATCGCGACTTCGGAAACTCCGCTGTCGCGCAGGTTCTGCGCGTGCGCATGGCCCTGCGAACCGTAACCGAGCACGGCGATCTTCTTCGAATTGATGAGGCCAAGATCGGCATCGGCGTCGTAATAGACTTTCATTGGTATTCCCTCACTCGTGATCCCGGATCGGGCCGGGACCGGTTCCTTGTCTGAATGAAGCCCCGGACAAAGACCGGGGCGACGAATTGATTTTAAGCCCCCTCGGCCCCGCGCATCATTCCAACCACACCCGAGCGTCCGACCTCTACCAAGCCGAGTTCACGCATCAGGGCGATGAAGCTGTCGATCTTGTCCGGCGCACCGGTGAGTTCAAACACGAAGCTTTCGGTCGTGGTGTCGACGACGTTGGCGCGGAAAATCTCGGCCACGCGCAAGGCTTCGACCCGCGCTTCGCCTTTTCCCGCGACCTTGATCAGCGCCAGCTCGCGTTCGACATGCGGCCCGGCGGTGGTAAGGTCGCTGACGCCGTGAACGGGCACGAGTCGATCGAGCTGCGCTTCGATCTGGTCGATCACTTCGGGCGGGCCATTGGTGACAATCGTGATGCGACTGACCGCATGGTCGTCCGAAATGTCGGCCACGGTCAGGCTGTCGATATTGTAGCCGCGCGCTGTGAACAGTCCGGTGATCTTGGCGAGGATCCCGGGCTCGTTGTCGACCGTGACGGTAAGGACGTGGCGCTCTGTTTCGGCGCTCTTGATTTTCATCACACCAGTGCCTTCGCTTCGTCGTCCATGGTCCCGTCGACCTGGTCGCCATAGAGCAGCATCTCGGTATGCGCGGCGCCCGACGGGATCATCGGCAGGCAATTGGCGTCCTGCGCGACCAGGCAATCGACCATCACCGGTCCATCATGGTCGAGCATCTGCACGATCCCGGCCTCGAGTTCGCTTTCGTCGTGGATGCGAATGCCCTTCCAGCCGTAAGCTTCAGCCAGTTTCACAAAGTCGGGCAGGCTGTCCGAATAGGAATTCGAATAGCGGCTTTCATAGGTGAGTTCCTGCCACTGACGGACCATGCCCATATATTCGTTGTTGAGGATGAAGACCTTGATCGGCAGGCGATATTGCGAGGCCGTGCCCAGCTCCTGGATGTTCATCTGGATCGAGGCTTCGCCGGCAATGTCGATCACCAGCGCATCGGGATCGCCGAGTTGCGCGCCGATGGCAGCAGGCATGCCGTAGCCCATCGTCCCGAGCCCGCCCGATGTCAGCCACTTGTTCGGGTTCTCGAAGCCGAAATATTGCGCCGCCCACATCTGGTGCTGGCCGACTTCGGTAGAGATAATCGGCTCGCGCTTGTGAGTGAGGGCATAGAGCCGCTCGACCGCGAATTGCGGCATGATCATGCCGGGATTCTTCTTCGATCGTTCCGGATAGGACAGGCTTTCCCGTGCTCGCCACCCGGCGATGCGCGCCTTCCATTCGCCGAGAATGCGCGGCTGGCGGTCGCCCCAAGCCTCGATCAGCTGTCCGAGAACCGTCGCACAGTCGCCGACAATGCCGAGATCGACGGGCACGTTCTTGTTGATCGAAGAGCGATCGATATCGATGTGGATCTTCTTGCTGTCGGGCGAGAAGGCGTCGAGCCGGCCGGTGACCCGGTCGTCAAAACGAGCGCCGATACAGACCATCACATCGGCGCGGTTCATCGCCATATTGGCTTCGAACGTGCCATGCATTCCGAGCATGCCCAACCAGTCGGGATGGCTGCTCGGAAACGCGCCGAGGCCCATCAGCGTCGAGGTCAGCGGCGCGCTGGTCACATCCTGAAACTTGCGCAGCAAGGTGCTCGCCTCGGGGCCTGAATTGATTACGCCACCGCCGGTGTAGAGGATCGGCCGTTCGGCATTGGCGATCATCTCGACCGCTTCGACGATTTGCTCCGCCGACGCGGCCATCTGCGGCGCATAGCGATGCGAGGCGGTGAGCTTCGAGGCGCGGCTTTGCGAAGGCACCGCGATCTGGACGTCTTTGGGGATGTCGATCACCACCGGTCCCGGCCGTCCCGTCGTGGCAATACGGAAAGCTTCCTCCACCGTCGCCGCGAGATCGGCCGGGTCTTTCACCAGGTAGTTGTGCTTGGTGCAGTGGCGGGTGATGCCGATCGTATCGGCTTCCTGGAACGCGTCGGTCCCGATCAGGCCGGTCGGCACCTGTCCGGTGATGACGACCATCGGGATCGAGTCCATGAACGCGTCGGCGATGCCGGTGACCGCGTTGGTCGCGCCCGGGCCGGACGTGACCAGCACAACGCCCGGCTTGCCGGTGGCGCGCGCATAACCTTCGGCCGCGTGCGCTGCGCCGGCTTCGGCACGCACGAGAATGTGGCGAATGCGCTCATCGCCGAAGAGTTCGTCGTAAATGGGAAGCACCGCGCCGCCGGGATAGCCGAACACGAATTCGACTCCCTGCTCAACCAGGCATTCCATCAACAAGGCGGCTCCGGAGCGCTGCGCCAACTCAATTCTCCCAAAACGAAAAAGGCCCGACGCGGGTAATTCGCATCAGGCCGATCTTGATGAACTCTATGTACAGAACCCTAGATCAACCTGTCTCTCTCGATAAGAAGTACGATAATCATGATCTTGTGGTCCTGATCCTTCCGTGGATGGCGAGGGTGTAACGGCTATTGGTTGCAATTCCAAGTGGTGAGATGACGCACCGCACCATATGGACGCGGATGCGTGGTATTGAGCATAAAGTAACGTGTCAACAGTTAATGACGTAATAATGATGCAAAAAATGTATCAAGTTCGGAATTTATGGACTCGGGCGCTTCGGTAATCCGCGTCCAGCTTTCAGGCGTCTGGCGCCGGAACCATGTGAATTGGCGCTTGGCGTAGTTGCGCGTAGCCTGGGTTCCGGCCGCGATCATCGCATCGCGTTTGGTCTCTTTGTTCAGATACGCAGCGATTTCGGGCACCCCGATCGCGCGCATCACGGGCAAGTCAGGGTCGAGCTTGCGGGCCAGCAATGTCTCGACTTCGATTATCGCCCCATCGTGCAGCATCTTTTCGAACCGTCGATCGCAGCGTTCGTACAGCCATTCGCGATCCGGCAGCAGCACGAAGCCATGCACGTCGAGTTCGCCTTCGATGCCCCCGATCTTCGCAAGCTGCCATTCGGCCAGCTTCGTGCCGGTCGAACGCTTCACCTCCAGCGCGCGTGCGATGCGCTGGCTGTCCCCCGGCTCGAGCTCGATCGCGCGTTCGGGATCTTCGATCATGAGCGCAGCGTATGCCGTCTCGGTCGGAAGGGCACGCACGGCCGCGCGAATATCGGGATCAATCTCGGGGATCGGAGCAATCCCTTCGAGCAAGACCTTCATATACATGCCCGTCCCACCGACGAGGATCGGAACCGCTCCTTCGGCGTGCAGTTCGGCGATTTCCCGCTTGGCGCGATCGGCCCAGTCCACCGCCGAACACGGAGCGGCACCATCCCATTCGCCGAACAAGCGGTGTTCGATACCGCCCATTTCAGCCTCGGTCGGACGCGCCGATACCACCGCGAGATCGGCATAGACCTGCGCGCTGTCGGCGTTGATGATCGCCGCGCGCTGTTTCTTGGCCTCGAGCGCCTGTGCCAGTTTGACTGCAACAGCGCTCTTGCCGCTCGCGGTTGGCCCTGCAATGAGCGCCACTCTATTCTCGATCGGAGTTTTCCCCTTGCTCATAGCGCGGCTGATAGCAGACCCAGCGACCTTGGAAACACGTCTTGATGCCGCGAGCGATTCCCTGGCGCAGGAAGGCATCCGCATAGCATCCGCAGTATTGCTCGATTTCGGCGCAGATGTGCTGCAATTGACATTCGCCGATGCCGATCAAGAGCGCGTCCTTGCAGCGCTCGATCAGCACTTTTCACCCGCCGACATGTTGGTGAGCAGCGCCGAGATCGGAGTCCCGCGCGTGTTCGTATCCGACATGGATTCGACCATGATCGGGCAGGAATGCATCGATGAGCTGGCAGATTATGCCGGGATCAAGGATCGCATCGCCGCGATTACCGAACGTGCGATGCAGGGGGAGCTCGACTTTGAGGCGGCCTTGCGAGAGCGCGTCGCCCTGCTCGAAGGTCTGGATGAAGATGCGATCGGCCAGTGCCTCGACGAACGGATCGTCGCCAGTCCTGGCGCAAGGACGCTTACGCAGACACTGAGAAAGCACGGCGCACGGACGGTGCTAGTCACCGGCGGCTTCCACCACTTCGCCGATGCCGTGGGAAAGCAATTGGGGTTCGACCGGGTCGTCGGCAATCGGCTCGATGTCGTGCAAGGCAAACTGACGGGCAAGCTGCTGGGTCCGATTGTCGATTCCACCACCAAGGCCGCGGTGCTGGTCGAAGAGCTGGCGAAACTGGGCGCGGGGGCACAAAGCCTCGCTACGGGCGACGGCGCCAATGACATCCCGATGATCGAAGCGGCGACGTTCGGTTTCGCTTATCGTGCCAAGCCCAAGGCGAGATCAGCAGCAAACGGGCGGGTGGATCGCAGCGATTTGACAGCCATCCTGTCGCTGCTCGGTATCCCAACCAAGGACTGGGCCACCTAAGGAAAGTTGCGAGGGTGGAGCTTTTCTCTGCCGCAAGCATACGTCGCTAGCTCTTGGTGCATCGGCTGATGCCCGAGAGGAGAACGGCTCATGTCAGGTCATTTTATCGCGCCGGATGCCGCGCTCGCCAATTTGGCTGAGCCGCACCTCAAACTCGGCGTGCCGATCCATTCCGGGTACCAGGCTTTGTCCGAAGTCGCTCGACTGGTCGGGCGCAATCGTATCTTCGACGCCGTGGCCGAGCTGCTTGGCACTGTCGACATGCCCTACGAAGACCAATGCTCGATCGATTACTACTTCGATCTCGTAAGAGTTTTGCGCGACCTGAACGGCGAATATGACCGAGTGGTCGAGGTTGGCGTCTATATGGGCGGCGCATCGGGGGTGATCGCTGGCTGCGCGGAGCAGTTCAACTTCGATATCGATCTGGTCGATATCAGTGCTGCCAATTTGCAGTTCGCACATGAACGCATTCGTAGAGCTTTCCCGGATGTTGCCGAACGGGTGCGATTGTTCCACGGCGACCTGCCGGCCTATGTTCGCAAAGTGATGATGAATGAGCAGACCGGGCGTTCAATCCTCCATCATGACGGGGCGCATGATTTCAACCAGGTTGTGACCGATCTCACCGCGCTTTCATTCGTGCGCGACCAGATCCATTCGGTAATCGCTCAGGACACACATTTGCGCGGCAATCTGGACCATATGAACTTTGTCGATCTGGCGCTGAATGCGGTGTTCGGACCCGATTTCAACTACATGCCAATTGGTAAAGTCTATGGTCGCGACAATCGCGAAATGACTTCTCCCAATCGGTTTCAGGGCAATTACTTTTTGCCCGGCGTGTCTGAGGGGATGGTCCTCCCCCTCCACGCCAACCGTTTCCATTATCCGCATCCGGATATGACGTTCGAAGACCTGTTTGGCAGCGGTGTTGAAGGGCAGGGAGGTGCCCGGCAAGCGGCTTAGCTTAAAAAGGTTTTGATTTAGGACCGAGATGTGTTATTTACATTTGTGTAAGTAACTGCTGTTAGCAAGCTCTGGCGATCCGAAGACAAGGCCACTCCCGATGACAAATATCCAGCAATACAGTGAATTCTTCGCGGCCGACGGTACCGTCCTGCGGCATCCGAATCGTCCGCCGCCGCGCCGTTCGGTGCCGCGCGCGATCAAGAATTTTCGCTTGCTGATGAAGGACAAGGAAGACACCAGCCTGGTCTTCAAGATCTACGAATCGCTGCCTTCGAAGGCCTTCATGCCGCGCGTTCAGAAGCTGTCGCTGTCCGAGCGTGGCGAGTTCCTGCGTCGGACCGAGCCAAGCCTTCCCGAAATTCTCGACGACCACATTGCGCTTCGCAAGACGCCCATCGGAAGCCTTGCTCACGCTTATTGCGATTTCATGGAAAGCGAAGGACTTTCTGCTGCTGGCCTGGTGGCAGAAGCCGACCGGCTCGGGCGACCAAAGTTCGACGATCTCGTCCAGTGGTTCGGCGATCGCTCGCGCGATACGCACGACCTTTTCCACGTCCTGACCGGATACGGTCGCGATGCGCTGGGCGAACAATGCGTGCTGCTGTTCACGCACGGCCAGTCCCCGCAACAAGGTCACCTGCTGATCGGCTATGCCGGAGCAGCCAACATCAAGAAGATGGTGTGGGGCAGCAAGGCCCCCGTCATGGGTGCCGTGCGCCAGGCCGCGCGGACGGGCCGCGGTGCGCCGCAGCTGATCGAACAGTCGATCCGAGAGCTGCTGGCGATGCCGATCGACGACGTCCGCGCCAAGCTGAATATTCCCGAGCCGACGCTCTACCGCCGGTGTCACGAGATCTGGGCGCAAGAAGGGATCGATCCGTACGATCTGCTGGCAGGAGACGAAAACCTCTCCGAGGATCTCGCCTCGGCCTGACTTCGCCTAGAGCCAGGTGGCAATCTGGCTTAGCGGCTTCTTGTTCAGCGCGTGGGTTGGAACTGTCGCATCTTCGCTCGGACGACCGACCACGACGATCATTAGCGGCTTTTCCCATTCCGGCCGTTCGCAGGCTTCGCGCAGGAATCCCATCGGCGAGGGCGTGTGAGTCAGCGTCGCGAGGCCGGCTTCGTGCAAAGTCGCGATCAGCATGCCGCAGGCAATCCCCACGCTCTCGTTGACGTAGTAATTCTGCGTCCGTCCGTCCTCTTCGATCCCGCCTTTTCGCTGAGCGAAGACGACGATCAGGTAGGGCGCGGTTTCGAGGAACGGCTTGTCCGCGTCGGTACCCAGATCCTTTAGAGCACCCAGCCATTCGTCGCTGGCCTTGGGCTCGGCGCCATCAACGCCATAGAACCTGCGTTCTTCGATCTCTGCAGCCTCTCGGATCGCTCGTTTCTTCTCCGCCGATTCGACCACGGCAAAGTGCCAGGGCTGATGGTTGGCGCCGTTTGGCGCAGTGCCCGCAGCTTCGATTGCCGCCTCGATGACTTCTCTCGGCACCGGAGCATCGGAAAAAAAGCGGCAAGTGCGGCGCAGTTTTAGGCGATCCCGCAACGCTTGCGCGCGTGCAACGCTCTCGGCATCGCTCTGGGGTTCAAGCTCATAGGGAACGGTTTCGTGATCTCGCATGCTCGCCCCTATCGTCGTTTGTCGATCGGATGGGAAGCCCCCGAAGGTGATGAAGACCTGGGAATCCCGCGTCTGGACAGTTTACTTACAACAATGTAGGTTGCTACTGATGAACTGAAATTGATAGCAGGTTTCACAGCTGAGGAGGAGGCTCGGATGGAACTCTTGGATCGACCGCTCGTGGCGCCTGACCGCGTTGTCTCCGGATACCGTCCGCTCAAGCTGCTTCACCACTTTGGGAAGCTGATCGAAGACAAGGAAGACACCGAGCAGGTGTTCCACATCATCGAAGCCAGCAAAGGGCGCAAAAGCCACCAGCAGGCGTGGGATTTCATCGGGTCGCGCGAAGGCCAGCGGTTCCTGCGCGAAGGGATCGACATTCCCTCAATGCTCGACGATCACCCGCGTTGGGCCGATCTCCCGGTGAACAGTGTCGGCAAGCGCTACATGGCTTTCATGAAGCGCGAAGGGCTCAGCGCAGCGGGGCTGGTGGAGGAGAGCCACAAATGGGCACCGCCTGAGTCGCGCCCGGAAGATCTTACCGAGTGGTACTTCAATCGCCTGCGCGATACGCACGATCTGTTTCATGTCCTGACCGGTTATGGCCGCGACGCACTGGGAGAGGCCGCGCTTCTCGGGTTCAGCTATTCGCAGA
>CAZJZO010000034.1:0-13046 GCA_964550495.1 uncultured Porphyrobacter sp. | reverse complement strand
TATGGCCGCGACGCACTGGGAGAGGCCGCGCTTCTCGGGTTCAGCTATTCGCAGAGCTACAACAAGGGCATCCTGTTCATCGCCTATGTCGGCGCCCGGCTGATGAAGAAGGTCAGCGGGACAAAGGCCCCGCTCTATTCTGCGGTTCGCGAAGGTCAGCGCCTAGGTAGGGAAGCGGCAAAGCTGGCGCATATGGATGTCGAAGCGGTGATGCGCGAAGACATTTCCGAGGCGAGAAGGCGCCTGAAGATCGGCGAACCGGTAATCTACCGCCAGTGCCTCGAAATCCTCGAACGCGAGGGGATCGATCCCGCAGATCTGAACCTGTCAGCGGCGCAGCCGGCCTAGGATTCGCGAGCCTCATCGAGGCTCGCTGCCACGCGCTCGAACAATGGCAGCACTTGTTTGCGCTCCTCGGTCGAGAGCGGCGCCAGCATCAGTTCCATATTGTTCAGATCGTTGGCGTGAATGCGTTCACGCATGATCTTGCCATCGGCCGTAAGATGGAGGGTGCGGATGCGCCCGCCATTCTGCGGCAAACGCTTTTCGATGAGTCCCATCTTTTCCAGTCGATCCAGCGCCGACTGAACGCTGGTGCGCGCGACATTCAACTCGCGAGCCAGGTCAGATCCGCTGCAACCGTCCGCAATCTCCAAGCGTCTTAGAATGGCATAATCGAGCGGGTTGTACCGCATGGGGCGACCGTTCTCGCTCGGCTCCTGCAGCAGCATCAAATCCAGCATTGCGCCGACCACCGCAAGCAGGCGCTCGGCATCGGACGCCGATCTGGGAGGAGAGGTCGATTTATTCATTTACGAACATCGTAAAATGTAATATACGAGATTCGTAAATAAGCGAAGGAACCCCTCTCATGTCCCACATCCTCTCCCGAATTCTCGTCATTCCGATGCTTGTGTCGATTGCGGCCTGCGCTGGCAACCCCGCGCCGCCTGGTAGCCCGCCTGCATTGACCGAAGCGCCGCCAATCGAGGAGGGCTGGCACGCGACCTACGTTACGACAAAGGTGATCGACGCGCCTCTCGTGCCGCTCGCCCGGTGGATCGACGAAGGAAAGGAAATCGTCGGCGCGATGGAAGAAACCGATCGCATCAAGAAGCCGATCGAACTGAAAGTGGTGAAGGGTACGTGGCCCGAACCCGGTTCCGTGCGCTGGCTTAAGTTCAGCGATGGGCATTACACCTACGAACGAGTGCTCGTTAACGAACTGCCGTTCCACTTCAAATACCAGGTCTGGGGCATCACCAGTTCGGCCAGCAATCACATCACCTACGCTCAGGGGCAACAGGATTGGCGAGTGCTCGAAGATGGCAGGTCGGAATACAAATGGACGTATCGGCTTCGCCCCAACAGCGTGATCAAGCGCCCGTTTGTGCAGGGCTTTCTGGATGATGACATGCGGCCCTTCATGGAAGGGGCGCTGGACCGCCTGACCGTTAGGGCGGAGGCCGAGTTCGCAGGATGGCGAGAGCGGGGTCTCGAGCCGCTTCCAGGCGGCTAACGATCGGCTTTCGGTATCACGAACTTCAGGCCCGACCAGGTTTCGTCGACGGCGCATTTCTTGGTGTCGACGAAACCTGCAGACAGGCCGACGCGTTGCACCGCGGCCTGATCGAGCGCTGTTTCGCGGCCTGATCCCTTCTTGGGCCAGCTCACCCAAACCTGACCGTCCTTGGATACCTGCTGGCGCAGATCTGTCAGCTGGGCGGTCAGGTCCAGTTCTTCGGTGACGAAGATATGCGCAGCGTCGAAGCCTTCTGCGGGAGCTGCGACAAATGTCAGTTCGAGCGCATATTCGTCGATCTCGTCCTGCACACTGTCGGGCATTCCAGCGAACCAGCATCGCTGCCCGTCGCGCAGGTTGAGCTTCTTGGCGAGCGGGGTTCCAGAATATCCGGCGGTCATCTCACAGACCTTGCATCATGCAATCGCCATAGTCGACCGCGAGGTGCCATAGCGCTCCCAATCCGAATGCGCGCACCCACCAATGCGGCGCGGCCAGCAGCAGGCCATAGACCAGCGCGGCAATCCATCCATGGAGCAGATGAAAGCCGATGCTGCACCGATTGGGATCGAAGATCGGATCGGCCAACAAGTGGTCGAGATCGATCAGGTTGGCTGCCGCAATGACGAGGCCGGCCTTCCACCACTTGTCGCGCCAGATCAGCCAGCCCAAGGCGAACGGCACCAGCCAATGCCCGCCATAGTGCAGGATCGGTTGGACCAGTTCGATCAGGCTTCCATCCAGTCGCGGAAGAAGCTCTCATGCGCCTCGCGCATGTCGTCGAGCGAAACGCCCAGCAGCGTGTCGCCGCCGACGGTGCCGATGCGATGGAAGCCGACCATTTCGGCTTCGGGGATGTCTGGCCCTTCGGCAACGATGCGGTTGAAGGCGTCGGCCTTGTCGGGCGCGACGGTGATCACATAGCGCGCCTGATCCTCGCCGAACCACCACTGCGCGAGCGAGTAGGCGTCAGTCGCTTCGACCAGCGCGCCAATGCCTCCCGACAAGGCCATCTCGGCGAGTGCCACCGCTAGGCCTCCGTCGGAGAGATCATGCACTGCGCTCAGCAACCCTTCAGAAACGAGCTTGCGCACGATCTGGCCCGCGCCGCGTTCGGCCGAAAGATCGACCGGCGGTGCCCGGCCTTCGTCGCGTCCGTGGACCTCCTTGAGCCACAAAGACTTGCCCAGATGCGATCGGGTCGGGTCGGGCTTCGCCCAGAACTCCGGTGCGATCAGGTAAATGGCATCGCCTTCGTTCTTGAACGCCGGCGTCACCATCTTGGCGGCGTCTTCGAGGATACCGACCCCGCCAATCGCCGGGGTCGGCAGGATCGCCGAACCGCCGCCGGTCGCCTTGCTTTCATTGTAGAGCGAGACATTGCCACTCACGATCGGGAAATCGAGCGCGCGGCAGGCATCGCCCATGCCTTCGAGCGCGTGAACGAACTGGCTCATGATTTCGGGACGCTGCGGATTGGCGAAGTTCAGGCAGTTGGTCACAGCCAGCGGCCGTGCACCGACAGCGCATATATTGCGATAGGCTTCGGCAATTGCCTGCTTCCCGCCTTCGTAGGGATCGGCATAGACATAGCGCGGGGTGCAATCGGTGCTGATCGCCAGCGCCTTGTCAGTGCCATGAACACGCACCACTGCCGCATCGCCGCCCGTCTGCAGCGTGTCGGCCATGACTTGCGAATCGTATTGCTCGGCAATCCATCGGCGCGAAGCGAGATTGGGCGAAGCGAGCAATTTCAGCATGTCCGCGCTTGGATCGTTAGTGTCGGGCGCTTGCGACATCGGGGTGATTTCTGCCCACTCGCTGTATTCGCTCTTTGACAGGTAGGGGCGATCATATTCTGGCGCGTCGGCGGCGAGCGGACCGAGCGGAATGTCGCACACGACTTCGCCATCGAATTCGAGAACCATGTGCTGGGTATCGGTGACTTCGCCGATGACTGCGAAATCGAGCTCCCACTTCTCGAAGATCGCCTGCGCCATCGCTTCCTTGCCGGGCTTCAGGACCATGAGCATGCGCTCCTGGCTTTCGCTCAGCATCATCTCATACGGAGTCATGCCCTCTTCGCGGCACGGCACCTTGTTCATGTCGAGCCGAATGCCTGCCTTGCCGTTGGTCGCCATCTCGACGCTGGAAGAGGTCAGACCCGCTGCACCCATGTCCTGAATCGCGACGATTGCGTCGGTCGCCATCAGCTCCAGACACGCTTCGATCAGCAGCTTCTCGGTAAACGGGTCGCCGACTTGCACGGTGGGGCGTTTGGCTTCGGCGTCCTCTTCGAAGTCGGCGCTCGCCATGGTGGCGCCGTGAATGCCGTCGCGACCCGTCTTGGAGCCGACATAGACGATCGGGTTTCCGACGCCCGTCGCCGCCGAGTAGAAGATCTTGTCCGCATCGGCGATCCCGACGGTCATCGCGTTGACGAGGATATTGCCGTCATAAGCTTCGTGGAAGTTGGTTTCGCCGCCTACGGTCGGCACGCCGACGCAATTGCCGTAGCCGCCGATTCCCGCGACCACGCCCTGAACCAGATGCTTCATCTTCGGATGGTCGGGACGTCCAAATCGCAGCGCGTTCATGTTTGCCACCGGCCGTGCGCCCATGGTGAACACATCGCGGAGAATTCCGCCGACCCCGGTCGCCGCGCCCTGATACGGCTCGATATAGGACGGGTGGTTGTGGCTCTCCATCTTGAAGATTGCCGCCTGCCCGTCGCCGATATCGATCACACCGGCATTCTCGCCCGGGCCGCAGATCACCCATGGCGCTTCGGTGGGCAGCTTCTTGAGATGCAGGCGCGAGCTCTTGTAGCTGCAATGCTCCGACCACATTACCGAAAAGATGCCGAGTTCGACCAGATTCGGTTCGCGACCGAGCCCGCTCAAAACGCGCTCGTATTCTTCGGGTGAGAGCCCGTGTTGCTCAACGATTTCAGGGGTGATTTCGCGTGTGCCTTCGGTCATGGCGAAGCCCTTATGTCAGTCGCTTGGTGCCGCCAACCCGCCGCGACGCAAGAAATAGCGATTCTCCCCGACCCAGACCGCAAATCCGGTCGCGACCGCGAAGGCAACCAGGGCCTGTATGTAAAGACCGAGGCTCACTTCGGTTGGCGCAGGTCCGAACCAATTGATTGCCTGGAACACCAACAGCGTTCCGAGCAGCACCAAGGGTGGACCGATCGGCCCTCGGGTCCGCCGGACATAATAGAGAAAGGCGCCGATAGTTATCAGCAGTTCGAGCGGCATGGCGACGTAAGGAAAATTCCATAATCCCAATCCGTATCGCTCTGATCCGCCTGCGATGGTCAGGTCGGGTCGATGGGTCAGCCAGTCGAGGGCCCAATGCGACAGGACCACCAGACCCACCAGCAGACCCCCAAGCAGGCGACGCTGCCAGATCATCACCACGAGAGCGAATGTCACGGCCCAGATCGTGGTTCCGAGCAGGCTGTGGGTGTACGGCATGTGATGGAGGTCGAACGGCACCATCACCGTTGCGTTCGGATCGATCCGCATTCTTTCGATGCCGAAAATGGCGAGCCCGAAAAAGCCCCAATCGACCAGTTGCGCGGCTATGAACATGGTTCCGAGCTTCGGAGCGCGCGGACCGGCAGCGGCAGCCACGAAGGCGGGGGCGAAATGGCCAATAAACATCTGCGATCCCTGGCCTTATTCCTGGGTGAAGCGCAAGGTGACGAATGTCGCAAACGCCGCGCTGGTGCCGGTTGCAAAAGCACCCCAGAGGATGTCGGCCATAGTGATATGCGTGGCCCAGACCTTGAAGACGGCCTGGCTGGTGAGATCGAAGGTCGCGTAGCACAAGGCACCCAGCAAAGCGCCGTTCAGCAGCGCGATCGCAACTCTGCCGCTATCCAGTCCAGGGCGAACCGCAAACCAGACCATCCCGGCTAGGTAGAGGAAATAGAATGCCCCGGCAGCTACGAAATTGACATCTTCGGCCATGATCTCGCCAAGGGTGGGCTGGTACAGATTGGGCCCGGCCCAGTTCAGCCACATGGCATCGAGCACGCCAAAGGCTATGGCCGCCGAAAAGTAGGCGATGATCCACTTCATTCGCGATTCCCCGTTTGCAGCCAGCCTTGACCGGGCGGTGCGGCACGGTCAATGCTCCGAAGCATGGATGAGGGCAACGGTTCTGCAGAAAATGCGGATGAGATCGATCGCATGAGTTTCGAAGACGCGCTGCGCGCGCTGGAGGAAGTCGTTACGCAACTCGAACGCGGCGACGTTCCGCTCGACGATTCGATCACGCTGTATGAACGGGGAGAGAAGCTTCGCGCAGCGTGCCAGAAGCGACTTGATGCGGCGCAAGCCCGGATCGAAAAGATTGTTGCGGGTTCCGACGGACGGCCAGCGGGCACGGCACCGTTCGGCGAGGCCAAATAGGATGAGCGTGGTCGGGATCGAAGGCGATCTGCTGAGCGTCGGATTGAAACGTATTCAGCGCGAGATCGACTCGGTCTTCGACGCGTTTCTTCCTGTCCCGTCGGATACCAGGGCGCGACTGGTCGAAGCCATGCGTTACGCCGCGATCGGCGGTGGCAAGCGGGTTCGCCCATTGCTGCTGGTCAGCACCGCCGAACTTTTCGGAGTGGATCGCACGGCAGCGCTCAGGGCAGCCGCGGCAGTCGAGGCAATCCACGTCTATTCGCTGATCCACGACGATCTCCCGTGCATGGACGACGACGATCTGCGCCATGGCAAGCCGACAGTGCACAAGACCTTCGATGAAGCGACAGCGGTGCTGGCCGGTGATTCACTCCATGCGCTGGCGTTCGAAGTGCTTGCCGATTCGGAGACCAGCTCGGATCCATTCACGCGTTCGGAGCTGATCGCCACCCTGGGTCAGGCGAGCGGCATGAATGGCATGGCCGGGGGTCAGATCATGGACATGGTCGCCGATGAGGAAGGGGTCGACTACGATCTGCCGACCATCACCCGGCTCCAGCAATTGAAAACCGGGGCATTGCTCGCTGCCAGTGTCGAGATGGGGGCGATCCTGGGCAAGGTGCCTCCCGAAGGCCGCGCACATCTGCGTGCCTATGCCCGCGATATCGGATTGGCATTCCAGATCGCCGACGATTTGCTCGATGTGACCGGCGACGAGGAGAAGGCGGGCAAGGCGCTGCGCAAGGATGACGAGCAGGGGAAACAGACCTTCGTCACTCTTATGGGGGTCGATCAGGCGCGAGATCAGGCGCGGGCGCTGGTCGATCAGGCGATCGCGCATCTGGGCTCGCACGGCGCGGAGGCCGACATGCTGCGAGCGCTGGCGCGGTTCATAGTTGAGCGTGATCGTTGAGAACACCGATCGTATTGGGCCTGGCGTTGGTTGCTGCAGGCTGCGGCGACACGGTTGATCCTGCACCTACGCAAGCCGCCCCGGTCGAGAAGGCTGACGCACCAGCATCCACTAACGGTGTCGCCGCGCAGTCAACCGCCGAGCAATGCGAACGCGACGCGGCGGGGCAGGTGGCTTGCCTCGTCGAGAGATTCGAACTCAAGTCCTGCGATTCTGCCACGGTCCTCGGTTCGATGTTTCGCGCAAACGAAGCGGATGAGACGTATTCCTACCGAACAGCCTATGGGCTGAGCTCCGATTGCGTTTCCGAGTTGCAGGATGCCGCCAACCAGCGCAGTTTTCGCGAAAATGACAAAGGCGAATTGATCGCAAAGCAGCGCTCCGGCTATCGCGAGACGCTGATTATCGGCCTGCAGGTCTCTCCGGACGGGAGCGTGGTCGAATGGGAGAGGATACAGGAATGACTGAACGTGTCGGGATCTATCCGGGGACTTTCGATCCGATCACACTCGGCCACGCCGATATCATTCGGCGCGGGGCGAAGTTGGTCGACAAGCTGATCATCGGCGTCACCACCAACCCGTCGAAAAACCCTATGTTCTCGACCGAAGAGCGTTTCGCCATGGTCGAACGGGAAGTCGCCAGCCTCGGGCTCGACAATGTCGAAGTTGTCGGCTTCAACGCCTTGCTGGTGAAGTTTGCCCAGAAGCAGGGGGCCCGCGTTATCATCCGCGGCCTGCGTGCTGTGGCCGACTTTGAATACGAGTATCAGATGGCGGGGATGAACCAGCAGCTCGACGACAATATCGAGACGGTGTTCCTGATGGCTGACGTTTCCTTGCAGCCGATCGCGTCGAAACTGGTCAAGGAAATCGCCCTCTACGGCGGCGATATCACGCCGTTTGTCAGTCCCGAGGTCTGCGAAGAAGTGAACGACCGGGTCAAGCGCCTCGGGCAGAAGGGCGATTACTGATCGTCCGATCGATCTAAACAGGCCTGTCGATGCCTTGCGATCATTCATTGAAGTGTCAGCCGCGCACGGTTAAACCGCGCGCCAATACGGATAACAGTGTGACAATCACCATGCTCAAGACAATTATCGGCGCTACCGCCGCACTTTCACTGGTCGCGATTCCTGCATCGGCTCAGGATCAGGAACAGGAGAGTTCCGAAGGTCAGGAGACCGCGTCCGAAACCCGGCGGAACTTCGTCCCGATCAACTACGATGCCAGCGCAGAACGCGAGAATGTCTGGGTGCTCGACCTGTCCAATGGCGAACGCGTGCAAATTCGCTTGATGCCGGAATGGGCGCCCGGCCATGTCGAGCGGATCAAGACACTGACCCGGCAGGGCTTTTACGACGGCATTATCTTCCACCGGGTGATCGATGGCTTCATGGCGCAGGGCGGCGACCCTACCGGAACCGGGCAGGGCGGTTCGCAGCTTCCCGATCTGGAAGAGGAGTTCAACCCGATGCCGCATGTGCGCGGTTCGGTCTCGATGGCCCGCGCTACCGAGGAGAACAGCGCCAACAGCCAGTTCTTCATCGTATTCTATCCGCGATTCAGCCTCGACAAGCGCTACACCAATTTCGGTCGCGTCATCTCAAACATGGCCGGCGTTGACGCAATCAATCGTGGAGAACCACCAACCGAGCCGACGCGGATCCTCCAGGCCTCGCTCGCAAGCGACAACCGCCCGGTGCCGCCACCGCCCGCGCCGCCGCAGCCCGAGCCCGATATCACCGCCGATTTGCTCAGCGCACCGCTCGAACAGCAATAGGCCTTTTCCGAAATCCCGGTGAGCGTTAGGCGCGGCGCATGAAGGTCGACCTGTTCGATTTCGACTTGCCGCAAGACCGCATCGCGTTGCGCCCAGTCCGTCCGCGCGATGCGGCGAAGATGTTGCTGGTGCGCTCGCAGGGCGAGTTCGTCGACCGTTGTGTGAGGGATTTGCCGGAGCTGCTCAATCCGGGTGACGTCTTGGTCCTCAACGATACCCGCGTGATCCCGGCGCAGCTCGAAGGGCGGCGTGCCGGCGGTGAGGCAAAGATCGGCGCTACATTGCACAAGCGGATCGATCTGCGACGCTGGCAAGCCTTTGTTCGGAACGCCAAGCGCATCAAGTTGGGCGATACGTTGGTGTTCGGAGGCGGGGTCACCGCTATTGCCGAAGCGCGGCATCCCGACGGCAGCATGACATTGCAATTCGAGGGCGAAGAGCCGGTCGAGGTGCTGCTGGAACGGGCAGGGCGGATGCCGCTACCCCCGTACATCGCCGGCAAGCGCGAAGTCGATGCGCGCGATCTCGAAGACTATCAGACCATGTTTGCAAAGGAGGATGGCGCAGTCGCCGCGCCCACCGCTTCGCTGCATTTCACCGATGCCCTTGTTGCGGCGCTCGACGATCGCGGGGTGAAGCGCGAGATGCTGACGCTGCATGTCGGGGCGGGAACATTCCTGCCGGTCAAGGCCGACGACACCGACGATCATGAAATGCATTCCGAGTTCGGACGGATCTCGGCTGAAACGGCCGACCGGTTGAACGGCGCGCGCGCTGCGGGAGGGCGGATCATCGCGGTCGGGACGACTTCGTTGCGCTTGCTGGAAAGCGCAGCACGGCCCGATCGGACGATTGCGCCGTTCGAAGGCGACACCGACATTTTCATTACGCCGGGCTACAGGTTCAATGGCGTCGATGGACTGATGACCAATTTCCATCTGCCGAAATCGACCTTGATGATGCTGGTCAGCGCATTGATGGGCCGCGAGCGCATGCTGGCGGCCTACCGGCATGCAATCGAAAACCACTATCGCTTCTACTCCTACGGCGATTCTTCGCTGCTTCTGCCCTAGGTCGCGCTTGCAATCGAACCCGCGTGTGCCAAATGGCAAGGGTGAGCGAGACAATTCTGAAGATTGAAGGCCTGACAAAGGTCTATTCGGGCGGCGTCAAAGCGCTGGATGCGGTCGATCTGGAGATCCGTAGAGGCGAAATCTTTGCGTTGCTCGGCCCTAATGGCGCGGGCAAGACCACGCTGATTGGCGCGGTGTGCGGCCTGGTGCGGTCGAGCGGCGGTACGATCACGGCGTTTGGCCATGACCTCGCGCGCAACTGGCGCTCCGCCCGGGCGCGGATCGGGTTGGTGCCGCAGGAACTCAACACCGACATGTTCGAGACCGTCTATCGCGCTGTGTCCTATTCGCGCGGGCTGTTCGGGCATCCACCCGACAAGGCACGGATCGAGGAAGTGCTGCGCTCGCTCACACTGTGGGACAAGCGCGACAGTCAGATCAGAGAGCTATCCGGCGGGATGAAGCGACGGGTGCTGATCGCCAAGGCCCTGGCTCACGAGCCCGAATTGCTGTTCCTCGACGAGCCCACTGCCGGTGTCGATGTCGAACTGCGCAAGGACATGTGGGCGCAGATCTCCGCCTTGCGAGAGCGCGGCACCACGATCATCCTGACCACGCATTACATCGAGGAAGCCGAAGAAATGGCCGATCGGGTGGGGATCATCCGCAAAGGCCAGATTCTGATGGTTGATGAAAAGAGCGCCATGATGGAGCGGCTGGGACGGACTGAAGCGCTGATCGCCCTTGCTGAGCCGCTTGCCGAATTGCCGCCCGCCATCGCCGAATTCCCGGTCGAACTGCGCGAAGACGGGCTCGAGATCTGCTATCGCGGCGGCGACGGTTCGGGCAAAGGCCGCGAAGAAGTCGCCGCGCTCACCAAGGCCCTGTTCCAGGCAGGGATCGATTATCGCGGGATCGACATTCACGATAGCTCGCTCGAGGATATCTTCGTCGGGCTTGTCTCCGAGCAGGAGGCGGCATGATGGGTTTCAACCTGCGTGGCGCCTGGGCGATCTACCAACGCGAACTGATGCGGGCGTTTCGCACCGCATTCCAGTCTCTGCTGGCGCCCGTGCTTACGACTTCGCTGTATTTCATTGTGTTCGGATCGGCGATCGGCGGCCGCATGCCAGCGATCGACGGTGTGGAATATGGTGCTTTCATAATTCCCGGATTGCTGATGCTCACTCTGCTGGGGGAGACCACCAGCAATTCGAGCTTCGGGATCTACATGCCGCGATTCACCGGCACGATCTACGAATTGCTATCTGCACCCGTGGGCGTGGCCGAAACGCTGATCGGGTTCGTCGGCGCGGCTGCGACCAAGAGCCTGATCCTTGCCGCGATCATTCTCGGCACTGCAACCTTCTTCGTCGATTATGAGATCAAGTACCCGTTGCTGGCGGCGGGTTATATCATACTGGTAGCCGCCAGCTTCTCGTTGTTCGGATTCATTCTGGGCGTTTGGGCCGACAGTTTCGAGAAGCTTGGGATCATCCCGCTGCTGATTCTCACGCCGCTGACCTTCCTCGGTGGTACGTTCTACTCGCTCGATATGCTTCCCGAACCTTGGGACACTATCGCCCTGGCTAACCCGATTGCCTTCCTCGTCAGCGGCCTGCGCTGGACGTTTTACGGCACTGCTGATGTGTCGATCGGCGTATCGTTGGGACTTACCTTGGCGTTCCTTGCAGTGTGCACGATGATCATCGCCTACATCTTCAAGACAGGCTGGCGTCTGCGCGAGTGAGTCGCATTATGGTGCTGATTTGCAACACCTTTCCCGTCTGTCGACCTGAGTGAACCATTGGTGGAATCATTCACTTGAGTGAAAGATTCTTGCACCTACTTCCCGCTCGTTGCTCGCCCCCTGGGCAACTGTTCAAGGGAAACAAGAATGAAGAAAATCACTCTTACCTCGCTCGCCGCGCTCGCGGCGTTTGCAGCGCCGAGCGCGGCCTTCGCGCAGGAAGCTGAAGTGACTGTCGGCGCCAGCGCCGGCTATCACGATCTTGGTGTCGAAGGCCTCGAAGACATTGCCGGCCCGGACGCCAGCGACAGCGGCGCGATCTTCGGCGGCTATCTTGCCGTCGACGTTCCGGTTTCGTCGAACTTCTTTGTCGGCGTGGAAGGCAATGCCCATATCGGAACCGACGCGATCGATGCCGATTACGGCGTGTCCGGACGCCTGGGCTACAAGGCCGAGAACGGCACCAAGGTCTATCTGCGTGGCGGATACCAGTGGGTCGATGTCGATGCTGCAGAACTTGCAGGCGTTGACGGCGATCTGTTCGACGAAGACGATCTCGGCATCGATACGACGGTCGGCGACTACCTCGTCGGCGCCGGCGTTGAAGTGCCGGTCGGTCAGATTTCGATCCGCGGCAATGTGGACACAATCTCGTTCGACACTTTGCGCCTGACTGCAGGCGTCGGTTTCCGCTTCTGATCGAGCGGTGCAAGAGGCCGTCCGCTTCCCCGAGCGGGCGGCCTAATTGCTCGGCAGAGCGCGCTCTATCTGAGCGACTTCTTCGTCCGAGAGCGGCGCGAACCGGACCCGCACAAGATCCGAGCGCGATTGGGCCGCGACCACAACTTCGCTTTCAGGCCGGATGCGCACATCTGCGTCGATAGAATACTCGTCGGGTTCGCCGCTTGCTGGCGGGGCCGGGCTGACTTGGTAATCGACGGCAGAATCGCCGGTGCCGTCCCCGCTGGGTCCACCACCACCAACAACGACGGAATTGAGCCGCGATCCCGTGACGGCAATCTGTGCAGGCAGGATCTTGGCCATAATCGCAAATTTCGGCATGACCGATGCGTCGGAAAGCTCGTAGGCTCCCGAACTGTCATACTTGAAGCGCAATTGCCCGCTTTCCTCCTCGACAATGCGCAGATCGAGACTTGTGCCAAAGCCTTTCGCCGACTTGAGCGTTTCCCGCCCATAGATAATACCGCGAACGAACACGACGGGTTCGCTGAGCGTGCTGAGATAGTCCCCGCAATCGCCACGCCGTACAAACGTGTCCATCTCGTCGCGCGCGAGGAAGCGCTGACCGATATCCTCGATCTGGTAGATGCTGGCGGACTGGAAGTTGATTCCGGCATCCACCGATGTCTTGGCCTTGTCGAACACCCCCTTGAACGGCGCCGGAACGCCAAGGTCGGTGCTGAGGATCGAATTCGATGTCCAGCGCGGCATGCTTGCCCATTTTTCGACCGGGACCATGTCGTTTGGCAGGGTGCACTTGCGGGTTATCAGATCGAGCTTGTTGTTGACCGCGAGCACCGATCCCAGGTCGTAAGTCGGGCCGTTGCTCTCGACGAGG
>CAZJZO010000033.1:0-28198 GCA_964550495.1 uncultured Porphyrobacter sp. | reverse complement strand
GCTCTGCACCCAACTTCCCGCACGGCATCATCGATCCCATCGCCGAATTGGGCGAGATCGCTGAAGCGAAGGATATCTGGTTGCACACCGATGCCTGTGTCGGCGGCTATTTCGCCCCATTTGCGCGAATGAACGGCATTTCGGTTCCGCCATTCGATTTCGAAGTGGTGGGGGTTCAATCGATCAGCGCCGATCTCCACAAATATGGCTATGCCGCGAAAGGGGCCTCGACCGTCCTGTTCCGCTCGAAAGATCTGTACGCCCACATGCCGTTCGACGCGCGCAATTGGAGCGGCGCCCCGATGACCACGCCAACCCTTGCCGGCACCCGGCCCGGCGGCGCGATTGCCGCGGCCTGGGCAGTGATGAATTACCTGGGTGTCGAAGGCTATCGTGAGAAGCAGGGATCGGTGTGCGAAACCCGGGAACGGGCGGAAAAGGGGTTTGAGGCTCTGGGTTTTGAAGTGCTTGGCAAGCCGCTCCTTGGCCTCGTCGCCTTCCGCCATCCTGAGCATGACAATTTCGCAATCTATGGCGAGATGTACCGCAAAGGCTGGTTCACTTCGATCACAGTCGACCCACCCAGCCTGCACCTGATGCTCTCCCCGAAACACGCCGAAGTGATCGACGATTATCTGGAAGACTTGCGGGCAAGCGTGGAGACGGTTGCGGTCGGGAAGCAGGGCGAGAAGGTCGAAGCGCGATACAACTAGGCGCGCGCCAAGAAGCTGGCCTAAATCTCCACTTGGCTCCCCAACTCGACCACGCGGTTGGTAGGCAGCTTGAAGAAGTCCATCGCGCTCGCGCTGTTCCTCAGCATCCAGGCGAATATCTTCTCGCGCCAGATCGGCATTCCCGGTTTGTCGCTGGCAAGCAGCGTCTGACGCGAGAGGAAGAAGCTGGTGTGCATCATCTCGAACTCGCCGCCGCAGAACTGGTTCATGCTCTTGAGGCCTTCGACCACATTGGTCTCTTCCATGAACCCGTAATGCAGGATGGCACGATAGAAACCGTCGCCCATATCCTTGTATTCGCAGCGTTGAGCCGGATCGACATACGGGACGTCTTGTATGTCGACGGTGAGGATCACCACCCGTTCATGCAGCACTTTGTTGTGCTTGATATTGTGCAGCAACGCAGAGGGAACGCCCGCAGTGCTCGAAGCCATGAAGATCGCCGTGCCTGGCACACGCAGCGCGGAATTCTTGGCCGACTTGGCGAAGATTTCCATCGGCAGTGCGACTTCGCTCATCCGCTCGCGCATCAGCTTCCGGCCGCGCGCCCAAGTGGTGAGCAGCAGGAAGGCGATGAATCCGACCATCAGCGGGAACCAGCCGCCATCGGGCACCTTGGTGAGGTTTGCCGCGAAGTAGGCTCCGTCGACGATCAGGAACAGCAGCACCAGCGGAGCGGCATACCACCATTTCCACTTCCAAACGCCGACCAGCAGCACCGCCATCAGCAGCGTGTCGATGGTGACCGCGCCCGTCACGGCGATACCGTAGGCGCTGGCAAGGTTTGAGGAGTTCTGGAATGTCAGGACGAGGATGATGACCGCTACCATCAGCGCCCAATTGACCACCGGAATATAGATCTGGCCGCCTTCGGTCTCGCTGGTGTGGCGGATCGAGAGGCGCGGAATGTAGCCCATCTGGATTGCCTGATGAGTGATCGAGAACGCGCCGGAGATAACCGCCTGGCTGGCGATAAATGTCGCGACCGTGGCAAGCAGCACGAGCGGCAAGCGCCACTCCTCGCTGGCGAGGAAGAAGAACGGGCTCTGGATCGCTTGCGCAGCCTGTTCGGGCGGCAATCCGATCACCATCGCGCCCTGGCCGAAATAATTGAGCAGCAGGCACGGCATGACGAAACCGAACCACGAAAGCCGCATTGGCCCGCGTCCGAAGTGCCCCATGTCCGAATACAAAGCTTCCGACCCGGTTACGGCGAGCACGACCGATCCGAGCGCGAGGAAGGCCAGCCAGCCATCGAGCACGAAGAAATTGACTGCGTGATAGGGATTGAGCGCCCACAGGATCGTCGGCGTCTGAATGATCTGCCATGCACCAAGCGCGGCAATGACGCTGAAATAGACGATCATCACCGGCGCAAACAGCGCCCCGACCTTCGCCGTTCCGCGCTTCTGAAGCATGAACAGGAAAACGAGTAGGCCCAAGGCAATCGGTATGACGAAGCGTTGGAGACCCTGATCGACTACGGTCAGGCCCTCGACCGCAGAAAGCACCGAAATCGCGGGCGTAATCATGGAATCGCCATAGAACAGCGAAGTCGCAAACACCCCGAGTAGCAGCGCAACCCAGCCATATTTGGATTTGTTGAGCTGACTCGAGATCAGCGCGACGAGCGCGAGCGAGCCGCCCTGCCCCTTGTTGTCGGCACGCATCAGGATGGTGACATACTGGATCGCCACCACCAGCGTCATCGACCAGAAGATCAGGCTGATGACGCCCAACACATGGGCCTGGTCCAGAGCAAGGGGGTGCGGGCCGACGAAGGTTTCGCGGAAGGCGTAAAGCGGGCTGGTTCCAATATCGCCGAAGACGATGCCGATCGCGCCGACCGCCAGCGCGGTCTTGGACGCGCTGTGGCTTTTGCCTCCGGTGGGAGGCTGATGTGCCGGCGTTGATGCAGTTTCGCTCATGCCAATTGGATTTCCCGATCTCCGGTACTGCCCTTCACGAGCCTGCCCAAGCTTGGGTCCGGTTCGCGCCCCCGATTGCGAATTTTCGCAAGGTCGCGGCCCCTAGCACCGACTCTTCGCGCCTGCAACATGGAGCGCACAGCTCGGTCAACGACCTTGCAACATTGGGGCATTCGCGATCATCGCGTCGAGGGCCTCCAACCTCTGCTCCAGCCCCGGCCGCCAAGGAGCGTCTGAAGGTGCTTCGTTGAGCAATTCTCCCCAAACAGCGCGCGCTTCTCGCACTTCACCACTGCGCAAATAGGCTGTTCCGAGGAAGAATGCGGGTGCCGGATTCCCCCGACTGCTTGCCACGGCGCGATCGAACGCCTCGCGAGCAGCTGGAGTGACGACGCCTTCGCCATGCTCCACCAAAGCGATCCCCAAGGCGACCCAGCCTTCGGTGTGACCGGGATTTTCAACCAGCGCACGTCTTAGGAATCGCGCTGCATCGCCAAACCGACCCTTACGCGCAAAGGCATCGGACGTGAGCAGATAGGCAGGGATCTGAGTGTCCTTGCCGAACAATTCGCGGCGCACTTCGATCAGCTCTTGCCCGGACTGCAAGGCACGGGACTGCATGGACTTCGGGCTTGATGGGAGATCTGGCGAACCCTGCCAGGCATAGCCGGCAAGGCCAAAGATCAAAGCCGCCGCAAACAGCGTCCAGCCCTCGCGCGGCAGGCGCAGGATCATTGCTCCAACGACAAACGCCAGTGCCGCCAGACAGCAGACGATCAACCAGCCACTCATGCTGCAGTATCGCCGCGCCGACGCCGACCAAGGCGGCGCCACAAGACAAAGGCGGCGGTCAGCAACAGCACAACCGGAATTGCGAATAGCGGCCAGGTGCTCGCGCTTACCTCCGGCGAATAGCTGACATAATCGCCGTAGCGCTCCACCAACCACGCGCGAATGGCCTCGGGATCTTCCCCAGCTGCAATCCTGCTGCGCACCTGATGGCGCATATCGCCAGCCATCGGCGCATCGCTGTCAGCAATGCTTTGGGACTGACAAGTGAGACAGCGCAAGGTCTCCATCAATTCGAGCGCCAGTGCTTCTTGTGCAGGGTCTTCAAGCTGAGTGTAGGCGTAGGGCGCAGGCGGCAGGTCGTCCTGCCCGATAGCGGGCATCGCCAAGGCGATAGCTGCGATGAAAGCGAGAGCCAGCGACCGCATCATCGCGCTTCCTCAAGCTTCTCGAGCAGCAGCGGGACATGCTCTTCCCGGATGTCGCCAATATGCTGGTAGCGAATGTTGCCCTGCCCATCGATTACGTAGGTCTCGGGAACACCCGATGCTCCGATCTCAAGCATGAGCGCAGAGATCTCGTCGGCACCGATGCGGGTGTAGGGGTTGCCGTGGCGTTCGAGAAAGCGTGTCACATCTTCCGGCGTGTCACGAATGGCTATGCCGATAATTTCGACACCCTCTTCTTTCAGAGCTTCGAGCTGCGGCGCCTCGGCAATGCACGGAATGCACCAACTCGCCCAGATATTGAGCAGTTTCGGCTCGCCGCCAACGAAGTCCTCTCGTGTCGCACCTTCAACCCCCACTGTTGCAGGCGGAAGTTCGAAGTCCGGCAGAGGCTTGGCGATCATTGCCGAAGGAATTGTCTCTGTCTTCGGCTGAGTGAGCATGTAGCCACCCAGACCGAGGATGAAGAGAAAGATAGCGAGCGGGATCACGTAGGCCAATCGCATCATGCCGCCTCCGCTGCCGTGGCAGCAGCCAGTCGATCAAGCTCTTGCCTCCGAGCTTCTCCGAGGCGCACTGCCGAACGGCGCCGCAGATCGGTCCGCAAGCGACCGATGATAGAGAGAATCCCGCCAAACCCGATCAGCAATCCGCCATACCAGATGAAAGTGACGAATGGTTTCCACCAAACACGGATCTGCCAGCGTTGCGTGCCGTCGGGCGCCGTCCCGGCGGTGTCACCGATCACGGCATAGAGTTGACCGTCCCACTGGGTGTGGAGCGCCGCCTCGCTTGTGGCTTGGCGCGGAGCCCAGAAACTGCGCGCCTGCGGAGCCAGTACTACCGGACTGCCTCCGCGCTCGGCCGTGATCCTGGCTTCAAGCGCGGTCCAGTTCGGTCCGGCGACAGGATCAACACCATCGAGCACGATATTCCAGTCGCCGACCGTGGTCGCATCTTCGGGTGCAAGAGCCGCGAGCCGTTCCTCGGTAAAGGCGCTTTCGCTGGCCATTCCGAACAGGGCCACTGCCACTCCGAAATGCGCCATCACCATGCCCCATACCGAAAGCGGCACTCGGGATATCTTGCGCTGGCGCAGCGGCAAAAATGCGGCCACGGCCAAAGCCGCAGCCAATGCCAACCCGATGACGGGAAGCAGACCATAGCTGCCAAGAACAAGGATCAGTCCGGTTGTCGCAACGACAATTGCCCCCAGTATCGCGAGTTCGAGCTTCGCGCGCCCGAGCTTGTCCGCCTTCCAGCGCAGCAGTGGGCCAACAGCCATCACCAGGAACATTGGCACTGCAAACAGCGCTCCTACCGGGTTGAAATAGGGTGGTCCGACAGACACCCGTACATCGAAGGCCTCGGTCAGCAGCGGGTAGAGGGTGCCGAGCAGGACGATGGCGAGGATCGCCGAAAGCATCACATTGTTGAAGACCAATGCGCCTTCGCGGCTGACCATCTCGAACCTTTTGCCTTCGGCGATGGAATGGGCGCGGACAGCGAAGAGCGCGAGCGCTCCCCCGATATAGATACCGAGAAGAACCAGGATGAACGTCCCGCGCTCGGGATCGACGGCGAAGGCATGCACACTCGTCAACACGCCGGATCGCACCAGGAACGTCCCGAGCATGCTCATCGAAAAGGCCAACACTCCGAGCATGATCGTCCACGTTCGCAATGCATCGCGAGCGGCAAGGACGCTGACCGAATGCAACAAGGCAGTGGCGGCAAGCCACGGCATCAGAGAAGCATTCTCAACCGGATCCCAGAACCACCAGCCGCCCCAGCCAAGCTCGTAATACGCCCAATAGCTGCCAGCGGTTATGCCCAGAGTGAGGAACACCCACGCGCCCAGCACCCAGGGGCGCAGCACCCGCGCAAAGGCGGGATTGACCTGGCGAGTGAGCAGGGCCCCCATTGCGAGGCTGAAAGCGACCGACAGTCCGACATAGCCGATGTACAGCGTAGGCGGATGCAGTGCCAATCCGATGTCCTGCAGGAGCGGATTCAGTCCGACACCCTCGGCTGCCGGCGTGGGAAGCCGCTCAAACGGATTGGAAGCAAGCAACAGGAAGGCGTAGAACCCGAGCGCGACGAAGCCCTGAATAGCCAGGGTCGCATTCATCGTTCGCACCGGCAACCTGCGCTCGAACCCCGCGAGCAGTCCGCCGGACAATGCCAGCACCGCAATCCACAGCAACATCGAGCCTTCGTGATTGGCCCATGTTCCCGTGAGTTTGTACAAAAACGGCTTCAGCGAGTGCGAATGGGTGGCAACCAGCTTGATCGAAAGGTCCGTCACGGCAAAGGCATAGAGCAGCGTGGCAAATGCCAGGATCGCAAGTCCCGCCTGCACAATGGCGGCCGGTCGCGCGTAGATCGCAATCTGTGGCTCGACACCATCCTGTTCACGCAGCGCCAGAACACCGGAAACAAGCTGCAATGCAGCAAGTGCCGTGGCGAGCCAAAGGGCGGCAAGGCCAATCTCTGCGATCATCGGGTCATCGCGCCTTAATCCAGGCCGACGGTAGTTTCGGCCACCGCATCCGCGGCGTTGTGGCCTTCAAGTCCCTCAAGCTCCTTGGGGACGTAATTCTCATCGTGTTTGGCGAGCAGGCCGGTCGCGAGAAACGTACCGTCGCCCTGCAGGCTTCCTTCGGCCACGACACCCGACCCTTCCACGAACAGGTCGGGCAGGATCCCGCTATATCTGACGGCCACGGTGCTGGCCTCGTTTCCGGTCACGACAAACGCAACTGTAACACCATCGGCCTCGGTGTTGAGCGAGCCGGGCTGCACCATGCCGCCCAGCCTCACAGGCTGGCCCACCGCAGGCGGATCGGCAACCATTTGTTCGGGCAAATAGAAGTAGTTGGCTTGATTTCGCAGCGCCCATGCGGCGATCAGGCCGGCGGCCACAATTGCAATCACCGCCATGATGACGAGTGCCAATCGTTGATGTTTGGCTTTCATCGACGCTTCACCTCGTCTCGGCGGAACTCTGCCCGGCGCATGCCCAGCCAACTCCAGATGACCAGCGCCGCGAGTCCGCCGAGGCCGATGACGTAGGCAGCCAATACGAAGTCCCAATGATCGAGCGCTTCGCGCATCACGCTTCTCCTGCCAAAGTGTTCGGCATCGGTGTTTCGTCATCGCGCGCGCGACGACGCAGCCGCGCTTCAACCTGCGCCTCGGCAATCAGTGTGCGCATTCGCATCAGCACGATCCCGCCAAACAGCAAGGAGAAGCCGATCACGGCAACCAGCAACGGCCACAGATACACCGGGTCGATCGCGCTTTGTCCGACGGTGATACTTGGCGGTTGATGGAGCGAGTTCCACCACACGACGGATCGATTGACTATCGGGACATTGATAGCGCCAACCAACCCGAATATGGCCGCGATCTTGGCCGAGCCACCTTCGCGATCACTTGCCTGCGAAAGCGCAATATAGCCCGCGTACAGGAACAGCAGCACCAACATGCTGGTCAGACGCCCATCCCATCCCCACCAGGTACCCCAGGTCGGCCTTCCCCAGATCGAACCGGTCGCAAGGCAAATCGCAGTAAACACCATCCCCGGAGCCGCGATCGCCCGCGCGGCGATTCCCGCAAGCGGATGCTTCCAGATCAGCAAGGCGCCGCTGGCAACAGCGAGGCCAGCCCAGCCCCCCATCCCCAGCCATGCGCTCGGCACGTGGATGAAAAGGATGCGGACACTGTCACCCATCAGGCGGTCGGGCGGAACGCTGGTCAGCCCCCAGACCGTCGCTCCGCCTGCCAGCAAGACGCCGCCCCACAGGCACAGCGGCGTGAGCCACTTTGCAAGTGTCAGGAACCGGGTCGGATTGGCGTAGAAATGCATGGGTCGGCGGCCTCACCAATCGTATTAGTGTGCTGGGCGGTCCTCGCAAGGGCGCAAAGCACGCAAGATCACCTGCGAACCATGCAAATATGCGGAACCGCGTCGACCGGTCTCAACGACCGATCAGCTTCTGCGCCATGCGATCGGCCACCACATCAGGTGAGGTCTTGGAAGCGTCGCTTTCCTGCCAGATCTCTTCGAGCCGATCAGGTATCATCGCAATCCGCTTGCGCACCTCGTTGATGTCGCCGGAAACTTTGCCTTGGCGCGCAAGATACTCCATCGCGACGGAAATTATGCCGCCTGCGTTGATGACGTAGTCTGGGGCGAAAAGGATATCGCGGTCGAACAGAACCTGTCCGTGATGCGCACGCGCCAGCTGGTTGTTGGCTCCACCAGCCACGATCGCCGTATCGAGCCGGGCAATGCCTTCATCGTCGAGAATGGCGCCGAGCGCATTCGGGCTGAAAACATCGCAAGGCACGCTCATAATGGCGTCCGCCGCGACGGTTTTTGCGCCCAGTTCCGCGGCCAGGGCGTCTGCGGTTTCTGGCCTGATATCGGCTATCGTCAGCTTGGCCCCGTCCTTGGCGAGCAGCTTCGCGACACCGCCGCCCACACTGCCGATTCCCTGAACCGCAATGTGCACGCCGGCGACGCTGTCCTTGCCAAGCTTGTGCCGGACAGCCGCCTTGATTCCGTGGTAGATTCCTATCGAGGTGAACGGGCCCGGGTCTCCTCCTGCCGCATCTTCGCCGGTTGCCGGCAAGCCCGACACATGCGCGGTGCGGTTTGCGAGCGCGACCATGTCCGCTTCGCTCATGCCGACATCTTCCGCCGTCACATAACGCCCGCCGAGCGCCTCAACTGCGTTGCCAAATGCGGCGAGCATATCGGCGGACTTCTTCTTGGTCTCGTCGGCAATGATGACAGCCTTGCCACCACCAAGAGGCAGGCCGGCCATCGCGTTCTTGTAGCTCATGCCGCGCGACAGCCGCAGCGCATCGCGCAATCCATCCTTGGGATCGGGGTAGTGCCAGAACCGCGTGCCCCCGGCGCCCGGTCCCAGATGCGATGAATGGACCGCGATAATGGCCGTCAGACCGCTTTCACGATCATGCACGAAATGAACCATTTCGTGCTCATCGAAATCGGGCTCAGTCCAAAATGCCGTCATACGCCAAACGCCTCACAAGCTTCACGACGCGGTTGTCGGGCCCGATAGTGCTGGCTGGAAGAATGGGGCGATCGAGGGGTCTCGAACCCCCGACCTCCGGTACCACAAACCGGCGCTCTAACCAACTGAGCTACGATCGCCACACGCCCCGCCCCAACACAACCACATGGCCGTTGCCAAGTCCGCGCAAGGGGGGCGGTTTACGCTTGATGCGGCTCCGGTCAAGAGCACTTCCAAGCGGCGCGAGCCTGTTGCACAAAGCGCCAGTTAAGGGAAGCGAAAACTGTATATCACCAACCGTCGCGCAAGAATATTTCAAGAGCCATTCATGGCTTGCTTGCAGCCACTCCAACCCTATCGTTGTCGCCATGCTGACGCCGGGCGATTCTTCTGCCGAACTGCTCCTGTCTCGCGAAGGGGTGCAGCGCGTACCGAATCCGAAGATCGAACTGTTTCAGGTCAGAGATTTTGTCGACCCAGAGCTTTGCCAACAGCTGATCGAACTGATCGACAAGGACCGGCGCCCTTCCACGGTGGCTGATTCCAACGGTGACGACTATTTTCGAACCAGCGAGACCTGCGATCTCGCAATCGAGGAACCAGCGGTGAAGCGGCTTGAAGACTTGCTGCATGAACTGAATAGCATCGACCCGGCCCACGGCGAGCCACTGCAGGGCCAACGCTACGACATTGGTCAGGAGTTCAAGGCGCATACCGACTATTTCACACCGGGCGGCCCGGATTTTGAGAAATTCTGTTCGGTCGCCGGAAACCGCACGTGGACTTTCATGATCTATCTCAATGATGTCGAGGCCGGCGGCGCGACGCGATTCAAGGTGATCGGAAAGACATTCCAGCCCGAGGCTGGCAAATTGCTGTGCTGGAACAACAAGCGCCTCGATGGCAGCGTCAATCCGGCTACGCTCCATCACGGCATGAAAGTGCGCAAGGGCCTGAAATACGTGATCACCAAGTGGTATCGCGAGAAACCATGGGGCTGGGAGTAGGCGACGGTTGCAGCGGATATTCATGCAGGTCGGTCAACCAATGACGCAGATAAAATTGATCCAGATCAAGGCCTCTCGTCTCGGTGTTGCCTAGGAAGCTGATGTGACAGGGGCTAGCGATCGACGACGACCAGCGATCGCAGCCTGCATTCAGTTTGATGGAGAGGCGTATGAGCGAGTATCGGAACATAGCTGAACAATTGCACCTTCGGCTCGACGATTTGCTTGGGCGCGCTGAGGTGATCGAAGACGACTTGCGGCACCCACTCGATGACGATTGGAGCGAGCAAGCGATCGACCTAGCCGACGACGAGGCGCTCGAAGGCGTTGACGAAGTGTTGCGTGCCGAAATCCAGCAGATCAGGTTTGCGCTCGCGCGGATCGAGAATGGTAAGTATGGTACTTGCGCGAATTGCGGCAAGGACATTTCACGTGAACGACTCGAAGCACGCCCGATCGCAACGCGCTGCATCGCGTGCGCCTGATCATATGGGAGAAGTGATCGCGGTCTGCCGAGACGGCGAACACCGATTCTCCAAATCGCCAACAGACCGGATCGAGATCATTGCCGGTCTTGGGGTGCGCGGGGATGCGCATGCCGGCGAAAAGGTCCAGCACCTTTCGCGCGTTCGCGCCGATCCCGATCAGCCCAATCTGCGGCAGGTGCACTTGATCCATGCCGAGCTCTTCGATGAACTGGCGGACAGGGGATTTGCCCTAAGCGCTGGCGACCTTGGCGAAAACATCACCACGCGGGGGATCGATTTGCTGGGACTGGGGCGCGACACGGTGTTGCGTATCGGTGCGGAAGTAGTCTTGAAGGTCACTGGACTGCGCAATCCCTGTGCGCAGATCGAAGCCTTCGCGCCCGGCCTGCTAAAGGAGGTCGCGGTCAAGACCGAAGGCAGGGTCGTGCGCAAGGCGGGAATAATGGCAATCGCGGTGGAAGGGGGACACATCGCAGCGGGCGACACGATCGAGATCGAGGTGCCCGGCGGCCCGCATATTCCGCTTGAGCGGGTCTGAATCAAAAAAGGCGGCCCGCTGGACCGCCTTATTGTCTGCGATCTGGCGACCGCAAAGTTCGAATGAAGCTTACTTCTTGAGCGACAATCCACCAAAGCGCTTGTTGAATGCAGCGACGCGGCCACCTTCCTGGATCTGCTTCTGACCGCCAGTCCATGCCGGATGGCTGGTCGGATCAATATCAAGCGCAAGCGTGTCGCCTTCGCTGCCCCAGGTGGAGCGCGTCTGAAACTCGGTACCGTCGGTCATCTTGACCGTGATCATGTGGTATTCGGGGTGCCCTTCGGCTTTCATCGTCTTTGTCCTTCGTAGCTTTCACCGGTTCCGACCGGATGCGCTGTTGAATTGGGAAGCGGCGCACATAGCGCCGCGCGCCAGAATTGCAAGCTTAATCCCCGGGCGGGTCGGCGATCATCGCCGTGAATTCGGTCTCGCAGGTCGTCTTGCCTTCGACACTCGCTTTGCCCTTGAATTTGTAGATCGTGCGGCGTTGCTGCACGAACTCCACTTCCAAATCGAGCAGGCACCCTGGGGTGACTGGAGCGCGGAACTTTGCTCCATCTATTCCCATGAAGATCACCAGCTTGCCGGTGCCAGCGAGTTCCAGAGTCTCGATGCCGAGGATCGCTGCCGCCTGCGCGAGCGCTTCGATCTGCAGCACGCCAGGCATGATCGGAGCCCCGGGGAAATGTCCCTGGAAGAACTCTTCATTCATGCTGACCGCTTTGACCGCATGGATACGCTCATTGAGGTGAATTTCCTTCACCCTGTCGACCAGCAATAACGGATAACGATGCGGCAGGGCCTTGAGGATCTTGTGGATGTCGTAGTCCACGATCGGCTCTTTGGTGCCTTGGTCGTCGCTCATGCCCTGCCTCTGCTCGGTTTTGCTCGGAGCTTAGCGCCCCTGAGGTGCCTGAGTGTTGCCAGTCGCTTGTTGTTGCTGTGCAGCCTGCTGACGCTGCTGCAGAACCTGAGCGGCTACGAGCGTCTGCTGAATTTCCTGGAACAGCTGCACGCCCTGGCGTGACGGCTGCCAACCCGTTGGCGGGACGATGCCAACCTGCGGCACTTTGGCATTCAGAGACGTCGTGACTTGCTGAGTGATATCGGCAGCAGGCTGTGCATACAGAACCGTGTTTGGCGCCATAACCATCTGGATCTGACCGGTCGTCACCACTTCCTGCAAGGCAGCAGGATACTGCTTGAGGATTTCCTCGATCGCAAAGATACGGGCCGCGTCAATCTGGTTGGTGAGCTGCTGAATCTCAGCCTCGACAGTCTGCAACTGGGTGAATTGCGGGCTCGCCTGAGCCGCCTGCAATTCCGCGTCGTTTACTTCATTGTCGCCATTAGTATCGAAACCCTGGAGAATGGTCTGACGCTCCTGGGTCTTCGTCCGCCGCGTTTCGATTTGCGCCGAATAGGTGGTCGACACCTGCTGGTATGCAGTTTGAAGCGCGCTTGTGCCGATAACTGCGCGACCGATGTCGAGCGTGGCGATATTGCCTTGAACCTGAGCAGCGGCAGGCATGGCAGCCAGCGCACCAAACGAAAGGCTCGCAGCGGCAAGCGTTTTGGCAAAGAGTTTCATTAGAACTGTGTTCCTACGTTGAACGTGAATGTTTTGTCGTCGTCGCCCTCGACCTTGCGGATCGTCTGGGCGAAGTCGATCCGGAACGGCCCGAATGGCGAGTTCCAGTTTACCCCGATGCCAGCGGTGACACGCGGGGACGGCGAGTTGCCGAGAAAGACTTCGCGGATGCGGCTGTTGGCACGAATGCTGCGAGCATTGTCGGAGCCGTCGGCCGCGATCGGATTGGTGGTCGCAACCTGATCGATAATCTGGTTGCCGTTGCCATCGAGTGCCGGGCTGCCATCGTCATTGAAGCGCGGGACATCCTCGATGAAGATCGGATTGCCATCGATATCGACATTCTGGACGCCGAGGGGATTATCCTGGAGAATTGGCTGATCAATCCCCCATAGCGCGCCGACATCGACCCAGATTGATGGCCTCAGCCCGAGTTCGCGAGCACCGGTACCAAGCGGAATTTCAAGCTCGGCTCTGGCGAGATAGTAGTTTCGACCACCCAAAGCGTCATCGCGCACCGCGTTGCGGTCGGTAAACACCAGCGGATTCCCGTCGTCGTCGAGAATATTGTTGCCCTGAGCGTCGATCTGGAACGGCTGGGTCAGGATCCGCGGACCAACCCCGCGGATGTCAAAACCACGGAACTGCGGTTCGCCAAGGAAGAAGCGGTCGGTCAGCAGAATGTCTTCGACATCGGGTCCGCCGCGATCCTGGAGAGGAACAATTGTGCCGCCCTCTGCGAGAAGCGAGAAGATGAAGCCGCTATTGGCAACGTTCCAGAATTGCTGGGCGCGACCGCGGAAGCGCAGGTAACGAACATCGCCGCCGAGGCCCGCAAATTCCGTGCTCAGCGAGATCGTCCGACCGCGGGTCGGGCGCAAACGCGAGTTGAGCGAGTTGTAGTTGAGGCTGAGGCCGACGATCGAGCTCAGGCGTTCACCCAGCGCATCGCACAGGAAGCGTCCCGCCAGCAGCGGATCGCATTCCGCCACCCCGTCACCGTTGAGATCAGTGAAGAACAGATTCTCATCGAGGCTCACATCGTCATAGTTCAGCGTGTAGCTGCCGACGAGTGACATGAACTCGGTGAGCGGAACACCGACTCGGATGCCAAATCCGGTCGTCGCCTGTTCGAAGGTCGTGTTGCGTTCGCGGTTCTGGAAGTTGAAGCTGTTGAAATCCCGGCGGTAAATATCGATCCCGGCAGAGATATTGCGGTCGAACACATACGGTTCGGTAAAGCTGACTTGCGCCTGCCGCGAGAATTGCGACCAGTTGAGGCTCAGGCCGATGGTCTGGCCGCGACCGCGGAAGTTCCGCTGGCGAATACTGCCGGCAAGAATGAACTGCTCGATCGAGGAGAAACCGGCCGAAAACTGCAATTCGCCGGTCGGCTGCTCTTCAACATTGGCTTCGAGCACAATCCGGTCCGGCGCGCTGCCTTCGACCTGATTGACTTCGAAGTTTTCCTGGAAATAGCCCAGCGAGTTGATCCGGGCCGTGGTCCGCTGCACGCCGAGCGAGTTGAATGCATCGCCTTCGGCAAGGCGAAACTCGCGCCGTATAACCTTGTCCTGCGTAAGCGTGTTGCCGTTCACATCGACGCGTTCGACATACACACGCGGCGCCTGACGCAGGATAAATGTAATATCCATTGTCAGATCGTCTTTGTTGCGATTGAAGCGCGGCTGCACGTCCGCAAAGGCGTAGCCAAACCGGCCCGCCAGCTCGGTCAATTGTTCGACCGTGTCCTCGACCGACTTCGCATCGTACCAGTCTCCGGTAGCCATCGGCAGACCGGCGCCGAGCGCATCGCTGTCGAAATCTCGCAACTGGCTGTCGACCTCGACCGCGCCGAATTTGTAGCGCTCGCCTTCTTCCACCACGTACGTGATGATGAAGTCTTTCTGATCCGGCGTGAGCTCGGCCACCGCAGAAACGACGCGGAAGTCGGCATAGCCTTCGGTCAGGTAGAACTGCCGCAGCTTTTGCTGATCGAACGCCAGACGATCGGGGTCATAGCTGGTGTTGGAGCTGAAGAAGCGCGTGAAACGGGCCTGCTTGGTGACCATCTCTCCGCGCAACTCGCCATCGGAGAACTTCTCGTTGCCGATGATGTTGATCTGCCGAACCTTGGATTTCGGCCCTTCGCTGATCTCGAACACCACATCGACGCGGTTCTGCGGCAATTGCACCATCTTCGGCTCGACTGTCGCGGCGAACCGGCCCTGGCGTTTGTAAAGTTCGATGATACGCGCCACGTCCGCACGCACCTTCGAGCGCGTGAAGATCTGCCGTGGAGCGAGTTTGATCTCGGGCAGGATCTTGTCATTATCGAGGCGTTTGTTGCCCTCGAGAACGATCCTGTTGATCACCGGGTTTTCGGTGACCGAGATAACCACATTGCCGGCATCGTTCCGGATCGAGAAGTTGGAAAACAACTCGGTCGCGCCAAGATCCTTGAGCGCCTGGTCTGCTGCTGCAGATGTGTACTCCTGGCCCACCCGCAAACGGATATAGCTCAGGATCGTGGTCGGCTCGAGGCGCTCTGCCCCGGCTACGCTGATCGTGCGGATGGTGTTCGAAACGGGAGCCGGAGCAGGAACTGGCGTCGGAGCCGGCGTTTCCTGACCCGTAGTCGCAGGCGGCACTGCTTCGTCCTGCGCAAAGGCCGCGTATGGCACACCGGCAAGCATCGTGCCGCAGGTGAGCGCAATGGCCAGCCGACCCGCTGCGGTAGTTGCAAGGGAAGTGTCATTATCGGGAGTGACAGACTGATCGCCTGTCGCGCTGCATCGATTCATGAAGTTAAAGTTCCCGTCTAACCCGTCATCACCACGCCCGTTTGCCGGGCACGCCTCCCCGCGGGCGCATCTCGATCGGGTCGTGACGACCCGCATTGCCTCTGCCCCATGCGCGTACCGCAATCAAGCGGGCAAAAGCCCCAGACCGCGTTCGCCTGACCGCTTTCCCCGGCTAACTGCCAAAGAATGGCAGCGAGACGACGTCATTCACGGTCACAACCACCATGAGCATCAAGACTATCGCCACGCCTGTGCGATATGCCCATTCGGTTGCCTGTGGGCCAACCGGTTTCCGGCGGACCGCTTCGACAGCGTAGAATGCCAGGTGGCCGCCATCGAGCATCGGGATTGGCAAGAGGTTGATGAATGCCAAATTAAGCGAAATGAGCGCCACGAAATTGATGAAGGCAATAACCCCCAGGCTCATCTGCTCTCCAGAATATTTTGCGATTTTGACCGGACCGCCAAGTTCCTTGATCGAACGGTCTCCAACCAGAACCTGTTTGATCCCGGTAAGCATCATCTCGAAAACTTCCCAGGTATGCACCATCGCCGTCGGGATAGACCCCAACACGCCCACCTCTTCATAGGTTACCGAGGGCGGCTGGTCGTCGGGGCGGAACACTCCGATCCGGCCAATGGTCATCTCGTTGCCGAACATGTCTTTCTCGACCGTGCCGGCAATCGTGATCGGGAACGAAATCTCTTCCCCGCGACGCTCCACGGACAGCTCGATCGTCCTGTTCGGATAAAGCGCGACCTTCTCGATCACGGCGGAGAAGTCTTCAACCGATTCCCCATCGATCTTGACTATCCGGTCTCCGACCAGAACGCCTGCATCTCGCGCAGCGGAAACTTCCGAGAAGCCCGCGACTTCGGTCGAGTCCTCGGCATACTCAAGTACCGGCTTGCCATTGATCGCGAAGAAAGCCGCAAAGATCGCGATCGCGACCACCAGGTTGGTCACCGGACCGGCGGCCACAATCAATGCGCGCTTCCACAAGGCAGCACTCTGGAAACTGCCCTCTTCCGCCGGAGCATCCGGATCGGGAATGGAAGCAGGGTTCATATCGCCCCGGAACTGAACGTACCCTCCAAGCGGCAAGGCGGAGAGCTTCCAGCGGGTTCCGTGCTTGTCGGTCCGACCGTACAGTTCTTTGCCAAAACCCACGGAAAACGCCTCGGCTTTCACGCCAAACCAGCGTCCCACCAGATAGTGGCCAAGCTCATGCACCGTGATCAGTGGCCCCAGCAAAAGCAGGAAGCCAACCGCGTACATCCAGAAAGGTGGTGACTCAAACAAGCGCGTAGCTCTCCAAAATTTCCTCTGTGCGGGTGCGAACGTCCGCATCAAGCGCCAGAACGTCTTCCAGCGAAGCCGGCGCAGGCGCGGCATAGCGGTTCAACATCTCTTCGGCTACTGCCGCAATGCGTGTGAACCCAATCTGACCGCCCAGAAACGCCGCAACCGCCACTTCGTTGGCCGCATTCAATACCGCCGGGGCTCCTCCACCACCAACGATCGCGTTGCGTGCAAGCCGGGTCGCGGGAAAGTGCTCTTCATCGGGTGCATGAAAGGTGAGTTCCCCGATATCGGCAAGGTTGAGCGGCGCGAGCGGCGTATCCATCCGCTGCGGGTAAGCGAGGCAGGAGGCAATCGGCACGCGCATGTCCGAAGGGCCGAGCTGCGCCAACGTCGAGCGGTCGCGAAACTCCACCATCGAGTGAATAACACTCTGGGGATGCACGACAATCTGGAGCCGGTCGAGCCCGACCGGGAACATGTAGTGAGCTTCGATCAACTCGAGCCCCTTGTTCATCATCGTCGCGGAATCGACGCTGATCTTGGCGCCCATGTCCCAGTTCGGATGGGCCACTGCCTGTTCGGGAGTCGCAGCTTCGAGTTGTTCCTGCGTCCAGGTTCGAAACGGGCCACCGCTGGCAGTCAACGTGATCCGCGCCACATCGGCGAAATTGCTCCCGGCAAGGCACTGAAAGATGGCATTGTGTTCGCTGTCGGTAGGCAGCAGGCACACTTCGTGTTCGCGCACGGCCGCCGTCATGACGTCGCCAGCCGAAACAAGCGCTTCCTTGTTTGCAAGCGCGAGAAAGCCTCCGCGTTTGATCGCTGCCATCACCGGCTTCAAGCCAGCGCATCCAACGATCGCCGCAACCGTCAGGTCTGCCGGTCGCGCCGCCGCTTCGCACAAGGCAGCTTCGCCGCCAGCCGCTTCGACTTCGCTCCCCGAAAGCGCCTCCCGCAGTTCATCGAGGCAGCTCTCGTCTCCAACCACAGCGAGCTTTGCATCGAATTCGCGGGCGAGCCCGGCGAGTTCGGACGCGCTGCAATTGGCCGTCAGCGCTTCCACTTGCCACGCTTTGCGGTTGCGTCGGATCAGGTCGAGAGTCGAGCCTCCGATCGAGCCGGTCGCACCAAGGATTGTAATCGAACGAGTCATCTAGAGGTCATTATCCCAACAAATTTGGCACAATCGCGACGATAAACAGAACGAAGAAGACCGCCAGAAAGCCGTCCAGTCGATCAAAAAAGCCACCATGTCCGGGAATGAGATGGCTTGAGTCCTTTACACCCGCACGGCGCTTCATCCAGCTCTCGAAGAAGTCGCCTGCCTGCGCGATAGCCGCGATCAGGGCTCCACCGGCAATTGCCAGCAATATTCCAATCACGCTGAACTGCGCCGAAGCGGCTGGACCGAAGCCGACGATCTCAAGCGTCAATGCGACGATCCCGGCGGCCAACGCACCTCCGCCAAGTCCCGCCCAGGTCTTGGAAGGGCTGATACTGGGGGCAATCTTCGGCCCGCCAATCGCGCGGCCGGCAAAATAGGCTCCAACATCGACGGCGACGACAGGCAACAAGAAGACCAGAGCGACTTCGAGCGCGGTGTAGCTTATCCGGACCTGGATCATCGCCAATGCTGCCGCACAGACATAGGCAGCGCCGCCAAACAGCCACAAAATCTCGCTTGTTGGAGCCAATTCGAAGGCTTTGACCAGATTGTTCCATTCCCACAGAACGATCCCGGCCAGCGCGACGACAAAGGCGATCCAGAACCAGCCGCCGAGCCACAAGGCGACAAATGCCGTCGCTGCCATGAAAATTGCCGAGACAAAGCGGATCAGCAAATCGCTCATCGCTCCGCCTTTGGCTGCGCTGCCTCCCACGCGATCCTCACCAGCGTCTTCGAGCGCTTGCTGGGTCAGCTGATCGAGCCGGTCTCTAACGTCCCCCATAGCGACGCTCCCTGCGGGCGAAATCGTCCAGCGCCTGCTGCAAATGCTCGGGCTTGAAATCGGGCCAGAGCGTGTCGACGAACAGCATCTCGGCATAGGCAGCTTGCCACAACAGGAAGTTGGACAGGCGAATTTCACCGCTCGTACGTATCAGCAGATCGAGCGGCGGCAGGTCGTTCGTGTCCAGCTGGGCCGCAATCGTCTCAGGCGTAATCTCACCCAACCGGCCGGCTTCGGCAGCCGCGCGGGCGATTTCGTTCTGAGCACCGTAATTGAGCGCCACTGCGAGCGTTTGCGTACCCTTCGACGTCTGTTCGAGCGCATCTTCGAGCATGGCGACAATGTCGGGCGCCAGCGAGCGCCAATCCCCGATGATCTTGAGTTTGACATCGTTTGCGACGAACTCGGCCAAGTCCGATTTGATGAACTTGCGCATCAAATTCATCAGATCGTCGACTTCGTCCTCCGATCGTTTCCAGTTCTCGGAAGAGAATGCGTATAGAGTCAGACAATCGAGCCCCATCGGTTCAACCGCCCGAACCAGCCTACGCACCGCCTCGACCCCGCGCTGGTGACCGATCGCCCGTGGCAGGGCGCGCTTCTTGGCCCAGCGACCATTGCCATCCATGATGATGGCAACATGTCGGGCGCCATTGCCGACGGTGTCCTTATCGGTCGTGGGCTGGTCGCCCATTTGGCCTCCCCTGCCCGACCCCTACCTATTGGGTCAGGATCTCCTGTTCCTTCTTCGCGGCCGCCTCATCGGTTTCCGCGACATATTTGTCGGTCAGCTTCTGGACTTCGTCCTCCATCCGCTTGCGCTCGTCCTCGGAGATTTCCTTCTTTTTCTCGTCGGTCTTGAGCGCCTCCATCCCATCGCGGCGAACGTTGCGGATCGCGATCTTGGCTTTCTCGGCATACTGGCCGGCAAGCTTGGCTAGTTCCTTGCGACGCTCCTCGGTCAGGTCCGGCATTGGCAGACGCAAAGTCTGTCCGTCGATCATTGGATTGAGACCAAGGTTGGCGTGGGCGATCCCTTTCTCGACCGCAAGGATGTTCGACTTGTCCCAGACCTGCACGCTGAGCATGCGCGGTTCCGGCGCCGAAACGGTCGCAACCTGGTTGAGCGGCATCATCGCGCCATAGACCTCGACCTGGACCGGATCGAGCAAGGTGGTGTTTGCCCGGCCGGTGCGAAGGCCAGCCAAATCGCCTTTCAGAGCGTCAACGGCACCATTCATCCGCCGCTCTATGTCTGCCTTATCGTATTGCGGCATGGATCAAGCTTCCTCTGTTACAATGGTTTGGACGCCGTCGCCGCTCAAAACGCGCGCGACATTGCCTTTCTCTCGGATGGAAAACACCACTATCGGAATGTCGTTCTCGCGGCAAAGCGCGACGGCGGTGGCATCCATCACCTTCAGATTGTCCGCCAAGACCCGGTCGTATGTGATCGTCTCGAACCGCTTGGCATCGGGATTCCGCTTGGGATCGCTGTCGTAAACCCCATCGACACTGGTTCCCTTGAGCAGAGCGTCGCAGTTCATTTCGGCGGCACGCAAGGCTGCGCCCGTATCGGTGGTAAAGAACGGATTGCCGGTGCCGGCGGCGAAGATGACGATCCGACCCTTTTCGAGGTGCCGCTCTGCGCGCCTGCGGATGTAGGGTTCGCACACGCTGCTCATCGGAATGGCCGACTGGACCCGGGTTGGCACGCCTTGCTGCTCGAGCGCATTCTGCATCGCGAGCGCGTTCATCACCGTGGCGAGCATGCCCATATAGTCGCCGGTAGTCCGATCAAGCCCTCGCGCGGCCCCTGCAACGCCACGGAAGATGTTGCCGCCGCCAATGACCAGACAGACTTCAAGCCCGGTTTCTTGCGCCGCCTTCACCTCTTCGGCAAGCCGCGCAACATAGGCGGGATCGATCCCGTATTCCTGCTCCCCCATCAGCACTTCTCCCGAAAGCTTGAGCAGAACGCGTTTGATTTCGGGAAGGGCCATAGGTTGTTCGCTCGCTGGCAGGAATTATCGTTGCGCCGCCCTTATCCGGCAGGCACTCTGCTGCCAAGGGAAATGGTGCCAAATGGCGATCTTGAAGTGACACGTATAGGGGCATTTTGCAAAACTCTGACCTGTCCGATAAAGATTAGACTTCAATGGCTTACCCAGGGCCGGGCGAACAAGTGTGTCACTTTCCGCGTTTCGCGGTCAGGAACGCATGACAAGCAAATGCTGAACCGGGTCCAACACCTGCAACGAGGCAGAGGGTCAACTATGCGAAAGAGCCAGAGCGATTCTACCGCCAGGTCACGAAGTAGGAAAATTCGGGCCGAACCGGGGAAGCGACCTACCCGACCGGGTGCAGTCCTGTGAGCAAACGAAGGATAATTCTCCTGGGCCTTCTCCTGTTGCTCGGCGGGTTTGCAGTGAAGGTCTGGTCAGACACAATGGGGGATCCGACCATCCAGCATCTAAGTCTGGAGAGTGACGCCCTCACGGCAGGTGCCGAGCCGGTGAGAATTGCGCTCCTCGCGGATATCCATGTTGCGGGCCCAGATATGCCACCATCGCGTCTTGAGCGCATCGTGGAGCAGACCAACTCGCTTCACCCCGACCTGATCGCTATCGCGGGTGATCTGGTCAGCGAAAAACGCACCGCGACAACGGTGTATTCACCAGCGGAAATTGTCGCGCCACTGAGCGGTCTGGATGCCAGGTTTGGAGTGGTTCTGGTTCCTGGCAATCACGATCATTGGTTCGATTGGCCAGCGCTTGCGAAGGAACTGGCGAAGATTGACCAGATTGAAGTGCTGACCAACTCGGCAGGCCAGTTTGGACCGTTGGCGATTGGCGGGGTCGATGACGATTTCACGGGTAAGGCCGACTTGCAGGCCACGCTTGGCAAGATGCAAACGCTCACCGGCCCACGCATCATGCTGTCACACAGTCCGGACGTGTTTCCGTCTGTGCCGATCGATATCGAGCTAATCCTCGCCGGACACACGCATTGCGGCCAAATCGCGTATCCCTGGGGCGGATCGCCTGCAACGATGTCCGAGTATGGCGAGCTTTATTCGTGCGGGGTTGTCGAGCAACACGGCAAAACACTCGTGACGAGCGGAGGATTGGGTACAAGCCTGTTGCCGATCCGGCTTTTCACCCAGCCGGAGATTTGGCTGATAGAAATACGGCCGCCGCAGCGCTGAGCTGCGACGGCCGTCTCAATTTCAATCGCGTGGGGCTTAGCCGCCGACGGCAGCAGCCACTTCCGCTGCGAAGTCGCTTTCTTCGACTTCGATGCCTTCGCCAAGCTGGTAGCGCACAAAGTCGACCAGCTTGATCGACGCGCCGGCTTCGTTGCCTACGCGCGCGACATATTCTTCAACGGTCGCCTTGCCGTCTTTCACGAAGATCTGGCTCAGCAGCGCGTTCTCCTTGGCGTACTTCTTGACCGCGCCTTCGACCATTTTCTCCTGCACGTTCTCAGGCTTGCCGCTCTCGGCAGCCTTTTCCTTGGCGATCGCGCGCTCGCGCTCGATCACGTCGGGATCAAGGCCGTCTGCGTCGAGCGCCTGCGGAAACATCGCTGCGGCATGCTGTGCAATGTCCTTGCCCAACGTCGCCAAGACGTCCGCGCCTGCATCGCTTTCGAGAGCGACGAGCACACCGATCTTGCCAAGGCCATCAGCAGCGGCGTTGTGGACGTAGGAGACGATTGCACCAGATCCGACCGAGATCGACTTCATGCGACGGATCTGCTGGTTCTCGCCGATCGTAGCAACATTGTCGGTCAGCTTGTCGGCAACCGAACCGCCATCCGGATAGCCGGCAGCCTTGAGCGCCTCGACATCGTCGGCGCCAAGCGTCAGAGCGACTTCAGTGGTCTTGCGCACGAAGTCCTGGAACTGGTCATTCTTGGCAACGAAGTCGGTTTCGGAGTTGACTTCGACAGCCACGCCTTTGGTGCCCGAAACGGCAACGCCGACGAGACCTTCTGCGGCGGTGCGGCTCGACTTCTTCTGAGCGGTAGCAAGGCCCTTGGCGCGCAATGCGTCGACAGCGGCTTCGATGTCGCCATCCGCCTCGGTCAGCGCCTTCTTGGCGTCCATCATGCCTGCACCGGTCTTTTCGCGCAGCTTCTTCACGTCAGCGACGGAAAAATTGGCCATGGGGATTTCCTTCTCGAATAATCGTTGGGCGCCGGGCCCGGTTTGGGGTCGCCCGGCGCGTTAGTCTTGGAATGTGACGCGCGATTGAAGCGCGTCGACAAAATGAAACTCTTAGGCTTCGGCTGCTTCGGCTGGCGGTTCCGCCATCGCGCCGACGTCTTCACCCGAGTCTGCCACGGCACCGCCGCGACCTGCAGTCGCTGCATCACCGATGGCCTGGCAGTAGAGACGAACCGCGCGGCTCGCGTCGTCATTGCCGGGGACGGGAAAGGCGATGCCGGTCGGATCGACATTGGTGTCGAGCACCGCAATCACGGGAATGCCGAGCACGGCTGCTTCCTTGATCGCCAGGTCTTCCTTGTTGGCATCGATCACGAACATCACGTCCGGAATGCCGCCCATGTCGCGGATGCCACCGAGCGAAAGTTCGAGCTTGTCGCGCTCACGGGTGAGCTGCAAGACTTCCTTCTTGGTGAAGCCGCTGGTGTCGCCCGAAAGCTGTTCTTCAAGGGTCTTGAGACGCTTGATCGACTGGCTGATCGTTTTCCAGTTGGTCAGCATGCCGCCGAGCCAACGGTGGTTGACGAAGTGCTGGCCCGAAGCGCGAGCTGCTTCGGCGATCGGCTCCTGCGCCTGACGCTTGGTACCGACGAACAGCACCTTGCCGCCTGCGCGGACGGTCTGCTCAACAAAGTCGAGCGCGCGCGCGAACAAAGGCACGGTCTGCGACAGGTCGATGATGTGAACGCCGTTGCGGTTGCCGAAGATGTACGGCTTCATCCGCGGGTTCCAGCGGTGGGTCTGGTGGCCGAAATGTGCGCCGGCCTCGATCAATTGCTGCATGGTGACGGTAGTGGCCGCCATAAGTAAATTCCTTCCGGTTGTTCCTCTGGAAAGCTGGAACCGCTGGCGGAGACCCCGCTGGCGGCACCGGTTTGCAGTGCCTTCCATGTGAATTTCGCCCGGAATCGTCCGAGCGAGAGCGGCCCGATAGCGGTATGCTCGTGAGAAATCCAGTCAAAAAGCGGCAAAAGCACTCTTCGCAGCCTTCTTTGCTTGACAGGCTGGAACAGATGAGGAACAAGCGGATTGGAACAAAGAACGAACGCTCGATTCACGGCAAACTGTAACCAACGCGGGATGCACTACGAATCAGGCGCTTGAAGGAGCAACACCGATGATCGCCTTTTCACTTACCGCGCTGTTCGCAACCGTTGCCCTCGCGACCATGCTGGGATTGACCGATTGTTGGATCCGTGGTCGCAGGGCATTCGCTGCAATCAAACGCGAAAGAGCATTGGTCAGAGCGGGATTTGTGCCTGTAGTCGAAGCGCGCGAGCTGCGCCTTCGTCACAAGGCAAGCTTTGCGGGATCGGCTAGTCGACCGTTTGCGCGTCGCCTTCCTCTGCGGTCTCAAGTTCCCGCGCTCGGCGCCGCTTGATCCGACCATATTTGAACAGCGCGTATGGCATGAGCAGCAGGTAGCCCGCGCTGATTGCGGTCAGCGTCCACCATGGCTCCAGTAGCAAGGCGGCGAAAGCCAAAGCCGCAAAAGCGATCAGACCAAGACGTACGTCGCGACGCGGACGGATCGCTGCCCAGCTCAACGTTGCCATATTCGAGATCAGCAGGACCGCGATCAGACTGATCCAGACCGACAAAACGAGCGGGTCGCGGAAGTCATCGTTGCCGGTCGCCATCCAGAGATAGAACGGCGCAAAGGCAAGGCCGGCGCCAACCGGTGCGGGAACACCGGTAAGGAAGCCAGCCGATCGATGGGGTTGATCGTCCACGTCGATGCGAGCGTTGAAGCGCGCCAGCCGCAATGCGCAACAGATCGCAAATGCCAAGGCTGCAAACCAGCCAACCCGCTCAAGATCCTGCAACGACCAGAGATACAGAATGATCGCGGGCGCCATTCCGAACGACAAGGAATCCGCAAGACTGTCCAACTCGGCGCCGAACCGCGACTGAGCGTTGAGCAAGCGCGCGATTCTTCCATCCACACCGTCGAGGACGGCAGCCAGGATCACCGCCAATATGGCGTAAGGCCATTCCCCTTCGATTGCGAAGCGAATGCCTGTCAGGCCCGCACAGAGCGCCGCCGCAGTGATAGCGTTTGGCAGCATGGCCCGCAGCGTGAGACCACGGCCATCGGTCGCACCATTGCCATCTTCATCTTCGGCAGCTTTCGGGCCAATGCGGGCTGGAACGTGCGATCCACGCAGGCGGTCTTGGCGTTTGGTCACAACCGGTGTAGGCCCGAAATAGGCGGCATTACTGCGCCACCCCTTCCAGCAAGAGCTGCGTGCCCAGCTCAGCCAGAACGGTTTCGCCTGCGACGACCTTCTGTCCCATCAGCACTTTCGGGCTCGTGCCTGCCGGCAGATAGACATCGACTCGGCTGCCAAACCGGATCAGGCCGACCCTTTGGCCCTTCGCCACCGTGTCTCCCGGCTTTACAAAGGGAATGATCCGGCGCGCCACCAGCCCGGCAATCTGGGTGAAGCCCACCTGCAAGCCGTCGGCGCGCTCGACCAGGATATGCTGGCGCTCATTCTCCTCGCTTGCCTTGTCGAGATCGGCATTCACAAACTTGCCGGGAATATAGACCAGCCGACGAACGGTCCCGGCGATCGGAGTGCGGTTAATGTGCACATCGAACACGCTCATGAATATCGATACCCGAGTAACGGGCCCGGCCGGCAGACCTGGATGCCCCGAACCATCATCGATCTGCAGCTCGGCCGGGGGTTCGACCGTGGTGATCAGAGACACGAGACCGTCGGCCGGCGCGACGATCGAATTGTCTTCCTGAGGGACAACGCGCTCCGGATCGCGAAAGAAAGCGAACACGCCGAGAGACAGGAGTAGCAAAGGCCAGCCGATGATCTCCCAGTCGAGCAGGATCAGCGGCACCAGGGCAACCGCCACCGCGATAACCCCAAATTTGCGCCCTTCCGGATGGATCGCGGGCCAGCTCCAGCCAGCTTCACCGCGTCCTTGGTTGTCGAGAATTTCACCTGCCATGTGAGCGCATCTAGGGTCAGGCGCGCTGCCTCGCAAGCGACCGTCATGCACGCAAGGCGGGAAAAAGCAGAATTGATCGCTTGCGTAGACGTTCGGCGCAGCAACCGGACCGGCATCGAAATGCACCAAAACATTCACTTTTTAGTAAGGCGTTTACCATAGGCCCCGGCGTGAAATGAGCACCGTCGCCCTCACCTCGACTGACACGCATTTTCAGGAAGTTCCCGCGCGTCGTTGGCTCGGAGAACTGCCAATCTTTACGATCGGGTTGGTCCTGCTGGCCACTTGCGTCGCGCTGCTGCTGTCACGCGGAGTGACGCCAAGCCTTGGTGGAGTGATCGAGAATGCCCGATTGTTCGGGCTCTTCACGATGATCCTGGTGGCGTTCGATGCGGCCTGGCAGCTCAACCGCAACAGGCCCGAGAGCCCGACTGCGTTCCTGAAGGCGCGCTATACCGCGAAGCCGGTCAAACAGGTTGTCATGAGCGGCCTCCCGCTCCTGGCGGTGGCGATTGTGTTCCTGCCCTTCTTCTCCAAGATGAAAGCAGCCATTCCCCTGTTCAACGAATTCACCTGGGATCAGACCTTTATCGAATGGGACCGGGCGATATTCTTCGGCTACGACGCGTGGGAAGTGCTGCAACCGGTGCTCGGCTTTCCGATCGTCACCGCGTTTCTCGCGTTGCTGTATCACCTCTGGTTCCTGCTGCTTTACCCCGGCGTAATGTTCTTCGTGTTTGCGAGGATGGACAGCCAATTGCGGCGCCAGTTCTTCATGACCTACATGCTCAGTTGGGCGCTGGTTGGCGGATTGATGGCCACTTGGCTTGCCTCGGTCGGGCCGTGTTTCCTCAATCCGCTGCTCGGCAATCCGCATTTCGACGCGCAGATGGACTATCTCTACGCCGCCAATGAGCAGATCCCGATCATGGTTCTGAACGTGCAGGAATTGCTGCTTGAATGGCACGGAAAATCTGCCAGCGGTCTGGGCAGCGGCATCACCGCCATGCCGAGCATGCACTGCGCAATCGCCTTCCTCTACTGGATAGCGGTGCGTCGCATCCATTCGGGCTGGGGTGCGTTTTTCGGCGTGTTCTTCTTCGTAACCTGGATCAGCAGCGTCCACCTCGCCTACCACTATGCGGTCGACGGGTTGGTTTCGTTGCTCGCGGTGGCCGCCATCTGGTGGGCGTCCGAGCGTATTATCAAGGCGTGGGATGCATTCCTCGCATCGCGCGATCAGGCCGCTTTGCGGACAAATACCGTTCCTGCGGAATAACCGGCGCCGAAGCTGCAGATCAGCCCGGTATCGCCGACGGCAAGATCATCGCTGTGTTTGTGAAACGCGATGATCGATCCCGCGCTCGACGTGTTGCCATAGGTATCGAGCACCGTCGGGCTTTCGTCTTCATCCGCCTCATGGCCGAGAACACGCTGCGCAATCAGGCGGTTCATCCCCGCATTTGCCTGATGCAGCCAAAGCCGCCGCAAGGTCGCAGGATCAAGCTGCAGCTTCACCGCCTCGTCGATGATCATCTGGGCGACCATCGGGACCACTTCCTTGAACACCTTCCGCCCTTCCTGGACAAACAGCTTGTCGGGGTTGCCGGACGTGTCGGGGTGGGTGCGGTTCAGAAAGCCGAAATTGTTGCGAATATTGTTTGAAAACACTGTCTTCAATTTGGTCGCCATGATCGCCCAGTGCCGATCCGGTGCAATCGCTTCATCCTCGACCAACACGGCCGTGGCGACATCGCCGAAGATAAAGTGGCTGTCGCGATCGCGCCAATTCAGGTGTCCGGACGTAATTTCGGGGCTGACGACCAGGACGCTCTTCGCGTTGCCCGCCCGGACATAGTCGGCAGCGGTCTGAATCCCGAATGTGGCCGACGAGCACGCGACGTTCATGTCGAAACCGAAGCCATCGATCCCGAGCGCCTGCTGGATCTCGATCGCCATTGCGGGATAGGCACGCTGCATGTTCGATGCGGCACAAAGGACGGCATCGACGTCTTCCGGTCTCCGCCCAGCCCGTTCCAATGCCTGCTTCGCCGCCAAAACCCCTATCTCGGCCATGATCGACAGTTCTTCGTCGGGCCGCTCATCCCAACGCGGCGTCATGATCTCCGGATCAAGGATCGGATCCTTGCTCATCACGTGCCTGGCTTTGATCCCGCTCGCCTTCTCGATGAACTCGACCGACGAAGGTTGCAGCGCTTCCATGTCTCCCGCAGCGATCGCTTCGGCATTGCGCTCGTTATGGAGCTGCACAAAACGATTGAAGCTTTCGACCAATTCCTCGTTCGAGATCGATTCGGTCGGAGTGAAAAGCCCTGTGGCTGAGATTACCGGGCGATGAGTCAGTT